>NC_015186.1:1962857-2290000 GCF_000202835.1 Acidiphilium multivorum AIU301
GAGACCTCGCGCTACGTGACCGGGGTGATGATCTTCCTCGGCCTGCTCGGGACGTTCTGGGGGCTGCTGAAGACGGTGCACGCGGTGGCCGCGGTGATCGCGGCGATGAACCTCGCGGGCGGGGACGTGAACGGGATGTTCGCCCAGCTCAAGGCCGGGCTCGCCGGGCCGCTGGCGGGGATGGGCACGGCGTTCTCCTCCTCGATGTTCGGGCTTTCGGGCGCGCTGATCCTCGGCTTCCTCGACCTGACGGCAGGACAGGCGATGACGCGCTTCTTCAACGAGCTGGAGGAGTGGCTCGCCGGGCTGACGCGGGTTTCCTCGGGGGCGGTGGCCGCGGATGGCGAGGGCGGGCTGCCGGCCTATGCGCAGGCGCTGCTGGAGCAGAACACCGAGAATGTCGAGGCGCTGCAACGACTGCTGGCGCGCAGCGAGGAGAGCCGGCACGACGCCACGCGGACGATCGCGGAGATGAGCGAGCGGATGAACGTGCTGGCGGAATCGATCCAGAACTCGCAGCGGGTGATGCTGCGGGTGGGCGAAGGGCTGGCCGCCCTCACCCGCCTCGCCGAACGCAGCGACGAGCGCAACGGCAGCGAGATCGCGCGGGCGCATCTGCGCAACATCGAACTGCTGATCGCGCGGATGATCGCCGAGGCGGAACAGGGGCGGGTGCAGGGGCTCGCCGATCTGCGCCACGACCTCAACGTGCTGACCCGGACCGTCGCCGCGCGGTTCGACGAGGCGAAGGGCTGAGCCATGGCACGCACGATCCGCGGCCGCAACAACGGGCTGGAGATCTGGCCGGGCTATGTCGACGCGCTGTCGACCCTGCTGATGGTGACGATCTTCGTGCTGCTCGTCTTCGTGCTGGCGGAGGCGTTCCTGTCGGTGGCGCTGTCGGGGCGGAACAAGACGATCACCGCGCTGCGCAGCGAGATCGCCCAGCTCTCGCACGTGCTGGCGCTGCAAAAGTCGAAGACGGCCTCGCTGCAGGACGAACTCGCCAGCATGGCCTCGCTGATGAAGGCGGCGAAGACGCGCGAGGCCGCGCTGATGGCGGCGAACGCGGCGCTCACGGCGAAGACCGCGACGCTCGGCGCCGCCGTGACGGCGGCGGGCGGGAAACTCGCCGGCCAGGTGAAGCTGAACGCGCAGGAGCTGCAGACGGTCAGCCTGCTCAACCAGCAGATCGCGGCGCTGCGGCTGCAGCTCGCGACGATCGCCGCAGCGCTCGATGCGGCGCAGAAGAAGGACCAGGAAGAGCACGTGCAGATCGCCGATCTCGGCCAGCGGCTGAACGAGGCGCTGGCGCGCAAGGTGCAGTCGCTGGAGCAGTATCGCAGCGAGTTCTTCGGCGTGCTGCGCAAGGCGCTGGCGGACCAGAAGGACATCAAGGTGGTGGGCGACCGCTTCGTGTTCGAGAGCGCGGTGCTGTTCCCCTCCGACTCGGCACGGCTCTCGGCCAAGGGCAAGGCGGAGATCGCGAAGGTGGCGCAGGCGATCGAGGCGATCGCGCCGAAGATTCCGGACAAGATCAACTGGGTGCTGAGCGTCACCGGCTATGCCGACAAGGAGGCGATCACCGGCGGGCCGTACAAGGACAATTTCGACCTCTCGGCGGCGCGCGCGCTTTCGGTGCTGCACCTGCTGATCGCGGACGGGGTGCCGAAGAACCGGGTGGTGGCGGCCGGGTTCGGCGCGGATCACCCGATCGCCACGGGCAATACGCCGCAGGACCTCGCGCAGAACCGGCGGATCGAGTTCCGGCTCACCTCGGCGGATTGAGGCGCGGGCGCCGCCCTCAGGCGACCAGGGGGGCGCGGAGGGCGGCGGCGCGGGCCCAGCTTTCGGCGGCGTCCTGGTCGAAGAGTTCGGCGAGTTTCTTCATCATCGTGCCGCCGAGTTCCTCGGCATCGACCAGGGTGACGGCGCGGCGGTAGTAGCGCGTGACGTCGTGGCCGATGCCGATGGCGACCAGCTCGACGAAGTCGCGGCTTTCGATGTCGCGGATCACGTCGCGCAGATGGCGTTCGAGATAGCTGCCCTGGTTGACCGAGAGGGTGGAATCGTCGACCGGCGCGCCATCGGAGATGACCATCAGGATGCGGCGGTGCTCGGGCCGGGCGCAGAGGCGGCGATAGGCCCAGGCCAGGGCCTCGCCGTCGATGTTTTCCTTGAGCAGCCCCTCGCGCAGCATCAGGCCGAGATTGCGGCGGGCGCGGCGCCAGGGTTCGTCCGCCCCCTTGTAGACGATGTGGCGGAGGTCGTTCAGCCGGCCGGGATTGCGCGGCTTGCCGTCCGCCACCCATTTCTCGCGGCTCTGCCCGCCCTTCCAGGCGCGGGTGGTGAAGCCGAGGATTTCCACCTTCACCGCGCAGCGCTCCAGCGTGCGGGCCAGGATGTCGCTGCACATGGCGGCGACCGAGATCGGCCGGCCGCGCATCGAGCCGGAATTGTCGATCAGCAGGGTCACCACCGTGTCGCGGAATTCCATCTCGCGCTCGCGCTTGAAGGAGAGCGGCAGCAGCGGGTCGGCGACGACGCGGGCGAGGCGGCCGACATCGAGCAGGCCTTCCTCCAGGTCGAAATCCCAGGCGCGCTGCTGCTGGGCGAGCAGGCGGCGCTGCAGGCGGTTGGCGAGCTTGGAGACCACGCCGTGCAGATGCTGGAGCTGCTGGTCGAGCTGCTGGCGCAGGCGGGCGAGTTCCTCGGGATCGCAGAGCTGCTCGGCGCCGATTTCCTCGTCGAAGGCGCGGGTATAGGCGTGGTAGGCGGCACCGGTTTCATCTTCCACCGGCTTGCGGCGCTGCTGCGGGCCGGCGGGCGCCTCGTCCGGCGCGGCGGCGGAATCGTCGTCGGTCTCCTCGTCGGCCTCGGCGTCGGAGGCTTCGGATTCGAGGGAGTCGGGGGCCTCGGAAAGCAGGTCCTGGTCGTCCTCGCGGGTCTGGGTCTCGCCCTCGCTGGAATTGTCCTGCGAGAGGGACTGTTCGCCCTGCTCGCCCTGTTCCTCGCTGTCCTCGCCTTCCTCGGACTCGGCTTCGGCCTCGGCGAGGTCCATCACCGCGAGCAGGCGGCGGGCGGCGCGGGCGAAGGCGTCCTGGTCGGCGCGCTCGGCGGCGAGATCGTCCAGCGCCCGGTCGGCATCGCCGGTCAGGGTCTCGCGCCAGAGATCGAGGATGTGGCGGGCGGCGGCGGGGATCGAGGCCGGGTCCATGCGCTCGCGGGCGAGCAGGCCGAGCGCCTGGGCGGTGGAGAGCTGCTCGGCGCGGCTCATCCGGTCGAGCCCCTCGGCCTCGGCGTCCTCGTTCAGCTTGCGCTGGAGATTGGCGGCGACACCCTGCATGTGGGCGGCGCCGACGATCTCGACGCGGGCCTGTTCCAGCGCGTCGTAGGCATCGCGGGCGTCGCGGGCGACGGGGGCGCGGGCGGCGTGGATGGCGTCGTCGTGATGGCGCAGGCGCAGCGCCATCGCATCGGCGATGCCGCGCAGCCTGGCGACCTCGGCCGGCGGCAGGGCGCGCGTCGGCGCCGGCAGGCGGGCGCGCTTGCCGGCGAGGCCCGCCGCCCCCGGCTGGTAGGCGACCTGCACCTCGTCCGACCCGGCGATGGCGCGGACGGCGCCGGCGGTGGCGCGCTTGAATTCCTCGCTGCGGGAGGGTTCGGCCGGCATCAGGCGCCGCGGCGGGGATGCACGCCGGTTTCAACCTCCGCGTTGAAGCAGCGCTGGTAGTATTCGGCCACGGTGGCGCGCTCGGCCTCGTCGCACTTGTTGAGGAAGGTGAGGCGGAAGGCGAAGCCGACATCGTTGAAGATGCGGGCGTTCTCGGCCCAGGTGATGACGGTGCGCGGGGACATCACGGTGGAGATGTCGCCGTTGATGAAGCCGGCGCGGGTGAGATCGGCCAGGGCGACCATGCTCTCGATCCGCTTCTTCTCCGCCGCGTCCGCCTCGGTGATGCCGAGCTTGGCCATGACGATGGAGACTTCCTGGCCGTGCGGCAGGTAGTTCAGCGTGGCGACGATGTTCCAGCGGTCCATCTGGCCCTGGTTGATCTGCTGGGTGCCGTGATAGAGGCCGGTGGTGTCGCCGAGGCCGACCGTGTTGGCGGTGGCGAAGAGGCGGAAGGCCGGGTGCGGGCGGATGACGCGGTTCTGGTCGAGCAGGGTGAGCTTGCCCTCGACCTCCAGCACGCGCTGGATGACGAACATCACGTCCGGCCGGCCGGCGTCGTATTCGTCGAACACCAGCGCGCAGGGGTGCTGCAGCGCCCAGGGCAGCAGGCCCTCGCGGAATTCGGTGACCTGCTTGCCGTCCTTCAGCACGATCGCGTCCTTGCCGACGAGGTCGATGCGGGAGATGTGGCTGTCGAGATTGACGCGGATGCAGGGCCAGTTGAGGCGGGCGGCGACCTGCTCGATATGCGTCGACTTGCCGGTGCCGTGATAGCCCTGGATCATCACCCGGCGGTTGAGGGCGAAGCCGGCGAGGATGGCGATGGTCGTCTCCGGGTCGAAGCGGTAGGTCGCGTCGATCTCGGGGACGTGCTCGGTGCGCTCGGAGAAGGCGGGGATCTCGAAGCCGCACTCGATGCCGAAGACCTCGCGCGCCGAGACGGTGCGGTCCGGCAGGTTGATCGCCGAGGTCGGCGTGCCGCGGGTTTCGGCGATTGCAGCGAGATTGTTCATCGATCCATCATCCTCAGGTCTCTTGTCGTCAGAGTACTCGGCATGGCGCGGCGCGCAAGGGATCAGGCGCCGGCGGCGGCGCGGGGCTGACCCTCGGCGGCCGGCAGGCGGGCGCGCAGCGTCGCGTAGGCGAGGTTGATCGTCTTCAGCCGTTCCTCGGCGCTGCGGTCGCCGCCATTGGCGTCCGGGTGGTGGCGCTTGGCCAGCTCCTTGTAGCGGGCGCGCACCGCCTCGCGGGTGACCGGCCAGGCGAGGCCGAGCACGTCCAGCGCCTCGCGCAGCTCGGGCGGGGCGCGCTCGGGCTCGGGACGGCGGGCGCGGCCGAGGCCGGAAAAGGCGGCGAGCTCGGCCTCCACCGCCTCGCCGACGGCGCCGGCGCGGCCGAGCGGCCAGGTGGGGCGCTGCCAAGCGGTGTCGGCGCGCAGATGCGCCTCGATCTCGCCGGGGCTCATGCCCTTGTAGTAGTCCCAGCCGGCATTGTAGGCGCGGACATGCTCGAGGCAGAACCAGTGCCAGTCGCGCAGGTGCTCGCGCGAGCGGGGGGCGCGGTATTCGCCTTGCTTGTCGCAGTCGGGCATGTCGCAGGCGCGGCCCGGGGCATCCGGGTCGGGCGCGAAGGCGCGCACGCGGCGGGTGGTCCGGGTCATGGGCATAGTCTCGTCATGTTCCCTAATTTGCCCTTTGCCGGCGTCTTGGCAACCGGGGGGCGGCGGCGCACAATCCACCCATGACATCACGATCCGACAGAATCCGCGCGATCCTCGCAGAACGCTTCGCGCCCGGCCTGCTCGAGCTGAAGGACGACAGCGCGAAACACGCCAGCCATATCGGCCGGATGACCGGGCCGGGACACGCGCCGGAGGCGGGCGAGACGCATTACCGGCTGAAGATGGTGGCCGAGGCGTTCCGGGGGATGAACCGGGTGGCGCGGCAGCGGGCGGTGAACGAGGCGCTGAAGGCCGAGTTCGAGACCGGGCTGCACGCGCTCAGCCTCGACCTCAAGACGCCGGACGAAGCCTGAGCGCGAACGCCCGCACGCCTTCGGGCGCGACATCCGGCGCGCCTTCGGGCGCGACCCCAGGCGCGCTGCTGCTGGACCGGCGCTTCGCGCCGCTGTTCTGGTGCCAGGCCTTCGCCGCCTTCAACGACAATTTCCTCAAGACCGCGCTGGTGGTGCTGATCCTCTACCGCGCGAAGGACGGCCCGGCGCTGGTGGCGCTGGCGGGCGGGGTGTTCATCCTGCCGTTCCTGCTGTGTTCGGGGATTGCCGGCGAGCTGGCGGACCGGTTCGACAAGGCGCGGGTCGCGACCGTGGTCAAGGGGGTCGAGATCGGGGCGGCGGGGCTCGCGGTGGCGGGGTTTCTCGCCGGCTCGGTGCCGGTGCTGTTCGCGGCCCTGCTCGCCTTCGGGGTGCTGGCGGCGCTGTTCGGGCCGGTGAAATACGGGCTGCTGCCGGACCTGCTGGAGACGGCGCGGCTGCCGCTCGCCAACGCGATGGTGGATTTCGCGACCTTCCTCGCGATCCTGGCGGGGACCGCGCTGGGCGGGCTGCTCGGCGCGCGGGAGCCCTGGCTGCTCGGCGCCGTGGTGATGGGGTTCGCCCTGCTCGCCTTCGGCGCCGCGGCGCTGATCCCCCGGCCGGGGGCGGCGCGGCCGGGGCTGAAACTCTCGGCGAGCCCGGTGGCGGCCTCGGCGGATCTGCTGCGCACGCTGCGCGGCGCGGCGCCGCTGTGGCGGGCGGCGCTGGTCAACGCCTGGTTCTGGTTCGCCGGGATCACCTGCATGACGCTGCTGCCGGTGCTGACGCGGACGACGCTGGGGCGCGGGCCGGGCGCGGTGACGCTGGGGCTGACGGTGTTCTCGCTCGGCATCGGCGCGGGGAGTTTTCTCGCGGCATCACGGCTGCGCGGGCGGATCGCGCTGGCGCCGGCATGGGGCGGGACGGTCGCCGTCGGCATCGCGGCGCTGGCGCTGGGGGCGCTGGCGGCGGCAGACCGGTTCGGGGTGACGCTGGCGCTGCTGTTCGTCGTCGCCCTCGGCGGCGGGGTGATCGCGGTGCCGAGCTTCGCCGCGGTGCAGGCCTGGGCGCCGGCGGAGGCGCGGGCGCGGGCGGTGGCGGGGACGAACATTCTCTCCGCCGCCGGGATGGTCGCGGCGAGCCTGATCCTGACCGCGCTGCTGCACGCGGGGGCCGGGCCCCGCGCGCTGTTCGCGGGGCTCGGGGCGATCGCGCTCAGTCTCGCGCTGGCGGCGCGCCGGTAAAGTTCGCCGGGCGCTTCTCGCGGAAGGCGATCACACCCTCGGCGAAGTCCGGCGTGCGGCCCATGCGGCGTTGCAGGTCGCGCTCGAGATCGAGCTGGGCGTCGAGCCCGTTGGCGCCGGCGGCGTTGAAGGCCGCCTTCATCGCGGCGAGCGCCTGGGTCGGGCGGGAGGCGAGATCGGCCGCGACCGCGAGGGCGGCGGCGAGGAAGCCCTCGTCGGGCAGGCAGCGCCAGATCAGGCCCCAGTCGGCGGCCTGGCGGGCGGTGATGGTCTCGCCCAGCATGGCGAGGCCGCGGGCGCGGGCATCGCCCACCGCGCGGGGGAGGAAATGGGTGCCGCCGGCATCCGGGATCAGGCCGATGCGGATGAAGGCCTGGGTGAAATTCGCCGACTCGCAGGCGAGCACGATATCCGCCGCGAGGGCGAGATTGGCGCCCGCGCCGGCGGCGACGCCGTTGACCGCGGCGACGATCGGCTTCGGCAGGGCGCGCATGCGGCGGACCAGCGGATTGTAGTGCCGGTCGATCGAGGCGCCGAGATCGCGCGGGCCGCCGCCGAGGGACTGGTTGAGATCGGCGCCGGCGCAGAACCCCCTGCCCTCGCCGGTCAGCAGCACGGCGCGGACCGAATCGTCCGCCTCGATGGCGGCGAAGGCGGCGGCGAGCGCCTCGTGCACCGCCTCGTTCAGCGCGTTCAGACGGTCGGGCCGGTTGAGCTTCAGCACCCGCACCGCTCCGACGCTTTCCACGATCAGCTCTGCCGCCATTCCTGTTCCTCCCTGCGTTCCGGGCGACTAGTGTGCGCCGGTGCGCCGAGTATGGCGAGAACTGACGCTTACGGCAATAAGGAGACGAAATGAGCATCTCGATCGCGATCCATGGCGGGGCGGGCACGATGCGGGCGGCGGACATGACGCCGGAGATGGCGGAGGCGCGGCACGAGGGGCTGCGGCGGGCGCTGCGCGCGGGCTGGGACGTGCTGAGCGAGGGCGGCTCGGCGCTGGACGCGGTGGCGGCGGCGGTGGTGGTGCTGGAGGACGATCCGCTGTTCAATGCCGGGCGCGGGGCGGTGCTGACCGATGCCGGCACGCTGGAGATGGACGCCGCGATCATGAACGGGGCGGATCGCGCGGCGGGGGCGGTGGCCGGGATCTGCGGGCCGGTGAACCCGGTGCTGGCGGCGCGGGCGGTGATGGAGACGACGCCGCATGTGCTGATGATCGGCGACGGCGCGCTGGCGGTGGCGCGGGCGGCGGGGCTGGAATTCGAGACCGAGGCCTATTTCGAGACGCCTAACCGGCGGGCGGCGCTGGAGATGGAGCTGGCGCGCCGGGCCTCGGGCGCGCCGGACACGCGCTCGGACGCCGACCGGCACGGCACGGTGGGGGCGGTGGCGCGGGACGCGCACGGGCATCTCGCCGCGGCGACCTCGACCGGCGGGATCACCGCCAAGCGCGCCGGACGGGTGGGCGACACGCCGGTGTTCGGCGCCGGCACCTTCGCCGATGACGAGACCTGCGCGGTGAGCTGCACCGGGACGGGCGAGGTGTTCATCCGCTACACCGCCGCCGCCGACATCGCGGCGCGGCTGCGCTACAAGGGCGAGAGCCTGGCGAAGGCGGCGGCGGACGTGATCGCCGAGCTCGCGCCGCGCGGCGGCGATGGCGGGCTGATCGCGCTCGGCGCCGCCGGCGACCCGGTGATGCCGTTCAATTCGTCGGGCATGTATCGCGGCATGATCGGCGGCGACCGGATGCTGCGCACGGCGATCCACCGCGAGGAATTTCGCGCCGTTCCGTTGTGAGGTGCGGGCATTTCCCTTGCACCTTGCCGGGCGGGACGCTAGCTCGTGCAGCTGAATTGGATGAGGATGAAGGCAGATGGCGTATAGAGTTGCAGTTGTCGGGGCCACCGGGGCGGTCGGGCGCGAGATGCTCAAGACGCTCGCGGAGCGGAACTTTCCCGCCTCCGAGGTGATCGCCCTCGCCTCCCCGCGCTCGGCGGGGCAGCAGGTGAGCTTTGGCGACGAGGCGATCCTCACCGTGAAGAACCTGGAGACCTTCGATTTCCGCGGGGTGGATTTCGGCCTGTTCTCGCCGGGCGCCTCGATCTCGGCGGTGCACGCGCCGCGCGCGGCCGAGGCGGGGTGCATCGTGATCGACAATACCAGCCATTTCCGCATGGAGCCGGACGTGCCGCTGGTGGTGCCGGAGGTGAACACCCACGCGCTGGAAGCCTTCATGGCGAAGCCGGACTGGCGGCGGATCATCGCTAATCCGAACTGCTCGACGATCCAGATGGTGGTGGCGCTGAAGCCGCTGCACGAGAAGTTCGGCATCCGCCGCGTGTCGGTCGCGACCTACCAGTCGGTCTCCGGCGCGGGCAAGGAGGGCATGGACGAGCTGGAGCGCGCGACCAAGGCCACCTATGTCCACGAGACGACGAAGCCGGAAGTCTTCACCAAGCCGATCGCCTTCAACGTGATCCCGCATATCGACGTGTTCATGAAGGACGGGGCGACCAAGGAAGAGTGGAAGATGACGGTCGAGACCCGCAAGATCCTCGACCCCGATATCGCGGTGTTCGCGACCTGCGTGCGGGTGCCGGTGTTCATCGGCCATGGCGAGGCCGTGCATGTCGAGTTCGCCAACCCGGCCCCGCTGGAGGCGGCAAGGGCGGCGCTGCGCGCGGCCCCGGGCGTGACGCTGTTCGACGAGCGCGAGGATGGCGGCTACGTCACCCCGCTGGAATGCCAGGGCGAGGATGCCGTCTATGTGTCGCGGCTGCGGGTCGATCCCACGGTGCCGCACGGGCTCGGCTTCTGGTGCGTTTCGGACAATCTGCGCAAGGGCGCGGCGCTGAACGCGGTGCAGATCGCCGAGACGATCGTCAAGCGCGGACTGATCGGCAGGAAGGCCGCCTGATTATCCGGGAAGGCCGATTGACGAGACCGCGTCGATCGGCCTAAACCCCCGTCCGTCGGCGGACGTAGCTCAGCTGGTAGAGCGCCAGGTTGTGGTCCTGGATGTCGTGGGTTCGAGCCCCATCGTTCGCCCCATCTTTTTGCCCCTCGCAATTCCCTCATGGCAGATCCATCGGGTTCTCATCTCCGGGCGGTGATCCTGGCCGGCGGCGCCGGGCGGCGGCTCGGCGGGGTGGACAAGGCGCTGCTGATCCTGCACGGACGGACGATGCTCGATCACGCCATCGCAACGGTTTCGGGACAGGTCGGCGCCGTGGCACTCAGCGCGGCGGGCGATCCGGCGCGTTTCGCGCGGTTCGGGATTCCGGTGCTGGAGGACGGGCGGCATCGCGGCAAGGGGCCGCTGGCCGGGGTGCTCGCCGGGATGCGCTGGGCGGCGGCTTCAGGCGGCGAGACGCTGCTGAGCCTGCCGGTGGACACGCCCTTCGCGCCGCGCGACCTTGCGGCCCGGCTTGGCGCGGCACCCGCGGTGGCGGCCTCGCACGGGCGGACGCATCATCTCGTCGCACTCTGGCCGGTGGCGGCGGCGGACGCGCTGGAGCGCTTCCTCGACGGGAAGGGACCATACCGGGTGTCGGGCTTCGCGGCGGAGATCGGGATGCGCGCGGTGGCGTTCGCGGATGAGCGCGACCCGTTCGTCAACATCAACACGCAGGCCGATCTCGACGCGGCGGAGGCGGGGCGGTGCTGAACGCGTTCATCGCCGATTTCCTCTATGCCGCGGTGGCGCTGTTCGTCATCATCGATCCGGTCGGCACCGCGATCATCTTCGCGGCGCTCACCACGCATGACGACGCGGCGAAGCGGCGGACGATCGCCAGGCGGGCCTCGGCGATCAGCTTCCTCGTGCTGCTGGTGTTCGGCCTCGCGGGGGAAAAGCTGCTGCGGCTGCTCGGGATCGGGATTCCGGCCTTGCAGATCGCCGGCGGGGCGCTGCTGTTCCTCTCGGCCAAGGACATGGTGACGGCGAAGGGCGAGTTGCGGGCGAGCAGCGAGGAGCGCAGTGCCGCGAGCGAGTCGACCGAGGATATCAGCGTGTTTCCGCTGGCGATTCCGCTGATCGCCGGGCCGGGCGGGATGACCACGATGGTGCTGCTGCACGCCAAGGCGGGCGGGCAGCCGGGGGCGGTGCTCGCCAACGCGCTGGCGCTGGCGGCGATGATCGCGGCCACCCTGGTTTCGATGCTGGGCGCGCGGCGGCTCGCGCGGCTGATGGGGGCGACCGGGGCCAGCGTGGTCGGGCGGGTGCTGGGCATCCTGGTCGCGGCGCTGGCGGCGCAGTTCATCATCGAGGGCACGCAGGCCGCGCTGCATCTCGGCTGAGGCGGAAATTTCCGCCGTTTTCAACATTCTAGGCAAGGCGCGGATTGACCGGACCGGGCGCGTCTGGCACCGTAACGCAAACGGGAGGCGGGCTCATGACAAGATCTGAACTGATCGCGGCGCTGGCGGCTGACCATCCCCACCTGACGCTGGCGGATGTGGAGCGGATCGTCACCGCGATGTTCGACGAGATGACCGCCACCCTCGCCGCGGGCGGGCGGGTGGAATTGCGCGGCTTCGGCGCGTTCTCGGTGAAGCAGCGCCAGGCGCGGGCGGGGCGCAACCCCAGGACCGGCGAGACGGTGAAGGTGGACGAGAAGACCGTGCCCTTCTTCCGCGCCGGGCGCGAATTGCGCGAGATGGTCAACGCGGGCATGAAACCGCTCGACGGCGGGGCCGATGGCGCCGGGGACGACGACGAGGACGACGAGGAGTAGACCGCTGAAGACCGTCCGGCTCATTTTCGGGGCGCTGGTGATTCTGGCGCTGGTGATTTTTCTCCTGTCGAACCGCGCGCCGGTGGCGGTTTCGTTCTTTCCGTTCGGCACGCTGGGCTCGGCGGTGCTCGGCGCGATCGTGCTGATCGCCTTCGGGCTGGGCATGCTGCTGGGCATGCTGATCCATGTGCCGCACCGGCTGCGGGCGCAGCGGCGGGCGAAGCGGGCCGAGCGGCAGCTCGCGGCGCTGCGGGCGCAGCCGCCGGCACCGCAAGCGCCGGCGGACGAGACGATCAGCCTGCCGCCGGCCGTCTGACATGGGCGCGGCACGACATGGCGCGCGGCGGCTGATCGCCGCGATCGACACGCCTTCGCTCGATGAGGCGCGGCGGCTGGCCGGCGCGGTGGGGCCGCATTGCGGGCTGGTGAAGCTGGGGCTGGAGGCGTTCTGCGCCAACGGGCCGGCGCTGCTGGACGCCGCCGCAGGGCACGACGTGTTTCTCGATCTCAAGCTGCACGACATTCCGAACACGGTGGCCGGGGCGGTGCGCGCGCTGCTGCCGTTGCGGCCGGCGATGCTGACGGTGCACGCGGCGGGCGGCAGCGCCATGATCGCGGCGGCGCGGGAAGCGGCCGAGGCGGCGGGCGCGGCGCGGCCGGTGCTGCTGGCGGTGACGGTGCTGACCAGCCTTTCGGCCGGCGCGCTGGCGGAGACCGGGGTGGCTGGCGGACCGCGCCAGCAGGTGCTGCGGCTGGCGAAGCTGGCGCTCGCCGCCGGGGCGGACGGGCTGGTGTGCAGCGCCAACGAGATTTCGGTGCTGCGCGACGCGTTCGGCGCCGACCCGGTGCTGGTGGTGCCGGGAATCCGGCCCGCGGGCGCCGATCATGGCGATCAGGCGCGGGTGGCGACGCCGGAGGCGGCGATCGCGGCGGGGGCGAGCTATATCGTGGTCGGCCGGCCGATCACCACGGCGGCGGACCCGGCGGCGGCGGCGGCTTCCATCGCGGCGTCGATCGGCTGATGGCGCGGGCGAAGATCTGCGGGCTGCGGACGCGGGAGACCTGGCTGGCGGCGACGGACGCCGGGGCGGACTGGGTCGGGTTCGTGTTCTTTCCGCGCTCGCCGCGCTTTCTCACCACCGAGGCGCTGAAGGCGATCGGCGCGGATGCGCGGGTGCCAAGGGTGGGGCTGTTCGTCGACCCCGAACCGGCGGCGATCGAGGCGGTGCTGAAGGTGCAGGACCTCGAATTTCTGCAGATCTATGCCGGCGCGGAAGCCTGCCGGGCGATGCGGGCGCGGTTCGGCGCGAAAGTGTGGCGGGCGGTGGGGGTTGCTTCCGCCGCCGATCTGCCGCGCGACGATGAGGGGCTGGACGGGTTCCTGATCGAATCGAAGCCGCCGCGGGGCGCGGACCGGCCGGGCGGCAATGCCACCGCGTTCGACTGGGCGGTGATGCAGCGCTGGCAGGCCCCCGCCCCGTGGCTGCTGGCGGGCGGGCTGACGCCGGCGAACGTGGCCGCGGCGGTGCGCGCGAGCGGGGCGGCGGCGGTGGATGTGTCCTCCGGGGTGGAGAGCGCGCCGGGGGAGAAATCGGTTCCGCTGATCCGGGACTTCGTCGCGGCGGCGCACGCGGCCTGAGGCCGGGCCGGCGGTTGCCCGGCGCGGGCTATTTCTGGGTGCGGGCGCAGAAATAGGTGGCGCGGCCGGACTGGACGGTGCGGCTGATGCCGGCGCAGGCGGCCGGGCCGGGGCAGCGTTCGCAGGGCTGGCCGGCGCGGTCGTAGACTTTCCAGGCGTGCTGGAAATAGCCGAGTTCGCCGGAGGGCTGGACGTAGTCGCGCAGCGAGGAGCCGCCGGCGGCGATGGCGTCCGTGAGCGTGGCCTTGATCGCCGGCACCAGGCGCCCTGCCCTGCCCCGCCCGATCGTGCCGGCGAGGCGGTGCGGGAGGATGCCGGCGCGGAACAGGGCCTCGCTGACATAGATGTTGCCGAGGCCGGCGACGACCGACTGGTCGAGCAGCGCCGCCTTGATCGGGGTTTTCTTGCCTTCGAGGGCGGACGCAAGAGTGGCGGGCGAAAAGGCATCGTCGAGCGGTTCGGGGCCGAGGCCGGCGATCAGGCGGTGGGAGTCCTCCGCCGCGGTCGCGACGAGGTCGAGCGCGCCGAAGCGGCGGGGATCGACGAAGCCGATGATGGCGCCGTCGTCGGTTTCGAGGGTCAGGTGCTGGTGCGGCAGCGGGGCGGAATCGATCGTCATCCGGCCGGACATGCCGAGATGGATCAGCACCGACAGCGCGCGGTCGAGCCGCATGAACATGTATTTGCCGCGGCGGCGGAAACCCTCGACGCGGGCGCCGGAGAGGAACTGCACGAAGCCCTCGGGGATCGGCCAGCGCAGGTCGGGCCGGGCGAGGACGACCCGGGCGAGGCGGCGGCCTTCGAGCTTGGCGGCGAGGCCGCGCATCACGGTTTCGACTTCGGGGAGTTCCGGCATGGTGCGTTTGCGGCTATAGCCTGAGCCCATGGCCGATACCAGCAGCGAGACCGTCGATTTCGGGTTTTCCACCGTGCCGCGCGGCGAGAAGCGGCACAAGGTGCGGGAGGTGTTCGACAGCGTCGCCGGGCGCTACGACATCATGAACGACCTGATGTCGCTCGGCGTGCACCGGCTGTGGAAGCGGGAATTCGTCGCGATGATGGACCCGCGGCCGCACCGCACGCTGCTCGACCTCGCGGGCGGGACCGGGGATATTTCGCTGCGCTGGCTCGCCGCCGGCGGCGGGCCGGTGCTGATGACCGACATCAACGAGGCGATGCTGCGCGTCGGCCGCGGACGGGCGGAGGAGCAGGCGCGGATCGAGGGGATCGGCTTCGCGGTGGCGGATGCCGAGGCGCTGCCGCTGCGGGATTCGTGCGTCGATCGGGTGTCGATCGCGTTCGGGCTGCGCAACTGCACCGACAAGGACCGGGTGCTGGCCGAGGCGCGGCGAGTGCTGAAGCCGGGCGGGCGGTTCTTCTGCCTGGAGTTCTCGCGCTTGCAGGTGGCGGCGGCGCAGCCGCTTTACGAAAAGTGGTCGTTCGTGGCGCTGCCGGCGATCGGCGCGCGGGTCGCGCAGGACCGCGAGAGCTATCAGTATCTCGCCGAGAGCATCCGCATGTTCCCCGACCAGGAGACGCTGGCGGGGATGATGCGGCGGGCGGGATTCGAGCGGGTTTCATACCGGAACCTGAGCGGCGGGATCGCGGCGATCCATTCGGGATGGCGGCTGTGAGCGCACGCCTCGCCGGGCGGCGGGTGCTGCTCGTCATTGGCGGGGGGATCGCGGCCTACAAGGCGCTGGAGCTGATCCGGCTGATCCGCAAGGAGGGCGGCGCGGTGCGCGCGGTGATCACCGCCGGGGGAGAGAAATTCGTCACCCCGCTTTCGGTGCAGGCGCTGTGCGAGGACCGGGTGCATACCGACCTGTTCTCGCTGACCGGCGAGAGCGAGATGGGGCATATCCAGCTCTCGCGCAGCGCGGATCTCGTGGTGGTGGCGCCGGCCTCGGCGGATCTGCTGGCGAAGATGGCGGCGGGGATGGCGGATGACCTGGCGACCACGCTGCTGCTCGCGACCGACAAGGAGGTGCTGGTCGCACCGGCGATGAACGTGCGGATGTGGACGCATCCGGCGACGGTGGCGAATCTGGAGACGCTGCTTCGGCGCGGGGTTTCGGTGGTCGGGCCCGAGGAGGGGCCGATGGCCTGCGGCGAGTTCGGGCCGGGACGGCTGGCGGAGCCGGCGGCGATTCTGGAGGCGATCGTCGCGCGGCTCGATGGCGAGCGGATTCTGGCCGGGCGGCATGTGGTGGTGACCAGCGGGCCGACGCATGAGCCGATCGACCCGGTGCGCTACATCGCCAATCGCAGTTCGGGCAGGCAGGGCCACGCGATCGCCGCGGCGCTGGCGCGGCGCGGGGCGCGGGTGACGCTGGTCTCGGGGCCGGTGGCGCTGGCCGATCCGGCCGGCGTGGCGGTGGTGCGGGTCGAGACGGCGCTGGAGATGCGCGCGGCGGTGCTCGCCGCCCTGCCCGCCGATGCCGCGGTGTTCTGCGCCGCGGTCGCGGACTGGCGGGTCGAGGCGCAGGGGCGGAAGATCAAGAAGACCGGCGCGCCGCCGGCGCTGGCGCTGGTGGAAAACCCCGACATTCTCGCGGAAGTGTCGCGGCTTGAGGGGCGGCGGCCGCGCCTTGTCGTCGGGTTCGCGGCGGAGACGGGCGACCTTGTCGCGCAGGCGACGGCGAAGCGGGCGCGCAAGGGGTGCGACTGGATCGTGGCCAACGATGTCGGCGCGGGAACCGGCATCATGGGTGGCGCCGAGAACGAGGTGGTGCTGATCACCGAAGCGGGCGCCGAGCCCTGGCCGCGCGCCGGGAAGGACGCGGTGGCCGACCGGCTGGCGGAGAGGATTTCAGGGATTTTCCAATGACGATTGCAGTTGCCGTGAAGCGGCTGGCGCATGGCGCCGGCCTGCCCCTGCCCGACTATGCCACCGCCGGATCGGCGGGGCTCGACCTGCTGGCGGCGGTCGATGCGCCGGTGGTGATCGCGCCGGGGGCGCGGGCGCTGGTGCCGACCGGGCTCGCCATCGCGCTGCCGCCGGATTTCGAGTTGCAGGTCCGCCCGCGCTCGGGCCTCGCGCTCAAGCATGGGATCGTGATTCCGAACAGTCCGGGGACGATCGACAGCGATTATCGCGGCGAGATCCAGGTGATCGTGCTGAATGCCGGGACCGAGGCGTTCGAGGTGACGCGGGGGATGCGGATCGCCCAGGCGGTGCTGGCACCGGTGTCGCGGCTGGTGTGGCAGGAGACCGACGATCTCGACCGGACCGCGCGCGAGGCGGGCGGGTTCGGCAGCACCGGGCTCGATTTCCCGATGGGGAACTAGCTCTCCGGGTCCGGCTCCGCCCTGCCCGGCGTGCGCGACCCGGTGAAGCGGGCGACGAGCGGGAAGAAGGCGGCATGGGGCAGCAGGCGCAGGATGCGCAGCGGGCGGGCCAGGCCTTCGGGGAAGGCGATCAGGAAGCGCCCGGCATCGAGCCCGCGCAGGATGGCGCGGGCGGCGGCGTCGGTTTCCATCAGGAAGGGCATCGGGAAGCGGTTGTTCGCGGTGAGCGGCGATTTCACGAAGCCGGGACAGATCGCCGAGATCGCGACGCCGTGGCGGTCGAGGTCGAATTTCAGGGCTTCGGCGGTGGCGATCAGCGCCGCCTTGGTCGCCGAATAGGAGACCGAGCCGGGCAGGCCGGCGAGGCCGGCGAGCGAGGACATCAGCGCGATCTGGCCGCGCTTGCGGGCGATCATCGCCGGCATCACCAGTTCGAGCCCGTGCGCGGTGCCGAGCAGGTTCAGCTCGACCTGGCGGCGCAGCCGATCGGCGGTGAAGGTTTCGGCGGTGTCGCGCTCATAGGTGCCGGCGTTGAGGATGGCGCGGGCGATCGGGCCGTCGCGGGTGATGGTGTTCACCGCCTCGCGCACCGAGTCGGGATCGGTCACGTCGGCCGGCGCGACGATGATGCGGCTCGGATGGGTTTCGGCGAGGGCGCGAAGCTCGGCCTCGCGCCGGGCGGTGATGGCGACGCGCCAGCCCTGCGCCACATGCGCCTCGGCCAGGGCGCGGCCGATGCCGCTGGAGGCGCCGGTGATCCAGACGATGCCGTCGGCGCTGGTGACGGGTTTCATATTCTGTCTCCGTGTTGCAGGCGGCGGCGCAGCTCGGCGGCGCGGTCGCGCAGGGCGCGGCGCTTCGGTTCCGCCATCTTGTGCCACGTTCGCACCGGCATCGCCATGCGCGGATTGGCGGCGAAGCGATCCGCGTGGCGGGCGATGAAATCCCAGTAGAGCGCGTTGAAGGGGCAGGCGCGCGGGCCGGTCGCGTCCTTCACGTCGTAATGGCAGCCGGCGCAGTAATCGCTCATGCGGGCGATATAGGCGCCGGAGGCGGCATAGGGCTTCGAGCCGACGATGCCGCCATCGGCGTGCAGCGCCATGCCGCGGGTGTTGGGCATTTCCACCCATTCATAGGCATCGGCGTAGACGGCGAGATACCAGCGGTCGACCGCATCCGGCGCGATGCCGGCGAGGAGGGCGAAATTGCCGGTGACCATCAGGCGCTGGATGTGATGGGCGTAGGCGCGGCGCAGCGTCTGCCCGATCGCCTGGGCCATGCAGCGCATGTCGGTGGCGCCGGTCCAGTAGAAATCCGGCAGCGGAAGGTCGGCGCCGAGGGCGTTCAGCGTCGCGTAGCCGGGCATGTGCCGCCAGTAGATGCCGCGGATGAATTCGCGCCAGCCGAGGATCTGGCGGATGAAGCCCTCGACGGCGTTGAGCGGGGCGCGGCCGGCCTCGTATTCGGCCTCGGCGCGGCGGCAGAGATCGAGCGGGTCGAGCAGGCCGAGATTGAGCGGGACGGAGACCAGCGAGTGGAACATGAAATCCCGGTCCGCCGCCATCGCGTCCTGCCAGTCGCCGAAGCCGGGGAGACGGCGGGCGAGGAAATCGGCGAAGCCCGACTCGGCGTCGCGCGCGGTGACCGGCCAGTCGAACGCATCGAGGCTGCCGTAATGATCGGCGAAGCGGGCGGCGACGAGGGCGAGCACCTCGCGGGTTTCGGCCATGGGCGGGAAGCGCTTCGCTTCGGGGGGCGCGAGCCCGGCGGGCAGGGATTTGCGGTTCTCGGGGTCGTAGTTCCATTTGCCGCCGACCGGGTCGTCGCCCTCCATCAGGATGCGGTGGCGGCGGCGCATCTCGCGGTAGAAGAACTCCATGCGGAGCTGCTTTTTCGATCCGGCCCAGGCGGCGAAATCGGCGCGGGAGCAGAGGAAGCGCGTGTCGTCGCGGATCTCGCAGGGGATGCCGGTCTGCTCGGCCCAGCCGCGCATGGCCTCGAGCACCCGGTATTCGCCGGGTTCGGTGGCGATGATGGCGTCCGGCTTCAGCGCGGCGCAGGCGCGGGCGACCTCGCCGGCGAGCGTGCCGGTATTGGCCGGATCGTCGAGCGCGACGTAGCGGACCGCGACGCCGCGGGCGCGCAGGGCCCTGGCGAAGTGGCGCATCGCCGCGAGGACGAGCGCGATCTTCTGCGGATGGTGGGGGACATAGGTGCACTCGCCCATCGCCTCGGCCATCAGCACCGTGTCGGCGCCGGGGTCGAGGCCCGCGAGGGCGGCGATGGCGGGCGAGAGCTGGTCGCCCAGGATGACGCGCAGGTGGCCGGGCATCAGCCGAGGATCGGGCGGTAGGTGACGTGACCCTCGTGATGGAAGTCGAGGCCGGACCAGGTGTCGGCCTGGTTGTAGAAGACCGCGAGACGGATCGGGCCGGTGAGCTGGTAGCGCGCCGCGGTGACGGTGCCGGAGGGCATGGCGGGCAGGTGGAACCAGCCCTGGCGGGTGATGGTCGGCCGGTCGGTATGGCCGGTCTGCATGTTGATCATCGGGCCGTTCAGCATCGCCTTGTTCCAGTAGGTGAGCGGCAGGGCGTCGCGCGGGGCGGTGTAGCGGGCGATGCGGTTGCCGGCGATGACGACGCCGGACGCCGTCCGCTCGACGCTGAGGCGGATCTTGCGGCCGTTGTCGTCGATCTCGCTGGTCGCGGCGCGGAAGGCCCCGTTCTGCCAGTGCTCGACGATATGGGCGCGGTAGGTGAAGAGCGGGATGCCGATCAGCCCGACCTTGAGGGCGGCGTGGTTCTCCACCCGGAGATGGTCGCCCGCGCGGATGAAGCGCAGGCTCTGCCGGCCGACATGGCTGCCGTTGCGGTAGATGTCGAATGCCAGGCGGTCGTCCCGCGGGACGGGCAACGCCAGGGCTGCCGCCGCGGCGAGGACGCCGCGACGGCCGATGGGGGCGTCGGTCATCGTTCCTCCTTCACGGTTTCCCTGCGGTTACGGGCAACGGGCGGCGAATGGATGCCGCGACGCCGGCCGCGCAACGCTCCGATGCAATAAATAGGGCACGCGCTCTGGATCGCGAGGGCGGAGCCGCGCATAAACGCCCCCGCCAACCCCTGCCGCGAAAGAGATTCATGCACCAGCTCATTCTCATGCGCCACGCCAAGGCCGAACGGGCCCGCGACGACCAGGCCGATCACGATCGCGCGCTCAGCCCGGCCGGGCGCGAGGCGGCGCGGCGGATGCGCAACCGGCTGCGGGGCCTCGCGATCGAGCCGGACGTGGTGCTGGTCTCCTCGGCGCGGCGGACGCGCGAGACGCTGGAGGGCGTGGCGTTCTGGGAGGACCGGACGCCGAACATCGAGGTGATGGAGACGCTCTACATGGCGCCGGCGGCGCGGCTGCTGGAAATCCTGCGCGAGCTGCGGGAGACGATGCTGAGCGTGATGCTGGTCGGCCATAATCCGGGGCTGCACGAGCTGGCGCTGATGCTGGCCTCGGGCGCGCAGGCGCGCGACGCGGCGCATGCGCGGCTGGAGGAGGGATTCCCGACCATGCGGGCGGCGGAATTCCTCGTTCTCACCCCCTGGCGGGACCTGCGGCCGGCCGGCGCGCGGCTGCAGCGGGTGATCGATCCGCCTCCTCCCGGCTGAACATGAGTGTCATGTTGCAGGCGCGAAGGTTGCGCGATTGTCCCGGAAGGATTTACAGAATGGGAACTCAGACCGATTAGTCTCAGCCCCTGACCAGGGCGCGGATCAGGACGGTTCGACCGGACATTAGAGGAATCTTGACCATGAGCAGCACGACCGAAGGCGCGCGCGCGACGCACGCGACGCTCACGATACCCGGCAGCAACAAGACGGCCGAACTCCCGCTCCTGAACGGCACGCTCGGCCCGCAGGTCGCCGATATCCGCAAGCTCCAGGCGCAGACCGGGATCTTCACCTTCGACCCCGGCTATGGCGAGACCGCCTCCTGCGAGAGCAAGATCACCTATATCGACGGCGATGAGGGGGTGCTGCTGTATCGCGGCTACCCGATCGACCAGCTCGCCGAGAAATCGACCTTTCTCGAGGTCGCGCACCTGTTGCTCTACGGCGAGCTGCCGACGGCCGCGGAGTTCGAGTCGTTCAACCGCGGCGTGACCATGCACACGATGCTGCACGAGCAGGTGCGCCGCTTCTTCGACGGGTTCCGGCGCGACGCCCACCCGATGGCGGTGCTGTGCGGCGTGGTCGGCGCGCTCTCGGCCTTCTATCCGGAAAGCGTGAACGTGAACGACGCGCGGGAGCGCGAGATCAGCGCGTTTCGGCTGATCGCCAAGATCCCGACCATCACCGCCTGGGCCCACAAATACTCCACCGGCCAGCCCTTCATGTATCCGCGCAACGATCTCTCCTATGCGGAGAACTTCCTCTACATGATCAACGCGGTGCCGCCGGAGCCGTACCGGAAGAACCCGATCCTGGAGCGGGCGATGGACCGCATCCTGATCCTGCACGCCGATCACGAGCAGAACGCCTCGACCTCGACCGTGCGGCTCGCCGGCTCGACCGGGGCCAACCCCTTCGCCTGCATCGCCGCCGGCATCGCCGCGCTCTGGGGGCCGGCGCATGGCGGCGCCAACGAGGCGGTGCTGAAGATGCTCGGCGAGATCGGGCACAAGGACAACATCCCGGCCTTCATCGCCGAGGTGAAGGACAAGAACAGCCACACCAAGCTGATGGGCTTCGGCCACCGGGTGTACAAGAACTTCGACCCGCGCGCGAAGATCATGCAGCAGACCTGCCACGAGGTGCTGGGCGAGCTCGGCATCAAGCACGAGCCGCTGCTGGAACTGGCGATGGAGCTTGAAAAGATCGCGCTGGACGACGATTATTTCGTCTCGCGCAAGCTGTATCCGAACGTCGATTTCTATTCGGGCATCATCCTCAAGGCGATGGGCTTCCCGACCACGATGTTCACCCCGCTCTTCGCCCTGGCGCGCACCACCGGCTGGATCAGCCAGTGGATGGAAATGATCGCCGACCCGTCGCAGCGGATCGGCCGGCCGCGCCAGCTCTATACCGGGGCGCCGCGGCGCGACTACGTCTCGATCGACCAGCGGGGCTGATGCCCGCGATGCGCGCCGGGCTGCCGGCGCGCATCCCTGCCCTGCGCAAGTTCGCAAATCCCCGATCTTCATATCGGGTGAACCCGATCCATCTATCGTCGCATGACGATCGATGCCGATCATGACCACGCACCGGATCTGGACGAGGGGCTGAAGGCCCTGGTGCATCCGGTGCGGCGCGCGATTCTCGCCAAGCTCGCCGAACCCGAACGGCATTTCGCCGGGCAGGAGCACCCGCTCTCCTTCGGCGTGTGCGCGGGGGCGATCGAGCGGAGCTGCCCGCTGTCGCAATCGAGCATCTCGGCCCATCTCGCCGCCCTTCACGCGGCGGGGCTGGTCGAGACCAGGCGGGTCGGAACCTTCGTGTTCTACCGGCGCAATGACGGCGCGATCGACGCGCTGATCAGGGGACTCGCGAAATCCCTCGATCGGCCCGAACCCACTCCCTGAATTCGCAGCATCAACCGGAAAGGCTGATCAATGTCGAAACTGTTCGAACCCCTGCGGGCCGGCGCCTTCACCCTGCGCAACCGCATCGTCATGGCGCCGCTGACCCGCGCGCGGGCCGGCGAGGCGCGCCTGCCCAACGCGCTGATGGCGCAGTATTACGCCCAGCGCGCCGGCGCGGGCATGATCCTCTCCGAGGCGACCTCGGTGACGCCGATGGGCGTCGGCTATGCCGCGACGCCGGGCCTGTGGTCCGAGGAGCAGGTGGCGGGCTGGCGCATCGTCACCGAGGCGGTGCATCGCGAGGGCGGCATCATCCTCGCCCAGCTCTGGCATGTCGGGCGGATTTCCGACCCGATCTTCCTCAACGGCGAACTGCCGGTGGCGCCGAGCGCGATCGCGGCCGGCGGGCATGTGAGCCTGGTGCGGCCGGAGCGGCCCTTCGTGACGCCGCGCGCGCTGGAGACCGAGGAGATTCCGGGCGTGATCGAGGCCTACCGGGCCGCGGCGCGGAACGCCAAGGCGGCCGGGTTCGACGGCGTCGAGATCCATGGCGCGAACGGCTACCTGCTCGACCAGTTCCTGCAGGATTCGACCAACAAGCGGACCGACCAGTATGGCGGTTCGATCGCGAACCGCGCGCGGCTGCTGCTGGAGGTGACGGACGCGGCCATCGGCGTCTGGGGTGCCGACCGGGTGGGCGTGCATCTCGCCCCGCGCGGCGATGCGCACACGATGGGCGATTCCGACAAGCTGGCGCTGTTCACCCATGTCGCCACCGAACTCGGCAAGCGGAAGATCGCCTTCATCGCGGCGCGCGAGCACAAGGCGGCGGACTGGATCGGGCCGCAGCTGAAGGCGGCGTTCGGCGGCGTGTATATCGCCAACGAGAAGTTCACCCGCGAGACCGCCGAGGCGGCGATCGAGGCGGGCGAGGTGGACGCGGTGGCGTTCGGGCAGCTCTATATCGCGAACCCGGACCTGGTGGAGCGGTTCCGCGACGGGCTGGCGCTGAACCCGCCCGACATGTCGACCTTCTACCAGGGCGGCGCCGAGGGCTATACCGACTATCCGACGGCCGCGAAGCAGAAGGCGGCCTGAACCGGCGGGCCGGGGCGCGTTTGCCCCGGCCCTGCCACAACATGAAGGGCGAGGAGCGGGCGATGCGGTTTGCGGGCAGGAAGGTCGTGGTGATGGGCGGCAGCCGGGGAATCGGCCTCGCCATCGCGATGGGGTTTGCCGCCGAGGGGGCCGCGGTCGCGATCTGCGCGCGCGGCGCCGAAGCGCTGGAGGTGGCGCGGCGCGAGATCGCCGGGCATGGCGGGCGCGTGTTCGCCGCCCCCTGCGACCTTGCCGAGGCGAAACAGATCGCCCGTTTCGTACCGGAGGCGGCCGCTTCGCTGGGCGGCATCGACATTCTCGTGAACAATGCCTCGGGCTTCGGGATGACCGATGACGAGGCGGGATGGGCCGCCTCGATCGGGGTGGACGTGATGGCGGTGGTGCGGGCGAGCCATGCCGCCCTGCCCTTCCTGGAGGCCGCCGAGGGGGCCGCGATCGTCAACATCGCCTCGATTTCCGGCCTGCGCGCCTCGACCCGCAGCCTGCCCTACGCGGCGGTGAAGGCCGCGGTGATCAACTACACGATGTCGCAGGCGGCGACGCTGGCGCCGAAGCGGATCCGGGTGAATGCGATCTCGCCCGGCTCGATCGCGTTTCCCGGCGGGCTGTGGGAGCAGCGCAAGGAGACCAATCCGAAACTCTACGAGGCGACCCTCGCCTCGATTCCGTTCGGGCGGTTCGGCACCGCGGAGGAAATCGCCGAGGTGGCGATGTTCCTCGGCTCGCCGGCGGCGCGCTGGGTGACGGGGCAGAACATCGTCGTCGATGGCGGGCAGATGCTCTGATCCGATCCGGGGGACCGGACCGGACAGAGCGTCTCGCGCCGGGCGGGATGCGGGTCGGACAGGAGCCTCGCGCCGCCCGGAGGCGCCGCGAGGCATGACGCGGTCGTGCGGCGGGCGGTTCAGCCGCGGCGGCGACGGCGGCGCGCCACCAGGCCGATGCCGAGCAGGCCGGTGCCGAGAAGGGCGAGCGAGCCGGGTTCCGGCACGGCGGTGATCGTGACGCCCTGGGTGTTCAAGGCGAGCGTCAGGCCTGCCTGGACGGTATGCCGGTCGGCATAGAAGAGGGTGAGCGTATGCATACCGGCTCCCAGCATGGCCGATGAGTAATTCAGCGGAGACAGCGCCTGGATGCCGCCGATATCGGCGACGAGCTTGTTGTCGATGAACAGGTAGGCATCGTCATCGGCCGCCATGGTGAAGCTGAGCTTCTCGGCGCTGGCGATCGTGAACGTCCCACGGAAGATCGCGGTCAGGAAGTGCGTCGAATCATTGAGGCCGGTGCCGTTCGGCGGGAAGTAATTGGAAGGGTTATTGATCGGCAACGTGACGGTTCCGGTGCCGGTCTCGTACTGGCTCTGCCACCATTGCAGTTCGCCGGCGCCATTCACGTTCTGGTAGTTGGCGTTGTTGACCGGCAGACCGTCAGGGCCAAGGGTGGACTTGACGTCGTTCGGTATGGCCTTGATGGGGTCATTGCCAAAATCGGCGATACCGTTCGGCACTGAATAATAGGTCGCGCTGAGCTGGCTGATCGGGTTCGCGATCGCGCCGGCCTGGGCGGCGGTGGCGGTGGCGATCAGGCCGGCCAGGGCGATCGCGGCGGTTCGCACCGCTGGGAAAAGCCGGGACTTCAAATTCATGACGATAGCCCTCTCTCGGAATTGCATGCTAGCTCTCTGCAAAGGCATATGCAAAAACGATGCCAGAAAATATTATCATTATTTTTCAATTATTTATCAGCGAACCGTCGGCATAAACCGGCTGGTGTGTAAAATTTTCCGACACGCAGATTTCACGCGTTCGTGAGCGTCTTGCGCGGTTTCCGGTTCATCCCCTGGTCCATCCGGCGCGGTCCGTCGCCGCCGCGTCGCGGATGCGGGCGGCGGAAGCCATGCCCGTCAGGCAGTTGGCCGCCGGACATCATGTGACGCCGCAACATCCTGCACGCAATGCGGGTGGCGGCGGCGATGTCACGAAGTTTTTGGTTGTTCCCGAGGTAAATCCAGTGTTAAATTTCGGCAATGGCCTCGGAAATCATACACTCCGGTGACCGCGTGAGCATTGGCGATCCGACGATCCTGTCATGGCGGGCGCTGGGACAGCTGGTTGTCGTGCAGGTGGGCCGCAAGCTGCGGAATTCGCCGGATTCGCTGGGCATTCCGGCGGCATCCGCCATCGTTCTCGCGACACTCTGGGCGCTGGCCGAGCTGACCGGCATGACCGGCAACACGATCGACCTCAGCATCCCCCCGGTCGCGGTGACGATGCAGTCGAGCGGGATCGGCAAGGCGTTCTGCCAGGCGCCGGCCGCGGGGCCGGGTGCCGCGGGGCAGTGGACGGCGCCGATCTATGCCTGCGGGACCGGCGGGATCACGGGGCCATCCGGGCCGCTCAGCGTCGCCCCGGACACCGACGGGCGGATGATCCTTGAGACCAGCATGGGGGTCGCGTCGATCTACGCGGTGATGATGGCGAACACGGACAGTTCCGGCGCCATCGGCGCGAGCGGCGCCGAGTTCCGCGACGGCTACGCGTTCAGCCCCGCCTTCGTGACGGCGAGCGGCCTGTCGATCACCGCGCTGTCGCGCCAGTGCGAGGCCGGATTTTCGCCGGCGCCGCCGACCATCGCCAACCGGACGCCCTATGGGGCGGGCCAGGCCAGCTACGCGCCCGGCACGCCCTCGGTGACCGCGAGCGGCGGCTTCGTCTGCGGCGGGACCAGGATCGTCGAGGGCGATCTCGACCTGCCCGACTGAACCGGACGCGCGGCCTCAGCCCGCATCCGGCGCGAAGGCGCGCAGCAGCGCCGACTGCGCCTTGTAGACCGCCTGGGTGCGGTTGGTGGCGCCGATCTTGCGCATGATGTTCTTGATGTGGACCTTCACCGTGCTTTCGCTGACGCCCAGCTCGTAGGCGATGATCTTGTTCGCCTTGCCCTGGCGCAGATGGGCGAAGACGAGCTTCTGGCGCGGTGTCAGGAAATCGTCGCCCGGCGCGAAGCCGGAGGGGGGCGGCGGACGGTCGTCGAGCAGGAGATCGACCGGGGCGAACCGGCCGCCCGCCTGGACGAAGCGGATGGCGGCGACGGCGAGCGGGATGCCGACCATGCGGGTCGGGACGAAGCCCTGCGCGCCTTCCTGGAACAGGAGGCGGACGAAGCCGGTGTCGGGCGTCTCGGCGGCATCGTGCAGGACGACGATCGGCAGGCCGGGAAAGGCCTCGCGCAGGGCGGCGATGTCGGCGAGGACGGCCTTCGCCGCCGGCCCGTCCTCATGCGCGTGGCAGAGCAGGAGATCGAACCCCTCGCCGGCCGCATCGATGCAGTCCTCGGCGGTGACGAAGCTGCGGACCGCGAAATCGGCGCCCTGGGCGACGAGGGCACTGGCAAGGCATTCGCGCGTCAGCCGCGAGGAATCGACGAGGCCGATCCGGGTGCGCCCCGGCACCGCCGCCTCGACCGCGGCGGCGCGGACGGGCGATGAATAAGGGAGGCGATGAATAAGGGAGGCGCGGACGCTCCAGCGATCGCGCCAGAAAGGGCACGAACGGCGTCGCGACCGACCCTTTTTCGGTATTATTCTGCTGCATTTCGAGTCTTCCCGGAAATATTGCAAAATGACGAATGTCGGCGGTTCATTTCCGCCATCTATTCGGACAATAAATAAATCGGAAATGATATTGCCGGGATTAAGAATTGTAATACAAGGTGACCGTCCGGGAGACCGGTGCATGTAAGTCTCGAAATATCGAAATAACGCGACGGACTGTAACGTTGTATGGGATTTGTCGTTATTTTCGAGAAATGAAGGGATGCCGCGCCGACGGCCGGCGCGGGGCCGGCCGCCGGCTTGCGGCCCGAGTCATTTCACCTGGGAGACCAGCTTCGCGGTCGAGGACTGGGCGGCGGAATAGGTCAGCGCCGTCTTGCCGGCGGGGTAGCCGTTCTTGCTCAGGATGAAGGCCATGATGTCGGCATAGTCCTTGTGCGGCAGGCTGCCGGGGGCGCCGGCCGGCATCTGCTGCGACAGCTCGTCGAAGATCGCGGCGACGGTGTAGTTGTTCGAGGCGCTGGCGAAGCCCTGGCCGACCAGGGCGGGGCCGCTGATGCCCTGCAGGTTCTTGCCGTGGCACATCGAGCAATGGGTCTCGAAGGCCTCGTGCCCGGCCTTGGCCTGGGCCTTGGTGTAGAGGGCGGGAAGCGGGGCGGCGGCGGCGATCGCGGTGCAGAAACCCGCCGCGGCGAGACCGGCGAGCAGGCGCGCATCCGGGCGGCGCAGGGTGCGGGAGAGGCGTCGGAGCATCAGGGGTATCCTTTCAGCGGGTGAACCGGCGGGCGAGCCTGCCCGCCGCGAGTCACGGGGTATGGTAGGGGGCGACGAGACGGGCAAGGGTTCCGTCCTTCGCGAGATGGGCGAGCGCCGCATCGAAGCGGCGGGCCGCGGCGCGGCCGGATGCGGTCGGCGCGTAGAGGGCGACGACCGACCAGTTGGCGTGCGGCTGGCGGAGCGGGCGCTGGTGGAGGTGCATTCCGTCCCGCGCCAGGGCCTGTTCGAGCAGCGGCTGCCAGAGCAGGGCATAGGCGATCTCGTGCCGCTTGAGGGCGGCGAGCACGTGCGCGGGCGTGGAATACTGGTGCTCGGCGAGGCGCGCGCCGGGACCCGCGCCGAAATAGGTCGTCGGCACGGTGAGATAGACGACGCCGACCTGCGTGCCCGGGGCGAGGCGCGAGAAGGCGGGCGGCGGCGCTTCGCCGGCGATGACGAAGCCGGTCTTCACATAGGGATGCGTCGCGGCGACGCCGGGCGGCAGCGCCGGATCGCCGGTCTCGACCGGGAAGCCCATCACGAGGTCGCAGCGCTGGCGGGCAAGCATGCTGAAGAAGCGCGGCTTCTTCGCATTCAGCGCGTCGGTGCCGTCACGCGTGTCGATGCTGACGATGCGCGGGGCGACGCCGTCGAGCCGGCCGATGGCGGCGGTGAGCGCGCGATCGACACGCTGCATCGGATTGGCGCGGTCGATGCAGACCGTGGGGCCGGCGGCGCGGGCGGAGGCGATGCCGCACGCCGCCAGCACGATGCCGGCCAGCGCGGCGCGGAGAAGCCCCGGCCGCCGAAGCGGCCGGGGGTGCCTGCGCTCAGCCATTGAGCGCGAAGACATGGAGCTGGCCGCCGCGCGGCGCCTTGGCGAGCGAGGCGCCGAGCTTGCCCGACCACAGCGGCCACACGCCGCCCCAGCCCGACCAGACCGCGACATACTGCTTGCCGTCGATCTCGTAGGACATCGGGTTGGCGATGATGCCGGAGCCGAGATAGGGGCTCTTCCACAGGATCTTTCCGGTCTTGGCGTCGAAGGCGTAGAGATGGCCGTCCGCCGTGCCGGAGAAGACGAGGCCGCCGGAGGTCGCCATCGCGCCGCCGTCCCACGGCTCCTTCGTGCGGTGCTGCCAGACCTGCTTGCCGGTGGACAGATCGATCGCCTGGATCGAGCCCATGTGGTGCGGCGAGGCGGGGTCGGGCTTCATCTCGAAGGTTTCGCCGAGATAGGGCAGGCCCGCGGCGTAGCTGACCGGAACGCCCTTCATCGTCATGCAGGCGTGCAGCGTCGGCACATAGGCCATGTTGGTCGCGGGATCGACCGCGCCGGGCCACCAGTTCTTGCCGCCGAGGAAGCTCGGGCAGGTGAAGATCTGCTTGTCGAGCGCGGGGCGCAGCTTCATGTTGTTGACGGCCTGGCCGTCCTTGATCCCGGTGATCGAGGTGTCGTGCACGAAGGGCACGGCGTAGATCAGCTTCCCGGTCTCGCGGTTGATCGCGTAGAAATAGCCGTTGCGGTTGGCCTCGACCAGGGCGTGGTAGGGCTTGCCCTTGTAGGTGATGTCGGCGAGCTGGGCGGTGTTCACGCCGTCATAGTCCCAGGTGTCGTTGCGGGTGTACTGGTAGTGCCACTTGATGGCGCCGGTATTGGGATCGATCGCGATGACGCTGTCCGAATACAGGTTGTTGCCCGGGCGCATCGAGGCGAGCCACGGGCCCGGATTGCCCACACCCCAGAAGAGCTGCTTGGTCTTCGGATCGTAGGTGCCGGTCATCCACGGGCTGCCGCCGCCGTGCTTGTAGGCGCCGGCCGGCCAGGTCTTGCCGCCAGGCTCGCTCGGCGAGGGAATCGTGTAGGTCTTCCAGAGCAGCTTGCCGGTCTGCGCGTCGAGCCCGACGATGAAGCCGCGGGCGCCGTATTCGCCGCCGCCGGAGCCGATGATCACCTTGCCGTCGACGATCATCGGGGCCTCGGAGATCGAGTAGCCGATGCCCGGCTTCTCGAGCGCGACGTTCCACAGCACCTTGCCGGTTGTCGCATCTAAGGCGAGGACGTGATTGTCCAGCGTGCCCATGAACACTTCGTTGCCGTAGACGGCGACGCCGCGGTTGTTCACGTCGCAGCAGACCGTCTTCAGCGCGGTCTTCGGCAGGTCGTAGTCGTATTCCCAGAGTTTCTTGCCGGTCTTCGCGTTGAAGGCGATGAGATGGTCGAGCGGAGTGGTGGCGAACATGTAGTCGCCATTGACGATCGGCGTGCCTTCGAAGCCGTTGGGGATGTCGATTTTCGCAGACGACCACGCGGGTTTCAGCGAGGCGACGTTCTTCGTGTTGATCTGCGCAAACGGCGCGTAATCGTCGCCGGCGTAGCTGCGGTTGAACATCAGCCAGCCCTTCGAGGCGGCGGCGTTGTCGAGCCGGGCCTGGGTAACGCTCGGGTAGGCGGGCTGGGCCGAGGCGGCGCCGGCGGCGAGCAGCGTGCCGGCGAGGGCGCCGATCAGCGCGGTTCCGGTTCTGGCAAATCTGGACTTCATGAAGATCTCCCTAAGAGGTTTCTGGTGTTGTCAGGATCAAAGAGCGGCGGTTTGTTGCGCCGTCAGGTTAGGGGAGCCCGGGCGGCGGCGAGCATCGCGGCTTCCTCTCCGGAGAACAGCCGCGAGCGCACATGAAAGCGCAGCCCGGTGCCGTTGTCGAGCGAGAACATGCCGCCGATCCCCTCGACGACGTCGATGACGAGCTGGGTGTGACGCCAGTACTCGAACTGCGACGCGCTGATGTGGAACGGCGCGCCGCCGATGGCACCGAGGCAGATATCGTCAGGGGAAACGACGAAATCCGCCTGCGGGTAGCACATCGGCGCCGAACCGTCGCAGCAGCCGCCCGACTGGTGGAACAGGACCGGGCCGTGACGCGCCGTCAGCTCGGCGATCAGCGCGAGGGCCGATGGCGTCGCGGTCACGCGCGGGGGATGATCCGGTCCCGTCATGGTCAGAAGAAGCCGAGCTTCTTCGGGTCGTAACTGACCAGCATGTTCTTGGTCTGCTGGTAGTGGTCGAGCATCATCCGGTGCGTCTCGCGGCCGATGCCGGACTGCTTGTAGCCGCCGAACGCCGCGTGCGCCGGGTAGAGGTGATAACAGTTGGTCCAGACGCGGCCGGCCTTGATGCCGCGGCCGAAGCGATAGGCGCGGTTGGCATCGCGCGTCCAGACACCGGCGCCGAGGCCGTAGAGCGTGTCGTTGGCGATGGCGAGCGCCTCGGCCTCGTCCTTGAAGGTCGTCACCGAGACGACGGGGCCGAAGATTTCCTCCTGGAAGATCCGCATCCGGTTGTGGCCGCGGAAGATGGTGGGCTGGACGTAGAACCCGTCCGCGAGCTCGCCGCCGAGCGCGGCGCGGCCGCCGCCGGTGAGCACTTCCGCTCCTTCCTGGCGGCCGATGTCGAGATAGGAGAGGATCTTCTCGACCTGCTCGCTGGAGGCCTGGGCGCCGACCATCGTCGCCGCATCCAGCGGGCTGCCCTGGCGGATCGCCTGCACGCGGGGGACGGCGCGCTCCATGAAGCGGTCGTAGAGGCTTTCATGGATCAGCGCGCGCGACGGGCAGGTGCAGACCTCGCCCTGATTGAGCGCGAACATCGCGAAGCCTTCCAGCGCCTTGTCGAGGAAGTCGTCATCCTCGGCGGCGACGTCGGCGAAGAAGATGTTGGGCGACTTGCCGCCGAGCTCCAGCGTGACCGGGATCAGGTTGTGGCTGGCATATTGCATGATCAGCCGGCCGGTCGTGGTCTCGCCGGTGAAGGCGATCTTGGCGATGCGGCTGGAGGAGGCGAGCGGCTTGCCGGCCTCGAGGCCGAAACCGTTGACGATGTTGAGCACGCCGGGCGGCAGCAGGTCGGCGATCAGCTCGGCGAGGACGAGGATGCTGACCGGGGTCTGCTCGGCCGGCTTGAGGACGACGCAGTTGCCCGCCGCCAGCGCCGGGGCGAGCTTCCAGGCCGCCATCAGGATCGGGAAGTTCCAGGGGATGATCTGGCCGACGACGCCGAGCGGCTCGTGGAAGTGGTAGGCCACGGTGTTGTGGTCGATTTCCGAGAGCGTGCCTTCCTGGGCGCGGATGCAGCTCGCGAAATAGCGGAAATGGTCGATGGCGAGCGGAATGTCGGCCGCGGTGGTCTCGCGGATCGGCTTGCCGTTGTCGACCGTCTCGACATAGGCGAGGAGGGCAAGGTTTTCCTCCATCCGGTCGGCGATGCGGTTGAGCATCAGGGCGCGCTCGGCCGGGGCGGTGCGGCCCCAGGACTCGGCGGCGGCGTGGGCGGCGTCGAGCGCGTGCTCGATATCGACCTCGCTCGACCGGGCGACCTCGGTGAAGGCGTGGCCGGTCACCGGGGTGACGTTGGCGAAGTAGCGGCCCTCGGCCGGGGCGACGAAGCGGCCGCCGATGAAATTGTCGTAGCGGGGCTTGAAGGTGAATCCGCCGGGTGCGGTTCCGGGCGAGGGGCGAATGGCGCCGTCGGGCATTGGTCTTCCTCCGTCCTGCGGCCCGACGTTCCGGGCCGCGCTGGTTGCTTCGCCAGGGAGGACTGCAAGCGCCGTGCCAAGGCCGGGACGCGGCCGAATCCGCCCGCCGGCGTGCCGGGCGCGCCGGGCGCGGGACAGGCGGGACGTCCCGATCGGGGACACTGTCCCAAAACGGGACGTTTCGTATTGTTCCGTTGCATGGCGGGACGACGGGGCATAGTGTCAGGCAAACATGACGACGGCCGCCAGCAGGAGCGCGCCGCGACGATCGAGGAAACGCAGGACGGACTACGCCCATGGACCATCTTTCCACACATCACGACGACAGGTCCGCGCGGTTGCGGGCCGGCAAGGAGCGGCTCTCCGCCGGGCTGCCAGGGGCGGCGCCGAGCCCGCTGCTCGCGCGGTCGTGGCAGCGCTGCGTCAGCGCCGGGCTCGCGCCCGACCGCGCGGCGGGAGAGGCCCCGCATCTCTGCGGCGCCGAGCTGCGCGCGGCACAGGAGCGGGTTTCCGACCTCGCGCTGCGGGCGCGGCCGATCATCGAATATCTCTACGGGCAGATCCGCGATTCCGGCTGCATCGTGCTGCTGTCGGACTGCAACGGCTTCCTGCTCGACGCGGTGGGCGATCCCGGCTTCAGCGGGCGGGCGGCGCGGGTGGCGCTGCAGCCGGGGGCGAGCTGGGCGGAGACGGACCGCGGGACCAACGCCGTCGGCACCGCGCTGATCGAGGCGGCGCCGGTCGTCGTCCACGGCGCGGAGCATTTCCTGGAGCGGAACAATTTCCTCGCCTGCGCCGCCGCCCCCCTCACCGCCTCGACCGGCGAGCTGCTCGGCGTGATCGACATTTCCTGCGACCAGCGGGTGTATCATCCGCACACGTTCGGCCTGGTGCGGGCGGCGGCGCAGATGATCGAGAACCGGATGTTCGAGATGTCACATCTGCGTGACGTGAAGCTGCGCTTCCATGCCTCGCGCCAGGGGGTGGGGACGCTGGCCGAGGGGGTGGTGGCGTTCGGGGCGGACGGCACGCTGCGCGGGGCGAACGGGGCGGCGATGCAGATGCTCGGCCTGCGGCGCGAGGATCTCGGCCAGGTGTCGGCGGTGGAGGTGTTCGAGGAGACGGTGGAGGCGCTGCTGGCGCGCGAGCGGCGCGGCGGCGGCGAGCCGCTGGAGCTGCGGCCGCCGGGCGGCGGGCGGGTGTTCCTGCGCGTCGACATGCCGCGGGCGGCGCGGCCGGCGCGGCCGAGGACGATCTGGCCGACCGACGCGCTGGCGGCGCTGGAGACCGGCGATCCGCTGGTGGCGCGGGCGATCGGCCAGGTGCGGCGGGCGCTGGGGCGGGCGATCCCGATCCTGATCCATGGCGAGACCGGGGTGGGCAAGGACGTGATGGCGCGGGCGATCCACGCCGCGGGGCCGCGGCGGGGCGGGCCGTTCGTCGCCGTCAACTGCGCGGCGCTGCCGGAGACGATGATCGAGGCGGAGCTGTTCGGCTACGCGCCCGGCGCCTTTACCGGGGCGCGGCGCGAGGGCGCGCCGGGGCGCATCCGCGAGGCGGCGGACGGCGTGCTGTTCCTCGACGAGATCGGCGACATGCCGCTGGCGATGCAGACCCGGCTGCTGCGGGTGCTGGAGGAGCGGGTGGTGACCCCGCTCGGCGGGCGGCCGGCGCCGGTGGATTTCGCGCTGATCTGCGCGACCAACTGCGACCTGCGCCGGGCGGTGGCCGAGGGGCGGTTCCGCGCCGACCTGTTCTACCGGATCAACGGGCTCGGCGTCGCCCTGCCGCCGCTGCGCCGGCGCACCGACCTCGATGCGCTGGTCGAGCGCATCCTGCGGCTCGATGCGGCGGGGGAGACGGTGCGTGGCGTCGCCCCCGGGCTGATGGCGGCGTTCCGGGCGCATGACTGGCCGGGCAATATCCGCCAGCTCGCCAATGTGCTGCGGATCGGCCAGTCGATGTGCGAGGCGGACGAGACGGAGATCGGCTGGGAGCACCTGCCGGACGATATCGCCGAGGAACTGCGCGGCGGCGCCCGGCCGGCGAAGGCGGACGCGCCGGTGGCGGCGGCGGCGCCAGCGCCAGCCGTGCCGGCGGCCTCGCTGCGGGAGGGGGCGGACCAGCTGATCCTGCAGGCGATCGAGGCGGCGGGCGGCAACATGAGCCGGGCGGCGCGGCGGCTCGGGATCAGCCGCAACACGCTCTATCGCCGGCTGGCGCTGATCCGCGAGGATGGCGGCCAGCCGGGCTGAGATTGTACATACAAGTTCAGAGCGCGTCCTCCAGGCGGCGGAGGGCCGCGGCGAAGCGGGATTCGATGGCGGCGCGGGCATCGTGCCGGCCCTCGCGCACAAGGCAGCGCCCGGCGACGTAGACATGGTCGACCAGCCGCGCGCCGCCGGCGAAGATGTAGTGATCGAGCCGGGTTTCGGCGGAGAGCGCGGCGAGGTCGGTGCCGGCGCGGCGGAGCGAGACGAGATCGGCGCGGCAGCCGAGGGCGATGGCGCCGATGGGCTGGGCCAGGGCCTGCGCGCCGCCGGCGAGGGCCGCGCGGTAGAGGGCGGCGCCGGTCGAGCCGCCGTCGCGCGCCGAGTCGGCGAGGACGAGGCGGCGACGGTCGCGCAGGCGCTGGCTCCATTCGAGCTGGCGCAGCTCGGCGGGGGCCTCGATCGCGACATTCGAATCGGTGCCGACGCCGAAACGCCCGCCGGCATCGATGAAGGCGTTTCCATTGAAGATGCCGTCGCCGAGATCGGCCTCGGTGATCGGGCAGAGGCCGGCGACGGCGCCGGCGCGGGCAAGGCCGGCGGTTTCCTCGGCCGTCATGTGGGTGGCGTGGATCAGGCACCAGCGGGCGTCGACCCCCGCCTCGCGGAGCAGGAATTCGACCGGGCGGGCGCCGAGCGCGGCCTCGACCTCGGCGACCTCGCCGGTCTGCTCGGCGGCGTGGATGTGCAGCGGGCCTTCGGGAAGCAGGCCGGACAGGGCGGCGACATCGGCGGCGCGGGCGGCGCGCAGCGAGTGCGGCGCGGCGCCGAGCACGGCGCCCGGCAGGGCGCGCAGCCGTTCCGCCGTGGCCGCGTGCAGGCGCAGAAACCCGTCGAGATCGGTGATGAAGCGGCGCTGGCCCGGCTCGGGCGGGCGGTTGGGGCCGGCGGCGCTGTAGAGCACCGGCAGCAGGGTGAGGCCGATGCCGGTTTGCGCCGCCGCCTCGATCACCCGCGTGGCGAGCTCGGCGGGATCGGCATAGGGGGCGCCGGCGGAATCGTTGTGCAGGTAATGGAATTCGGCGACCGCGGTGAAGCCGCGCTCGAGCATTTCCATGAAGGCCATGGCGGTGACGGCGGCGATGTCGTCCGGCGGCAGCGCGAGGGCGGTGCGGTACATCACGCCGCGCCAGGACCAGAAATCCTCGGCGGCGGCGCGGCGGCGCTGGGCGAGCGCGGACATCGCCCGCTGGAAGCCGTGGCTGTGCAGGTTGGGCAGGCCGGGCAGCACGCAGCCGGGGACGGTTTCGCGATCGGCCAGCGGGGCATTCGCGGCGAGGCCGGCGATGCGGCCGGACCCGTCGATGTCGAGCGCGACGCCGGATGCCCATCCTTCGGGGAGAAAAGCCTGTTCGAGCCAGAGTCGCCGCATGGTCGGTCCTTTCGGGAATGGGTTGCCATCGTCGTTCGGCTAGTTGTATATACATTTTGTTCGGCGTTGTCAGGAGGGTATCATGCGATGCGACCGGCTGTGGCGGAATGCGCGACTGGCGACCTGCGCGCCGGACCGCCCCGGGCTCGGGGTGGTCGAGGGCGGCGCGGTGGCGAGCCGGGACGGACGGATCGTCTGGGCCGGGCCGGAGGCGGAGATGCCGGCGCTGGAAGCGGCGGAGACAATCGACTGCGCCGGGCGCTGGATCACGCCGGGGCTGGTCGATTGCCACACCCACCTGATTTTCGGCGGCGACCGCTCGGGCGAGTTCGCGCGGCGGCTCGCTGGCGAGAGCTATGAGAGCATCGCCCGCGAAGGCGGCGGCATCCGCGCGACGATGCGGGCGACGAGGGCGCTGGACGAGGCGGCGATGCGGGCGGGCGCCGAGGCGCGGCTGGCTGCCTGGGCGGCGGAGGGGGTGACGACGGTCGAGATCAAGTCGGGCTACGGGCTCGACGAGGCGACGGAACTCGCGATGCTGCGCGCGGCGCGCGCGATCGGCCGGGCGGGGCGGTTCCGCGTCGCCACCACCTATCTCGGCGCCCACACGATGCCGCCGGAGATGGACCGGACCGCCTATCTCGATCTCGTGTGCCGGCGGATGATTCCGGCGATCGCCGAGGCGGGGCTGGCGGATGCGGTCGATGCGTTCTGCGAGGAGATCGCCTTCGGCGCCGGGGAGGTTGCGGCGGTGTTCGCCGCGGCGCGGGCGGCGGGGCTGGCGGTGAAGCTGCACGCCGACCAGCGCGCCGAGGGCGGCGGGGCGGCGCTGGCGGCGCGGTTCGGCGCGCTGTCGGCCGATCATCTGGAATATGCCTCGGCCGAGGGAATCGCGGCGATGGCGCGGGCGGGCAGCGTCGCGGTGCTGCTGCCCGGCGCCTATTACGTGCTGCGCGAGGCGAAGCGGCCGGATGTCGCGGCGATGCGCGCGGCGGGATGCCGGATGGCGGTGGCGACCGACTGCAATCCGGGCACCTCGCCGATCGCCTCGCTGCGGCTTTCGGCGCAGATGGCCTGCGTGTTCTTCGGCCTATCCTTCGAGGAGGCCTGGCTCGGCATCACCCGCCATGCCGCCGATGCGCTCGGGCTCGGCGGCGAATGCGGCGCGATCGACGCGGGGCGGTCGTGCGACCTCGCGATCTGGAGTGTGGACAGCCTCGACCAGGTTCTCGCCTGGGTCGGGCCGGCGCCGCTGGAGCGGCGCGTTCTGAAAGGAGTTGATGCGTGATCATTTCACCGGGGACGATGCGGCTCGCCGACTGGCGGGCGGTGCAGCAGGGCGACGCGGCGCGGCTGGATGCGGGATGCCGCGCGGCGGTGGAGGCGGCGGCGGGATGCGTCGCCGCGATCCTGGAGAGGGACGAGGCGGTCTACGGCATCAATACCGGGTTCGGGCGCCTCGCCTCGACGCGGATCGAGCCGGCGGACCTCACCACCTTGCAGCGCAATCTCGTGCTGTCGCACGCGGCGGGGGTGGGCGAGGCGCTGCCGGCGCCGATCGTGCGGATGGTGATCGCGCTGAAGCTCGCGAGCCTGGCGCGCGGGGCCTCGGGCGTGCGGTGGGAGACGATCGAGGCGCTGCAGGGCTTGCTCGATCATGACATCCTGCCGGTGATTCCGGCGCAGGGCTCGGTCGGCGCCTCCGGCGATCTCGCGCCGCTCGCGCACATGACCTGCGCGCTGCTCGGCATCGGCGAGGTGCTGGGCGCGGCGGGGCGGGAGGATGCCGCGGCGGCGCTCGGCCGGGCGGGGATGGCGCCGCTGGTGCTCGGCCCGAAGGAGGGGCTGGCGCTGCTGAACGGCACGCAGGTTTCGACCGCGATCGCGCTGACCGGGCTGTTCCGCGCCGAGCGCCTGTGCCGCGCGGCGCTGCTGACCGGGGCGCTGACGACGGATGCGGCGCGGGGGTCAGACGCGCCGTTCGATCCGCGCATCCACGCGCTGCGCGGACATGCGGGGCAGATGGCGGTGGCGGCGGCGCTGCGGACGCTGCTGGCGGGAAGCGGGATTCGCGACTCGCACCGGATCGGCGATCCGCGCGTGCAGGACCCGTATTCGCTGCGCTGCCAGCCGCAGGTGATGGGCGCGGTGTTCGACCTGCTCGGCCAGGCGGGGCGGACGCTGGCGACCGAGGCCAATGGCGTGTCGGACAATCCGCTGGTGTTCGCCGAGACCGGCGAGGTGATTTCGGGCGGCAATTTCCACGCCGAATACGTCGCCTTCGCCGCCGACCAGATCGCGCTGGCGATCGCCGAGGCGGGGTCGCTGGCGGAGCGGCGGATCGCGCTGCTGGTCGATCCGGCGCATTCGGGGCTGCCGGCCTTCCTGACCCGCGCGCCGGGGCTGAACTCGGGCTACATGATTCCGCAGGTGACCGCGGCGGCGCTGGTCGCGGAGAACCGGATGCTGGCGCATCCGGCCAGCGTGGATTCCATCCCGACCTCGGCCAACCAGGAGGACCATGTCTCGATGGCGACGCACGGGGCGATGCGGCTGCTGAGGATGGCCGACAATCTCTCGCATGTTCTGGCGATCGAGTATCTGATGGCGGCGCAGGGGATCGACCTGCTCGCCCCGCTCGCGACCAGCGCGCCGCTCGGGCGGATGCACGCGGCGCTGCGGGAGAGCGTGCCGGTGCTCGGCGAGGACCGGCTGATGGCGCCGGACATCGCGCGGGCGCGGGCGCTGATCGAGAGCGGCGCCGCCGAGCGGGCGGCGGGATGCGACGCGCTGCCGGAGCTCGACGCGTGAGCGCCCCCTCCCCTGCCCCGTTCATCGAGCTGCGGCGGGGTGCCGCACCGCTGCTGGTCAGCATTCCGCATACGGGGACCGAAATTCCCGAGGCGCTGGCGGGGGATTTCGTCTCGTCCTGGCAGGCGCTGCGGGATGCGGACTGGTGGATCGACCGGCTCTACGATTTCGCGCCCGGGCTCGATGCGACGGTGATCCGCACGCGGATCTCGCGCAGCGTGATCGACGTCAACCGCGATCCGTCCGGCGCCTCGCTCTATCCGGGGCAGGCGACGACGGGGCTGTGCCCGACCACGGATTTCGACGGCGCGCCGCTCTATCGCGACGGGCGGGAGCCGGACGAGGCGGAAATCGCGAGGCGCCGGCAGGCGTTTCACGATCCCTATCATGATGTTATCGCAGGCGAGATCGCGCGGCTGCGGGCGCTGCACGGGCGCGTCGTGCTGTATGACTGCCACTCGATCCGCTCGGTGATTCCGCGACTGTTCGAGGGCGAGCTGCCGGTCTGCAATATCGGCACCGATCGCGGGCGGGCGGCCGATCCGCGACTTGCGGCGCGGATCGCCGGACGTTGCGCCGAGGCGGGGTTCAGCCACGTTTCTAACGGGCGGTTTGTCGGCGGCTGGATCACGCGGCATCACGGCGCGCCGGCCGAAGGCGTGCATGCGGTGCAGATGGAACTCGCCTGCCGCGGCTACATGGAGGAGCCGTCGGCACCCAGTGCGGCGAACTGGCCGACGCCATACGATCCGGCACGGGCGGCGACGCTGCGTGGCGTGCTGGAGGGGATTTTGCGCGACTGCCTCGATTTCGCGAACTCGAAGGAATGAACAGGATGAATCGTCGTCTCGACAATGCGCGGACGATCCGCGCGCCGCATGGCAGCGATCTCAGCGCCCGGTCCTGGCTGACCGAGGCGCCGCTCAGGATGCTGATGAACAACCTCGACCCCGATGTCGCGGAGCGGCCGGAGGAACTCGTCGTCTATGGCGGGATCGGCCGGGCGGCGCGGGACTGGGAGAGTTTCGACCGCATTCTCGGCGCGCTGCGCGACCTCGGGCCGGAGGAGACGCTGCTGGTGCAGTCGGGCAAGCCGGTCGGCGTGTTCCGCACCCATGCGGACGCGCCGCGCGTGCTGATCGCCAATTCCAACCTGGTGCCGAACTGGGCGAACTGGCAGCATTTCCACGAACTCGATCGCAAGGGCCTGATGATGTACGGCCAGATGACGGCGGGGTCGTGGATCTATATCGGCTCGCAGGGCATCGTGCAGGGCACGTATGAGACCTTCGTCGAGGCCGGGCGGCAGCATTACGGCGGCGATCTCGCCGGGCGGTGGATCCTGACCGGCGGGCTTGGCGGCATGGGCGGGGCGCAGCCGCTGGCGGCGACGATGGCCGGTGCCTCGATGATCGCGGTGGAGTGCACGCCCTCGCGCATCGAGATGCGGCTGCGCACGCGCTATCTCGACCGCCGGGCCGACACGCTCGACGAGGCGATGGCGATGCTGGAGGAGGCGAAGCGCGACGGAAAGCCGGTCTCGATCGGGCTGCTCGGCAATGCCGCGGAGGTGTTTCCCGAACTCGTCCGCCGCGGCATCCGCCCGGATATCGTGACCGACCAGACCTCGGCGCATGATCCGGTGAACGGCTACCTGCCGGCGGGATGGACGCTGGAGCACTGGGCGGCGATGCGCGAGCGCGACCCCGAGGCGGTGGCGCTGGCGGCGAAGCGGTCGATGGCCGGGCAGGTGCGGGCGATGCTCGATTTCTGGCGGATGGGAATTCCGGTGCTCGACTACGGCAACAACATCCGCGCCATGGCGCAGGAGATGGGGGTGGCCGACGCGTTCGACTTTCCGGGCTTCGTGCCGGCCTATATCCGGCCGCTGTTCTGCCGGGGGATCGGGCCGTTCCGCTGGGCGGCGCTGTCGGGCGACCCCGAGGACATCTACCGGACGGACGCGAAGGTGAAGGAGCTGATCCCGGACGATCCGCACCTGCATCACTGGCTCGACATGGCGCGCGAGCGGATCGCCTTCCAGGGCCTGCCGGCGCGGATCTGCTGGGTGGGGCTCGGGCAGCGGCACCGGCTCGGCCTCGCGTTCAACGAGATGGTGGCGCGGGGCGAGCTGTCGGCGCCGGTGGTGATCGGGCGGGACCATCTCGATTCCGGCTCGGTCGCCAGCCCCAACCGCGAGACCGAGGCGATGCGCGACGGGTCGGACGCCGTGTCGGACTGGCCGCTGCTCAACGCGCTGCTCAACTGCGCCTCGGGGGCGACCTGGGTCTCGCTGCATCACGGCGGCGGGGTCGGGATGGGGTATTCGCAGCATGCGGGGATGGTGATCGTCGCCGACGGCACCGAGGCGGCGGCGAAGCGGCTGGAGCGGGTGCTGTGGAACGACCCGGCGACCGGGGTGATGCGCCATGCCGATGCCGGCTACGACATCGCCATCGACTGCGCGCGGGAGAACGGGCTGAACCTGCCGGGGATCACCGGCTGAGGTTCAGGGGGCGGCCGGGCCGTCCGGCCGGTCGCCCATCGAGGAGCGGGTGCCGAGCGCGTAGCGGGCGCCGGGGTGGATGAACTCGGTCTGGGTGGCGGGAAGCCCGCCGCTCCAGGTGCGGCGGAGGACGACGAGGCAGGCCTGCTCCTCGTCGCGCCCGATCTCGAGCAGGGCGCGGATCTCGGGCGAGGGCGTGGTCGCGTAGACGACGTGCTCGGTCTCGGTCGCCGGGCCGAGGCGGAGGAGATAGGCGGCGACGGTCTCCTTCGTGAAATCCTGTTCGAGGAAATCCGGGGCGAAGCGGGGCGAGACCAGCCGGTCCTCGATCTGCACCGGCACGTCGTCCTCGTAATGCAGCAGGGTGGCGTGGAAGATGCGCGCGCCGGGGCGCAGGCCGAAGGCGAGCGCCTGGTCGGCGCGGGCGCGGGTGGCTTCCTGGGCGAGGACGCGGACGCGGTGGCGGTGGCCGGAGGCGACGATCTCATCGGAGATGTCGCGGATTTCGAGCCATTCGAGGCGCGGGCGCGGCGGCGCGGCGAAGCTGCCCCTGCCCTGCACGCGGGCGACGAGGCCGGCGGCGGAGAGTTCGCGCAGGGCGCGATGCGCCGTCATCCGCGAGACGCCGAATTCGGCCATCAGCTCGTGCTCGGAGGGCAGGCGGCCGCCGGGGCCGATCTGGCCGCTGGCGATGCGCTCGACGATCGCCTCCTTCACCCGGGCGTAGAGCGGCACCCGCGCGGCGGGTTCGCGATCGGGGGGCGCCATGGTCAGACCAGCGCCGGCACGGCGGCGGCGACCCGCGCGAGGATGCGGGTGAGGCTCGCCTGCAGCGCGGCGAAGCCGGGCAGGCGGAGCATCGTCGCCTCGTCCATGTAGAGGGCGCGGGCGATCTCGATCTGCACGACATGGACGTGCTCGCGCGGGCGGCCGTAGTGGCGGGTGACGTAGCCGCCGGCATAGGGATCGTTGCGGCGGATCGCGAAGCCCTCGCCGCGCAGGGCCTGCTCGACCAGCTGCACGACCGGGCGGGCGCAGGAGGCGCCGTGCAGGTCGCCCACCACGATGTCCGGCCCGTGGCCGTGCGGCAGGCCGGGCGGGCGCGGCATCGAATGGATGTCGAGCAGGAGGCAGGCGCCGAAGGCGGCGCGGGTTTCGGCGATGAGCCCGGCCAGGGCGGCGCGATAGGGGCGCCAGCAGGCCTCGATCCGCGCCTGCGCCTCGGCGAAGCGGAGCTTGCGGCGGTAGATCGGCTCGCCGGAGGCGACGACGCGGGCGATGGTGCCAAGGCCGGCGGCGACGCGGGGGCTGGTGGCGTTCACATAGGGCGGCAGGGCGTCCTCGAACATCGCGGGGTCGAGTTCCCAGGGCTCGCGGTTGACGTCACACCAGGCGCGGGGGAAGCGGGCGGCGAGCAGCGGCAGGCCGAGGCCGGGGGCGCCGGCGCACAGCTCGTCGACGAAGCCGTCCTCGCTCTTGCGCAGGGCGCGGGCGTCGAGCCGGGAGAGGGCGAGGAAATCCGGCGCGTAGGCGCGGCCGGAATGCGGCGAGGCGACCACGACCGGGGCGGACTGGCGCGGCGGGCGGGTGAGGACGCAGGGGGGCAGCTCCCCGTCGGCGCAGGCGGCGGCGTCTTGTTCGGGGCGCGGGGGAACCAGATCCATGACAAAATCATAAAGCCGATGCGGCCGCGCCCGGTCAATGATATGAACGCGCGGTTGGACAGGCAGGAACGGACCCAGGCCATGAACGAAATTCTCGTCGTCACCGTCAACGAGGTGGCCAATGCCAGGATCGCCCGGGTGGTCGGCCCGGTCTATGGCACCTCGATCCGCAGCCGGACCATCGTGGGCAACATGCTCGGCGGCATCCGCGCGATTTTCGGCGGTTCGCAGGAGGGCTACATCGCCATGGTCAACCAGACGCGGGACGAGGCGATCGCGGCGCTGAAGGCGCATGCCGCCTCGCTCGGCGCCAATGCGGTGATCGGGATGCGGTTCGATTCCGGGGAGTTCGACGCCGGCCAGGGCCAGGCGATGAACGAGGTCACCGCCTATGGGACGGCGGTGATCCTCGAAGCGGTCATGTGATCATTTCTGCGCCGGCAGGCCGGCGGCGGCGAAGAGCCGGGCGCGCAGGGCCGGATTCTGCCGGGCCTCGGCCAGCACCTGGTCGTATTGCCGCACGGTGAGGCCCTGCGCGGTGATGGCGGTGGTGGCCTTGTCCTTGGCGGAGGCGATCAGGCGCTGCTTGCCGGCGGGATCGGTCGTGTGGGCGAGCTTCGCGCCGTAGCTGTGGTTGATCTCGAGGACCTGGTGCAGGGCCTTGCCGGCCCTGGCGATGGTTTGCGGCGATGCGGACGGCGCCGCGGACATCGACCCGGTGGTGGGCGCGGGCGCGGCGGCGGCGGGGCTGCCGGTCGCCGCGAGGGCCGGCGCGCTCGCCATCGCGGCGGCGATCAGGGCAACGGCGCTGGCGCGGAAAAGGGTTCGGTCTGTCATGGGCATGACCTCCTGTACTGGACGGCCGGGGAGCGGCCGCGAGCGTCACGACCGCGGGGCGGACGTGGGCTGGGCGGCCGAGGAGCGGCCGCCTTCCTCACGAGAAGATGAGGACCCGGCAGGATGAGGCAAGTTTCGATTCGTTTAGTTACGAATTCGATTCATGCCGCCTTCGACTGGTCGATAATGCGTTGCAGGTTCGATATTATGTCGCGGGCCGCGGCGAGGCGGGCCTTCACGTCCATCTCGCGGACCATGACCAGCTTGTGGTCCGGGCGCAGGCGGAGCAGGCCGGCGCGGGTGGCGAGCCAGGCGACGAGGCCGCCGGGATTGGCGAATGCGTTGCCGCGGAAGGCGACGACCATGCCCTTCGGCCCGGCCTCCAGCTTCTCGACGCCGACGGCGCGGCAGGCGCGCTTCAGCGCCACCGTGGCGAGGAGGTTTTCCACCTCCTCGGGCATCGGGCCGAAACGGTCGACCAGCTCGGCGGCGAGCGCCTCGCTCTCGGCATCGGTCGCGAGTCCGCCGATGCGACGGTAGAGGCCGAGGCGGACCGGCAGGTCGGCAACATAGGCTTCGGGGATGAGGACGGGCAGGCCGAGGCTGATATTCGGCGTCCAGTCCCGCGCGGCCTCGCGCGATTCGCTGCCGCCGGCCGCGCGCAGTTCGGCCACCGCATCCTCCAGCATCTGCTGGTAGAGCTCGATGCCGACCTCGCGGATATGGCCGGACTGTTCGTCGCCCAGCAGGTTGCCGGCGCCGCGCAGGTCGAGATCGTGCGAGGCGAGGGTGAAGCCGGCGCCGAGCGTGTCGAGCGTCTGCATCACTTCGAGGCGCTTTTGCGAGGAGGCGGCGAGCGTGTGCGAGGCCGGCCAGGTGAGATAGGCGTAGCCGCGCTGCTTGCCGCGGCCGACGCGGCCGCGCAGCTGGTAGAGCTGGCCGAGGCCGAAGAGATCGGCGCGCCAGATCAGGATGGTGTTCACCGCCGGCATGTCGAGCCCGGATTCGACGATGTTGGTGGCGAGCAGGACGTCGTGCTTGCCTTCGCTGAACTCGGTCATCACCCGCTCGATCTCGGTCGGCGGCAGGCGGCCATGGGCGGTGGCGGTGCGCAGGTCCGGCGCGATCTCGGCCAGGCGCTCGCGCATCCGGTCGATATCCTCGATATGCGGGACGACGCAGAAGATCTGCCCGCCGCGGAAGCGCTCGCGGGCGATGGCCTCGCGGATCACCAGCTTGTCCCACGGCATGATGAAGGTGCGCACGGCGAGACGGTCGACCGGCGGGGTGGTGATCAGCGAGAGGTCGCGCACGCCGGTCAGCGCGAGCTGGAGGGTGCGGGGGATCGGCGTCGCGGTCAGGGTGAGGACGTGGATGTCGGCCTTGAGCTGCTTCAGCCGTTCCTTGTGGGCGACGCCGAAATGCTGCTCCTCGTCGACGATCAGCAGCGCGAGGTCGGCGAAGGCGATCGTTTTCGACAGCAGCGCATGGGTGCCGACGACGATGTTCACCGTGCCGTCGGCGAGGCCGGCCTTCACCTTCGCGGTATCCTTGGCGGAGACGAGGCGGGAGAGCTGCTCGACGCGGATGGGCAGGCCGGCGAAGCGCTCGGAGAACAGGCGGTAGTGCTGGCGGGCGAGCAGCGTGGTCGGCACCACCACGGCGACCTGGGCGCCGGACATCGCGGCGATGAAGGCGGCGCGGAGCGCGACCTCGGTCTTGCCGAAGCCGACATCGCCGCAGACCAGCCGGTCCATCGGCTTGCCGGCGGCGAGATCTTCCATCACGTCGGCGATGGCGCGAGCCTGGTCCTCGGTTTCGGTGTAGGGGAAGCGGGCGCAGAATTCGGCGAAGGCGCCGTCATCGGCGGCGAGGATCGCGGCGTCGTGCAGCTTGCGCTCGGCGGCGATGCGGATGAGGCCGGCCGCCATGTCGCGGATGCGGTTGCGGGCCTTGGCCTTGCGCGCCTGCCAGGAGGCGCCGCCCAGGCGGTCGAGCCCGACGCCGGCGGTCTCGCTGCCGAAGCGGGAGAGCATGTCGATGTTCTCGACCGGCAGGAAGAGCTTCTGGTCGCCATCATAGAGGATGCGCAGGCAGTCATGCGGCGCGCCCTCGACGCTCAGCGTCACCAGCCCGTCATAGCGGCCGATGCCGTGATCCTGATGCACGACGAGATCGCCCTCGGCGATTTCGGTGGCGTCGGCGATGAACTGGTCGGCGCGCTGGCGGCGGCGCGGCGGGCGGGCGATGCGCTGGCCGAGCAGGTCCTGCTCGGCGACGATGGCGAGATCGTCGGCGACATAGCCGCGTTCGAGGCCGAGGACGGCGAGCAGCACGGCGTCGCCCTGGGCGATGCGGGCCTCGGCGGCGTTGTCGATCGGGATCGAGCGCATGCCGTGGTCGCGCAGCAGGGCGGCGAGACGGTCGCGCGAGCCGGCGGACCATGCGGCGAGGACGACGCGGCGCCCGGCCTCGCGCCAGCGGGCGGCGAGCAGGCGGAATTCCTCATAGACCGAGGCGATGCCCTGGGCGGAGGCGAGGATGGCGCCGGGGCGGCCGCCGGCTTCCACGCCCTCGGCGCCCTCGGGCCGGGAGAAGGGCGAGAACACGGTTGCCCCGCGGGCGCGGAGCAGCGCATCGAGGCCGGCGCGGTCGAGATAGAGGCGCGCGGGCGCGACCGGCCGGTACGGCGCCTCGCCGGCGCGGGGCGGGGCGGAGCGGGCCTCGTAGTGATCGGCGATCATCTCGAAGCGGGCGGCGGCGGCCTCCTCGGCCTGGTGGTCGAGGCTGATGGCGGCACCGGGCGCATAGTCGAACACGGTTTCCATCGTCGCGCAGAAGAGCGGCGCGAAATGCTCCATGCCGGGATGGCGGCGGCCCTCGGAGACCGATTCGTAGAGCGGGTCGGTCAGCGCCTCGGCGCCGAACAGCTCGCGGAAGCCGGTGCGGAAGCGGCTGATCGAGTCGGCGTCGAGCGGGAGTTCGGAGGCGGGGCGGAAGGTGAGCGAGGGCAGCGCCTCGCCGCTGCGCTGGGTGCCTGGGTCGAAGCGGCGGAGCGTGTCCACCGTGTCGCCGAACAGGTCGATGCGGGCCGGCGCCGGCTCGCCGGAGGGCCAGACGTCGAAAATGCCGCCGCGCACGGCGAAGTCGCCCGGCTCCATGACGGTGCCGACGCGGTGATAGCCGCGCTGTTCGAGGAAGCGGGCGAGATCGTCCGGCGGGGCGGCGCCGCCGGGGGCGATGGTGCGGCTGGCATCGGCGAAGCGCGCGCGCGGCGGGGTGCGCTGGACCGCGGCGTTCACCGTGGTCAGCACGATGCGGGTGCCCTTCGCCGGTTCCAGCAGCCGGGCCAGGGCGGCGACGCGGTCGGCCACGATCGCCGGGTTGGGCGAGACGCGGTCGTAGGGCAGGCAGTCCCAGGCGGGGAAGCGGATGATCTCGGCGGCGGGGGCGAAGAAGGCGAGCGCGTCCTCCAGCCGGGCGAGGCGGGCATCGTCGCGCGCGATGTGCAGCACCGTGCCCGCCTCGGCGGCGCGGCGGGCGATCAGGTCGGCGTCGAACCCTTCCGGCGCGCCGTAGACGGTGAGCAGGCTCATCGCCCGCGCTTGGCGCCGAACTCGCCCTGGGCGATCTCCGCCGCCTCGTCGCGGATGCGGCGGAGCATGTCCGACTCCGCCTCGGCCGGGACCGGCTTGCGGCCGGTCAGCCAGTCGGCCAGCTCGGCATCGGGGTGTTCCATCACCGCCTCCAGCGCGTCGAGCGCCTCATCGTCCATCCCGTCGATGTATTTGCGGGCGAAGCCGCCGATCATCAGGTCGTTCTCGTAGGTGCCGCGATGGGTCGCGCGGTAGAGCAGCCGGCGGCGGCGCTGGATGAGCGCCTCGGACGATACTTCGGTCATGATGGCTTGCGATATAGTCGAGTGCTCCGCCACTGTCAGCCCGTGACCACCAACATCTCCGAGTCGCTGGCGCCGTTCCGGGCCGAGCTTGCCAGCCTGCCGGGCATCGGCCCGAAACTCGCGGCGCTGATCGCGCGCGCGGTGGGCGGGCCGAGCGTGGGCGACCTGCTGTTCCACCTGCCGCTGCATTTCATCGACCGCTCGCGGCAGTCGACGCTGGCGGAGGCGGAGCCGGGATCGGTCGCGACGGTGATGGTCGAGGTGGTGCGGCACGAGGCGCCGGCGCGGCGCGGGCAGCCGCACCGGGTGGTGATTCGCGACGCCAGCGGCTTCGGCGAGGTGGTGCTGTTCCACCCCGGGCGGCTCGGCCAGTTTCCGGTGGGCGCGAAACTGCTGCTGTCGGGCAAGATCGAGCGCTTCGCCGACCGCCCTACCCTGCCCCACCCCGATTACGTGCTGCCGGCGGCGCAGGCGGCGAGCCTGCCGGCGATCGAGCCGGTGCGGGGGCTGACGGCGGGACTCACGGCACGGGTGATGGCGCGGGCGGTGGACGGCGCCCTCGCCCGGCTGCCGGAGCTGCCGGAATGGCAGTTGCCCTCGGTGCTGCAAAAGCGGCGCTGGCCGGGCTTTACCGCCGCGCTGCGGACACTGCACGCGCCCGAATCGATGCCGGACGACCGCCCGGCACGGCGGCTCGCCTATGACGAATTGCTGGCGCGGCAGCTGGCCTTCGCGCTGATCCGCGCGCGGCGGCGGCGGCGGCCGGGGCGCGCCTTTACCGGCGATGGAAGGCTGCGGGCCGCCGCGCTGGCGCGGTTCGGCTTCGCGCCGACCGATGCGCAGGCGGCGGCACTGGCCGAAATTGACGCCGATCTCGCCGCGCCGCACCGGATGCTGCGGCTGTTGCAGGGCGATGTCGGCGCGGGGAAGACGCTGGTGGCGACGCTGGCGATGCTGCGCGTGGTCGAGGCCGGCGCACAGGCCGCCCTGCTCGCCCCCACCGAATTGCTCGCCCGCCAGCATCTGGCGACGCTGGAAAAACTCTGCCCGGTGCCGGTGGCGCTGCTGACCGGCTCGCTGCGGGCGGCCGAGCGGCGGCTTGTACTGGCCGGCCTCGCGGATGGGTCGATCCCGATCGTGGTCGGCACCCATGCGATCTTCCAGAAGAGCGTGGCGTTCCACGATCTCGGCCTCGCGGTGATCGACGAGCAGCACCGGTTCGGCGTCGAGCAGCGGTTCGCCCTCGGCGCCAAGGGAAGTGCGACGGACATGCTGGTGATGACGGCGACGCCGATTCCGCGCACGCTGCTGCTCTCGCACTGGGGAGAGATGAGTGTGAGCCGGATCCTGGCGAAGCCCGCCGGACGCAAGCCGATCCGCACCACGCTGCACCCGGCGGGGCGGATGGAGGAGATCGTCGCCGCGGTGGCGCGGATGATCCGCCGGGGCGGGCGGGTGTATTGGGTGTGTCCGCTGGTGGCCGAGAGCGAGGCGGTGGACATCGCCGCCGCCGAGGCGCGGTTCGCCGCACTCGCAGAGCGGTTCGGCGACCGGGTGGTGCTGGCGCACGGGCGGCAGCCGATCGAGATCCGGGCGGCGGCGCTGGAGCGCTTCGCCCGCGGCGAGGCGGACATCCTGGTCTCGACCACGGTGATCGAGGTGGGGGTGGACGTGCCGGAGGCGAACGTGATGGTGATCGAGCGGGCGGACCGGTTCGGGCTGGCGCAGCTGCACCAGCTGCGCGGGCGGGTCGGGCGCGGGGCGGCGGCGAGTTTCTGCCTGCTGCTGCACGGCGACGAGCTGAGCCAGGCGGCGCGGCGCCGGCTCGCGATCCTGCGGGAGACGGAGGACGGGTTCCGCATCGCCGACGAGGATTTCCGGCTGCGCGGCGGCGGTGACATATTGGGGGCGAAACAGTCCGGCCTGCCCGGCTACCGGCTGGCGGACGCCGAACGCGACGAGGACCTGATTCCGATGGCGCAGAAGGACGCGACACTGCTGCTCGACACCGACCCGCACCTGGAAACCCCGCGCGGCCGGGCGGCGCGGGTGCTGCTGCACCTGTTCGAGCAGGACCGCGCGATCCGCGCGCTGGTGGCGGGATGAGCCGGGCCTATCCGGCGGCGCCGCGCGTCGGCATCGGGGTGGTGCTGCTGCGCGGCGACGAGGTGCTGCTGATCCGCCGCGGCCGCAAGCCCGCACTCGGCGCCTGGAGCCTGCCGGGCGGGGCGCAGGAGCTCGGCGAGACGGCGGAGGCGGCGGCGCGGCGGGAACTGCGCGAGGAGACCGGGCTCGAGGCCGGCGCGCTGGTGCTGGCCGCGCATGTGGACTCGATCCATCGCGACGCGGCGCAGCGGATCGAGTTTCACTACACCATCCTCGATTTCGCCGGGCTGTATCAGGGCGGCGAGGCGGTGGCGGGCGGTGACGTGACCGACATCGCCTGGGTCAGGGCGGCGGAGTTCGACCGCTACGAATTGTGGAGCGAGGCGCGGCGGGTGATCGGCATCGCCCGCCGGCTGCTGGTCGTCACATGAACAGTTTCTTGTCCTGCTTCATGCCGGCATAGAGCGGGGCCACCCATTTGCCGTAGCCGTTGTAGATTTGCGTCGGCACCACCTCGCCGGTGCCGATGACGCGCTCGCGCGCCTGGCTCCAGCGCAGGGTGGGGTATTTCGGGTTCACATTGGCCCAGAAGCCGTACATGTCCGGGCTGGTCTTTTCCCAGAAGGTAACCGGCTGCTCCTTGACGAACTCGATGCGGACGAGGGATTTCGCCGATTTGAAGCCGTATTTCCAGGGCAGCACGACGCGGATCGGCGCGCCGTCCTGCCTGGGCATCTTCGCGCCATACATGCCGGTGCCGACGAAGGCGAGCTCGTTCGTCGCCTCCGCCATGGTCAGGCCCTCGTGGTAGGGCCAGGGGAAGAACGGGATCGACAGGCCGGGCATCACCTTCGGGTCGGACAGCGTGGTGAAGCGGAGATATTTCGCGCCCGAGAGCGGCTTGGCCAGTTTCACCAGATCGGCGAGCGGAAAGCCTTCCCAGGGGACGACGAGGGACCAGGCCTCGACGCAGCGATGGCGGTAGATGCGGGTTTCGGTGCTGACCTTCTTCATCAGGTCGTCGAAGGAGATGGTGAAGGGCTTTTCCACCATGCCGTCGATGCGGATGGTCCAGGGTTCGGTGGGCAGTTTCTGGGCCTTGCGCCAGATGTCCTTGTTCAGGCCGAATTCGTAGAAATTGTTGTAGGTCTCGACATTGTGGCGCGGGGTGAGGCTGCGCTCGGGGTCGAAACGCGCGGCGGAGGGCGGGTAGTCGGAGATGCGGTCGCCCGGTTTGGCGTTCGCGTTGGCGTTGGTGTCGGCGAGGGCGGCGCCGATCTGGCCGAAGCCGAGCATGGCGCCGCCCAGCGTGGCAAGGGCGGCGCGGCGGTCGAGCGCCAGATGCGGCGGGGTCGCCTCCGTTTCGGGCAGGGACCAGTCCGGTTTGCGGATGACGTGCATGGTTGTTCTCCTCGGGCGATAGATTACTCTGGTGCGCGCAGGCCATTCATCAACCCGCCGTGACCCGCGCGGGACCACCCTTCACAGCTTCGGGACCGCATGACCGACAGACCGATCGACCGCCTCCTCGCCGTCATGGCAGCGCTTCGGCATCCCGAGACCGGGTGCCCGTGGGATCGCGAGCAGGATTTCGCCACCATCGCTCCCTATACGGTCGAGGAGGCCTATGAGGTTGCGGACGCGATCGGAAAAGGCGATGCGGACGCGCTGCGCGACGAGCTGGGCGACCTGCTGTTCCAGGTGGTCTATCACGCGCGGATGGCCGAGGAGCGCGGCTGGTTCGGCTTCGAGGAGGTGGCCGCCGGGATCGCCGAGAAGATGATCCGCCGGCATCCGCATGTGTTCGGCGAGGCCGCGGCGCGGGACCAGGCGGCGCAGACCCGGGCCTGGGAGGCGGACAAGGCGCGCGAGCGGGCGGCACGGGCGGAGAGCGGCGTGCTGGATGGCATCGCCTCCACGCTGCCGGCGTTGATGCGGGCGCGGAAACTCGCGGCGCGGGCGGCGCGGGTCGGCTTCGACTGGCCGGATGCGGATTCGGTGCTCGACAAGCTCGACGAGGAGACGGCGGAGCTGCGCGCCGAGCTGGCGGGGGCGGACCCGGCGCGGATCGAGGACGAGCTGGGCGACATGTTCTTCGTGATGGTCAATCTCGCCCGCAAGCTCGGCTGCGATGGCGAGCAGGCGCTGGCGCGGGCGAATGCGAAGTTCGAGCGCCGGTTCCGCGCGGTGGAGGCGAGGCTCGCCGCCGCCGGGACGACGCCGGAGGCGGCCGGGCTCGCCGAGATGGAAGCGCTCTGGCAGGCGGTGAAGCGGGAGGGCTAGAGCATCATCCGATCAGATGGAGTCATCTGATCGGATAAAGATGCTCTAATTATCAATATCATAGAGCACTACATCCGATCCGGATGGATCGGATGGTGCTCTAGGGCATCATCCGATCCGTTCGGATCGGAACGTGCTCTAGCCGTAGAGCGCGTCGCGCAGGCGGTGCCAGGTGTCGCGGTCGGTGGCGGCGATGAGGCCGCCATCGATATCGGCCGGGCGCCAGGCCTCGCCATCCGGCCGGCGGACATGGCCGCCGGCTTCCTCGACGATCAGCGTGCCGGCGGCGTGGTCCCACGGCAAAGTGCGGCGGGAGACCGAGGCGTGCATATGGCCGGAGGCCATGGCGCGGTAGGTGGCGGCGGCGCAGCGCAGGTTGGGCGTCTGCCCGAGGGCGGCGAGGCTGCCGAGCACGCGGGATTTTTCGGCCCGCGCCATGTATTGCCAGGAGACCGAGGCGATCATCTGCGCGAGCGGCGCCGGGGCGGCGACGCGCAGGGGCAGCCATTCGGCTGAATCGGATGCGCCGCGGAGCAGGAAGGCGCCGCCGCCGCTTGTGGCGAGCATGGTGTCGTCGCGCAGCGGGTCGTGGATCAGCCCGGCGATGGTTCGATTGTCCTCGACCAGGGCGATCATCAGGCCGAACAGCGGCAGGCCGGCGGCGTAGTTCTGGGTGCCATCGATCGGGTCGATGACGAAGACGGGACCGGGGCCGGCGACCGCGCCGAGCAGGGCGGGATCGGCGGCGACGGATTCCTCGCCGATCACCGCGACATCGGGGAACAGGGCGCGCAGGCCTTCGGTGAGGGCGCGCTCGGCCGCCTCGTCGGCCACCGTGACGGGGTCGAGCGGGCCGGACTTGGTGCGCAGGTCGGCCGGGCCGATATGGCCGAAGCGGGGCATCACGATCGTGCGCGCGACGTCGCGCAGCAGCGCCGCGATGGCGGAAAGGTCGGTTCTGTCAGGCATCATGGGCTGGAATCCGTGGCGGTGGGTCAGGGGACCGGGGCGTGCAGCGCGGCTTCGTGATCGCGCTCGAAACGGGCGCGGTCCTCGGGGCGGAGCCGGACCTCGATGGCGATGGCGTCCTCGCCATCCGCGCGGGAGAGCACCTCGCCGTGGCGGTAGAGCCAGGCGAGGCCGGCGCCGTCGGCCGGCGCGAGCCAGTAGGTCGCGACCTGCATGGCGCCGGCGAGCCGGGCATCGATCGTGGCGCGCAGCGTGTCGAGATTCTCGCCGGACAGCGCCGAGACGGCGATGGCGGAAGCGCCCGGCAGGTCGCGCGCGGCGGGATCGAGCAGATCGATCTTGTTCATCACCTCGATGCAGCGGGACGACCATCCCTCGTCGATCATGCCCGAGCGGGCCATGCCGTCGAGCACGGAGACGACGTCGGCGCGCTGGGCGGCGCTGTCGGGGTGGGCGCAGTCGCGGACATGGAGGATGATGTCGGCGGCGGCGACCTCTTCGAGGGTGGCGCGGAAGGCGGCGACGAGTTCGGTCGGCAGGTCGGAGATGAAGCCGACCGTGTCCGACAGGATGGCCTGGCGGCCGGAGGGCAGGACGATGAGGCGCATCGTCGGGTCGAGGGTGGCGAAAAGCTGGTCCTGCGCGTGGACGGTGGCCCCGGTGAGCGCGTTGAACAGCGTGGATTTGCCGGCATTGGTGTAGCCGACCAGGGCGACGACCGGATAGGGCACGCGGTTGCGCGCGGCGCGGTGCAGGGCGCGGGTGCGGCGGACCTCGTCGAGCTCGCGGCGGAGGCGGGCGATGCGGTCGGTGATCAGGCGGCGGTCCGCCTCGATCTGGGTTTCGCCGGGGCCACCGAGGAAGCCGAAGCCGCCGCGCTGGCGCTCCAGATGGGTCCAGGAGCGGACGAGGCGGGAGCGCTGGTAGGCGAGATGCGCGAGTTCGACCTGCAGAACGCCCTCGGCGGTGCGGGCGCGCTCACCGAAAATGTCGAGGATCAGGCCGGTGCGGTCGATGACCTTGCACTTCCAGGCGCGTTCGAGATTGCGCTGCTGCACCGGGCTGAGCGTGGAATCGACCACCGCGACGCCGATCTCGGCCTCGGCGATGGACTCGCCGATCCGCCGCACCTGACCCTCGCCGAACAGGGTGGCGGGGCGGTGCGCGCGGATCTGCACGATTTCGTCATGGGCGATGACGAGGCCGATCGAGGCGGTGAGTCCGATCGCCTCGGCGAGGCGGGCCTCGGCCTCGCGCGGGCCGTTGCGTCCGCCATGTTCCCAAGGCAGCAGGACGGCGGCGCGGGTGGGCGCGGCCTGGGTGGGTATGCTCAACCCGGCCTACCCGGCATCGCGGTCGGGATCGCCGGCGCGGCCGAGGCTGAGCGTGGCGCCGCCCGCCGGCGCGGCGCCCTCGGCCTTGGTCGCGTCGAAGAGCTGGATCGGCGCGCCGGGCATCACGGTCGAGATCGCGTGCTTGTAGACGAGCTGGGTGTGCCCGTCGCGGCGGAGGAGGACGGAGAAATTGTCGAACCAGGTGATCACACCCTGGAGCTTCACGCCGTTCACCAGGAACACGGTGACCGGGGTCTTGCTCTTGCGAACGTGATTGAGGAAGACATCCTGCACGTTCTGCGATTTTTCGTTGGCCACGTCTGGAGTCCTTTTTTTCTTGCCGGGCATGGCGGTTGCCATGGCGTGGGTGCATCGGGTCATGGCATCGGGCCGGAACCCGCTGCCGCATGTTCGGCCCCGCCCGTTCGGAGAGCCCGCAAACGGATGCCGCAGGCGGAGATATAGCTTGCCGGGGCGCCGAAACCAATCGGAAGCGCCCGGCATGGGATAAAAAAACGCTTGTGGCGGGTGCATCACACACCCGCCACCATCACAGGGCGCGGCCGGTGGGCCGGCGGAGATCAGGCGCTGGCGCGCCGCATGGCGGCCGGCGCGGTCCAGAACAGGGCCTGGGCGGTCAGCGTCAGCGCCAGTTCGGCGCCGGCGCGGGGCAGGCGGATGCCGGCGTTGCCGCTTGTCCAGACGCCGGCATCGCCGCCCGCGCGCGGCAGGCGGCCGGGTGCTGGGATCGCGGTTTCGAGGTCGAGCGCCACGCCGTCCAGCGCGAGGCCGGCAACCGACAGGCCGAGGCGGCGGCGGTCGGTGGAGACCGGGTCGACCTCGGCGGGGACGAAGGTGCCGGCGAGGAGTTCGAATTCGGTCGCGTTCGCGGGCAGGGCGAAGCGGAACGTGCCGGGCTTCTCCTCGCTGGCCTCGATGATCAGGTCGCCATGGCGGAGCGCGGGGCGGACGCGGACCAGGGCGAAGCCCTGCGCGGCGCGGCGCGCGGCGAGGCGGGCGCGGATCGCGGCCAGGGCGTCGCCGCCGGTGACCAGCGGGGCGCAGCCTTCGGCCTCGCGCCGGGCCTGCATCAGGTCGGGGTGCAGGGTGATCGGTTCGCCGGCGTTCTCGAACAGGCCGCGATGGCCGGTATCGAGGAAGCTTTCCGCCGGCGCGCCCTCGGCCAGCAGGACGTCGTGCCGGTCGAGCTCGACATGGAAATAGGTGACGCGGGAGATTCGGCGGTCGGGTGCGATCATGGTGCCGTCGACCAGATCCTTCGCCTGGACCAGCACGCCGTCGAGGAACAGGGCGTGGTCGGGCGAGACCACGAGGTCGCGCGCGGGGACGCCATCCAGGGGCTACGCATGAAAATTTCGGGCATAGTTGACGGCATGGAATCGGGTGTGATTCGGGGAGTCTCCTTGAGATTGGGAGACGTGCATGTCGGTGAGGCGGCTTGTGGAGGAATTTTCGGCGTTGGAAGACCCCCGCTGCGGCGGCAAGGTTGAGCACCGGCTAATTGATATTCTGGTGATTGCGGTGTGCGCGGTGATTGCCGGGGCGGAAAGCTGGGAGGATATGGCACTGTATGGCCGTAGCAAGCAGGAATGGCTGGGCACGTTTTTGGCGCTGCCGAACGGCATTCCATCGCACGACACCTTCCGGCGTGTGTTCATGCTGATCGATACCGGGCGTTTCGAGGCATGTTTCGAAGCGTGGGCGCGCTCATTCGGGACGACTTTGGACCGGGAAGTGGTGGCGATTGACGGGAAAACGATCCGCGGCTCGTTTGATCGCAGCCGGGACCAGGCGGCGCTTCACGTTGTGAGTGCATGGGCGAGTGATCGGGGGCTGGTGCTCGGCCAGCGTCAGGTCGGCGACAAATCGAACGAGATCACCGCGATCCCGGAATTGCTGGATGTGCTGGACATCAAGGGCGCCATTGTCACGCTGGACGCGATGGGGTGCCAGCGAGCCATCGCGTCCAAAATTCTCGAGCGGGGTGCTGATTATCTCGTCACCCTCAAAGCAAACCAGGGGAAGAAACACAGCGCCGTGCAGGAGTATTGCGCAACCACCTGCTTCAGCCGCTCACCCGTTGATCGGCCGGTGCATGACGAATTCGATGATGGTCATGGTCGTCTTGTTCGGCGCCGGGTGTTCGTCTGTCCGGACGCCGTAGCGCTGGAACCGCTGCGCGACTGGCCGGGGTTGAAGAGCGTTCTGGCCGTGGAAACCATCCGCGGCGTCAACGGATCCGGCAAGATCGAAGCCGAAATCCGCTACTTCCTGTCCAGCAGCGACGATCAACCCGAAATCCTGGCGAAAGCGATCCGTCAACATTGGCAGATCGAGAACAGCCTACACTGGGTGCTCGACGTCACCTTCAACGAAGATCACTGCCGGATCCGGGATCGCAACGCCGTCCAGAACTTCTCCCTGCTTCGCAAGATCGCAATCAACCTCGTTCGCCGCCATCAGGCATCAAAGGCCAGTCTCAAGGGGCGCCGCAAAATGGCCGCCTGGGATAACCGTTACATGGAGCAAGTGCTCACCGGCTTCTTTCATGCGTAACCCCTGGGACGCCATCGGCCAGCGCGCCGGCGGCGATGCGGACCGGGCGGACCAGTTCGGGGCGCGGATGGCGGCTGAGGTCGAGCGTGCGGCGGCCGATCCAGACCACGCGGCGTTCGGCGCCGGCGGCGGTGAGGACGGTATCGCCGGCCCGCAAGGATTCGACCGGGGTCTCGCCGGCCGGGGTGCGGATCTGCGTGCCGGCGGCGAAGCAGGGGTTGATGTCGCTGCCCGTGGTGATGGTGAAGGCGTATCCGCCGGTCTCGGACGCAGGGCCGGGCTCGGCCGAGGAGTCGCCGAAATCGCTAAGGCCGACCGAGAGGGTCAGCGTGCCGGTGGAAGGGATGCTGCCGAACAGGGACTGCTCGATCGCGTTGATGAACGGCGCGAGTGACGTATTCAGTGCCGATCCGTACTCGAGGTTGATGAGGGGACTGTCGGTTTGGATCAGACCATCCGAGGCGTAAATCCTGAGATCCTGGCTCACGGCGAGGCCGGCGATATTCTGGAACGTCGTGACATCGCTCGGCGCCGAGGGCGAGGTGTCGAAATTGGAGAAGTCGGTCGTGGCATCGGCCAGGACGATCGTGTCGTTCGGTCCGAAATGCTGGATGTTGCCGCCCAGTTCGAGCGCGGTGACGGCCGTCGTGACCCCCACGAAGGTTATTGAAAGGGCGGACGGCTCGATGACGAGATCCGTCGGGGCTGACCCCGTCGTTGGAAATGAAAAGTTGCTGGTCAGCGATGCATTGAGAATCAGCGTATCACCAGAAGGTATTGTCACATCGGACATGCCGCTCTCCCGCGTTCAAATATGTCTGAAATTTGAAATATTCTGACGCCATGATAAGCAACGACAACAAGAGATTCAATTTTTTTAATGCTTCAGCGGACGCGAATTTAACGTTATGTTATCTTATGATGCGAATGAATTCATAAAATGAAACCGCCTCCCAGAACGCGGGACTCGCGATAGACGACGCAGGCCTGGCCGGGGGCGGCGAGAGCGGGGGTGTCGAGGGTGACGAGGTTGCGGGCGATGTCGATCTCGGCGGGGTGCGGCGTCTCGCCGGCGCGGAGCTTGACGCTGGCGCGGAACGGGGCGGCGGGCGGATCGATCAGCCAGTTCGGCTCGGCGATCCGCACCTCGCGACCGCCGGCGCCGCGGGGGCCGACGACGATGCGGCGGCGGGCGGCGTCGATCCGGGTGACGACGTGGCCGGAGGCGGCGCCGAGGCGCTTGGCCTGGCCGACCGTGTAGCGGGCGATGCCCTGGTGACGGTCGAGCACGGCGCCGTCCTCGGTGACGATCTCGCCGGGAGCGGCGGCATCGGGGCGGAGCTTCGCGACGATGTCGGCATAGGTGCCGGAGGGAACGAAGCAGATGTCCTGGCTGTCCGGCTTTTCGGCGACGGGCAGGTTCATCCGCGCGGCCTCGGCGCGGACGGCGTCCTTGTCCGGCATGGTGCCGAGGGGGAAGCGGGAGAATGCGAGCTGGTCGCGCGTGGTGGCGAAGAGGAACCAGGACTGGTCGCGCCGGGCATCGACCGCGCGGTGAAGCTCCGCTCCCTCCGGCCCGTCCTCGCGGCGGACATAGTGGCCGGTGGCCAGCGCCTCGGCGCCGAGGTCGCGGGCGAGGCCGAGCAGGTCGCCGAACTTGAGGTGCTGGTTGCAGCGCACGCAGGGCACCGGGGTGCGGCCCTCGGCGTAGGATTCGGCGAAATCGCCGATCACCGCGGCGCGGAAGGCGGCCTCGGCGTCGATCACGTAATGGGCGATGCCGAGACGGTCGGCGACGTTGCGGGCGTCGTGGATGTCCTGCCCGGCGCAGCAGGCCCCCTTGCGGCTGGTGGCCGCGCCGTGATCGTAGAGCTGGAGGGTGACGCCGATCACCTCGTGCCCGGCCTCGTGCATCAGCCCGGCGACGACCGAACTGTCCACCCCGCCGGACATGGCGACGACGACGCGCACGATCTCAGCCGTTCTGCGCGTTCCGCACGCCGGCGGGCAGCTTCACGACGAGCCCGTCCAGCGCCGGGGACATCACGATCTGGCAGCCGAGGCGGGAGGTCTTTTCCAGGCCGAAGGCGAGGTCGAGCATGTCCTCCTCGTCTTCCGAGGCGGCGGCGAGCTTCGCGAACCAGTCGGGATCGACGATGACATGGCAGGTCGAGCAGGCGAGCGAGCCTTCGCAGGCGCCCTCGATGTCGATCCCGTGCTTGTGGGCGATTTCGAGCACCGACAGGCCGGACGGCGCGTCCACCGTCCGGCGCGTGCCGTCGCGCTCGATGAAAGTCATGTTCGGCATTTGAAACCCTTGAACCCGTTGCGTGGTGGAAGGCGCGCGCCGTTCCGCCGCCATTCACGCTGCCGAGGTAGAGACATGCGCGGATTTGCGCAAGGCGCGGGCGGCAAGACGCCGATATGCGGCGAGGAAACGGGCGGGCGCGTCGTCCGGCGCGTTCCAGGGCAACGAGACGCGGATGGCGTTGCCAGCGAGATCGCCGAGGCCCATGGCGGCGAGAACGTGGCTGCTGGCGGCCTTGCCGGAGGAGCAGGCCGAGCCGGCGGAGACGCGGATGCCGTCGAGATCGAGCGCGATGACCTGGGCTTCGGCGGCAAGGCCGGGCAGGACGAGGCAGGTCGTGTTCGGCAAACGCGGGGCCCCGGCGCCGGCGATGCGGGCGCCGCAGTCGCGCGCGCCGGCCTCGATCGCATCGCGCAGGGCGGCGAGGCGCGGATCGGGGCATGTGGTTGCGTGGGCGGCGTCGAGGGCGGCGGCGAAGCCGGCGATGCCGGGCAGGTTGTGGGTGCCGCCGCGGCGGCCGCGCTCCTGCCCGCCGCCGCGGATCAGCGGCGCGAAGGCGGACGCGGCCTCGGGTGCGAGCAGCAGGGCGCCCACCCCTTTCGGGCCGCCGAGCTTGTGCGCGGAGGTCGCGACGCTGGACGCCCCCTGGGCGAGATAATCGGGATCGGCGACGCGGCCGGCGGCCTGCACGGCATCGACATGCAGGCGCGTGCCCTGCGCGGCGCAGAGGGCGGCGATGGCGGCGATGTCGTTGAGAACGCCGGTTTCGTTGTTCGCCGCCATGACGCAGGCGAGTGCCGGGCGGTGCGCGGCCAGCAGGGCGGCGAAGGCGGTCTGGTCGAGCCGGCCGGCGGCATCGACCGGGGCGATGAGGGCGGCGGGGGCGGCGGCGCGCACGGCATCGTGCTCGGTGGCGCCGATCACGATGGCGCCGCCGCCGGCGAGGCCATGGATCGCCATCGCGTTCGCCTCGGTCGCGCCCGCGCAGAAGACGACGTTTTCCGGCCGGGCGCCGAGGCGTGCGGCAAGGGCGGCGCGGGCGGATTCGAGCAGCTTGCGCGCGGCCCTGCCATCGGCGTGGACGGAGGCCGGATTGCCGACGAGATCGAAGGCGGCGAGCACCGCCTCGCGGGCTTCGGGGCGCAGCGCCTCGGTCGCGTTGGCGTCGAGGTAGAGGCCCGGCTCAGCCCCGGGCAACGGGCTCGTCATGGTCGGTTTCGCGCGGCCCGGCACGATCCGGTTCGCGCCGTTCGGCATGCTCCGTTTCGCGCCGTTCGGCATGCTCCGTTTCGCGCCGTTCGGCGCGGGCCATGCGGGCCTCGAGGTCGGTCAGTTCGGTGCGCAGCCGCTCGATCTCGCCCAGCAGCGGGTCGAGGCAGGGGTCGCAGGGCGTGCCGTAGGGGTCGAAGCGGGGCTTGGGCGGGCGGGTCGCCGAGCCCCGCTCGACCGGGCGGGCGGGGATGCCGACCACCGTGGTGTTCGCCGGCACGTCGGCCACCACCACGGCGTTGGCGCCGATGCGGGCGTTCTCGCCGATCAGGATGTTGCCCAGCACCTTGGCGCCGGCGCCGATGATGACGTTGTTCGCAACCGAGGGATGGCGCTTGCCGCGCTCGCTCGACGTGCCGCCGAGCGTGACCTGATGGTAGAGATAGACATCGTCGCCCACTACCGCGGTTTCGCCGATGACCACGCCCATGCCGTGATCGATCATGCAGCGGCGGCCGATCGTTGCCCCCGGATGGATCTCGATGCCGGTCGCCATGCGGGCGAGATGGGAGATGAACCGACCGGTCAGGCGCAGCCGGCGCTGCCAGAACCAGTGCGCGACGCGGTGCAGCAGGACGGCATGCAGGCCCGGGTAGCACAGCAGGACCTCAAGATCCGAACGGGCAGCGGGGTCGCGCTGGCGGTAGGCCCGGATGGTCTCACGCAAAAACATGCGGCTCATGCGACATTTCCGTGGAAAATTTCAATCCTATCCACTAATTGTGGATACCCGCGGCGAGATGTGGCGCTGCGGAGCCGGATTGAAAGCACAGGGAGAAACATTTTTGGCAAGGGCCCGGCCCGGCGAACACGGCGGAACGGCACGGCCCTCCGCTGGCTCTTTGGACTGCCGCATTGAACGGGCCAGACGCGAATCACACGGTTCATCCTTACGAGAGACAATGATTGTCACGTTCAGGAGAGTAGGTATGCAGACCGGACCGGTCAATAATGCGCGGATTATGCCTATATACAGTGGTAGCCTAGTCCGATTTCCCGGATCCGGCGGCACCTGAACGGATTCGCCGAGCGGCCGGGGGGCCGCGTTGACCGGAACCTTCGATATCCGCCCATCCCCGATATCGGATGACCTGACGATCGAGTGAGAAAGACCAGACAAGACCATGCCTGAAGTTATGTTTGCCGGGCCGGACGGCCGACTTGAAGGACGCTATCATCACGCCAAGGACCGCGGCGCGCCGCTTGCCCTCGTGCTGCACCCGCACCCGCTGCATGGCGGGACAATGAACAACCGCATCACCTACACGATGTATCAGGTGTTCCAGCGCCTCGGCTTCTCGGTGATGCGGTTCAATTTCCGCGGCGTCGGCCGCAGCCAGGGCAGTTATGACGGCGGGATGGGCGAGATCAACGACGCCGCCGCCGCGCTCGACTGGATGCAGGCGCTGAACCCGGGACATGGCGGGCTGTGGATTTCCGGCTATTCCTTCGGCGCCTTCGTCGGCATGCAGTTGCTGATGCGCCGGCCGGAAGTGTCGGGCTGGATCAGCGTCGCCCCGCCGGCGGCGCATTACGATTTCGGCTTCCTCGCCCCCTGCCCTTGCGGCGGCCTGATGATCCACGGCGACGCCGACGAGCTGGTGCCCGAGATTTCGGTGCGCAAGCTGGTGGACAAGCTGAACACGCAGAAGGGTGTCGCCGTCGATTACCGCGTGCTGGAGGGCGCCGATCACGTGTTCGCCAACCATGCCGACGCGATCGGCCAGGCAGTGGAGGCCTATGTCAGCGGCGAGATCGCCCGCAAGCACATGGCGCTGGCCGCCGACTGAGCCCCTGACCGCGACGCAGTCCGCAACGCCCGGCCCCGCGAGGGACCGGGCGTTTTTCATGGGGCGCCGGAAGCCGGCCCCGAATCGGCAACATGAAGTTCGATTCCGAGCGTGCCGATCAGCGCGGCGATCGGCGGCGGCGGCGGCTGGTCGGTATAGAGGGCGGAAACCTGCGCGAGCGTGCCGATCCGCACCATCGCCGGACGGCCGAATTTCGAATGGTCGGTCACCAGCACGACACGGCGGGCATTGCGGATGATCGCCTGCGAACAGATCACCTCGTCCATGTCGAAATCGTAGAGCGCGCCGTCGGCATCGATGCCGGAGACACCGATGATGCCGATATCGACGCGGAACCGGTCGAACATGTCGCGGGTGGCCTGGCCGGTGATGCCGCCATCGCGGTTGCGCACCATGCCGCCGGCGACGATGACGCGGAAATCGGTGTCCTCGCTCATGATCCGCGCGACGTTGAGGTTGTTGGTAATCACCGAAAGGTCGTGATGGCCGAGCAGGGCGCGGGCCACCTGCTCCGTTGTCGAACCGATATTGATGAAAAGCGAGGCGTGTTCGGGAATGTCCGCCGCCACCATGTCGGCGATGCGCTGCTTCGCCTCGAGATGCACGACGCGGCGGCGCTGGTATTCCATGTTCTCGACGCTGGAGGGCAGGCCGGCGCCGCCGCGATAGCGGCTGAGCTTGCCGTCCGCCGCGAGGGCATTGAGATCCCGGCGGATGGTCTGCACCGTCACGTCGAAGTGGCGGGCCAGCGCCTCGATGGTCTGAAATCCGTTCGAGCCGACCAGGGCGACGATTTCGGCCCGCCGGCTGATGGATGCGGAATTGTCCGACACGCGCTTCCCCCTGTTTCAGGCGCGATGCCGGCCGGCCGGCTTTCGCTTGCGAACATCATTGGAGCACGGCGGATCAAAACGCAACCATCGTCCCGCATCCAGCACTTTCCGACCCTGAAGGATCGGATGCCGTGCCTTATCATGTTGACAATCAGAGCGGCGGTTCACGGAGACAAAAAAACCCGGCGGACAGTGCCGCCGGGTCGATTTCGTCCGGAGAACCGGAAGCAGGGCGGCGGTCAGTCGCCCTTCTTGCTCCGGGGCGAGCCGGAAGCGGGCGCCTGGCTCGCGGGCTTGGTGCCGAGGCCGATCTTCTTGGCAAGGTTGGAGCGCTGCTTCGCATAGGCGGGCGCGACCATCGGATAGTCGTTCGCAAGGCCCCAGCGTTCACGATACTGTTCAGGCGTCAGATTATAGGCCGACTTCAGATGGCGGCGAAGCATCTTGAGCTTCTTTCCGTCTTCGAGACAGATAATGTAGTCGTTGAAGACTGACTTCTTCGGATTGACAGCCGGTTCCAGCGGCGGCGGCGGTTCCTCGACTGGCTGCTCGGTGCCGCTGAGGCTCTGATAGACATCCCGGATGAGCGCCGGCAGCATTTCGGCGGAAACCGAATTGTGCGATACATGCGCCGACACGATCTGCGCCGTCAGTTGAAGGAGTTGCTGGTTATCCTGGCTCTCCGGCATGATTTGTCCTTTTATGAAGTCAAAAACAATGTTGAACTTCCGGCTGATTTGGAACATTTCCGGATGAATTGCAAGAATTTGCCGCAAAAAATCGTCCGAAAGGAGCAGGTAATTCGGGTAACAACTGTTCCATTTTTTGTGCATGATTAGGAAACGGTAATGCAGGACACGAAAATCATGGAACTCCCCGCCCATGACAGGGCAATCGACATTACTGCCGAAACCTGTCCGATGACTTACGTGCGCACGCGACTCGCGCTCGATTCGATGGCGGCGGGCGAGGTTTTGCTGGTCCGGCTGCGCGGCGCGGAGCCGCGGGCGAATGTTCCCCGCGCGGCGTCCGACCAGGGTCACGACCTGCTCGACATGATCGATCTGCCGGATGGCAGCGCTATTCTGGTGATCCGGAAAGCCGAAGACTGAACAGAAGGGCATCGCGCCCGGCGCCATAGTAATCGCGCCGGCGGCCGGCGGCGATGAAGCCGGCGGCGCGGTAGAGGGCGATGGCCGCGGCGTTATCGGCCTCGACCTCGAGGAACACGGTTTCGGCCCCGCGCGCCCGCGCCGCGGCGAGGGCGACGGTGAGCAGCGCGCGGGCAAGGCCGCAGCGGCGGGCCGGCGGGGCGACGCCGATGGTGAGGATTTCGGCCTCGCCGGCGACGGCGCGGGCGATGACGAGACCGCCGGCGGGGTCGAGAAAGCCGAAGGTCGTCGGATTGTCGAGCAGGGCGGCGAAGGCGGAGCCTGGCCACGGGTCGTCCGGAAAGGCGGCTTCGTGGAGGGCGGCCAGGGCTTCGGCGTGGACCCGGTTGACGGGCGCCGGGCCGGAGCCGTTCACGGGCGCGGGGGCGGACGCAGGCCGCCGGCGGGCAGGCGCGCCTCGGGCGGGTCGACATAGAGCGGCTGGGCCGGGCGCGGCGCCAGCCCGGCGGCGAGGCGCCGGCGCAGGGCGGTGGCGATGCCGCCGATGGCGCAGGCGCGCAGGCCAGTCAGCAGGACGTCGTGACCGCGCGCGGCGAGACGGGCGGCGGCCTCGGCGGCGCGGTCGCCGGCGAGGGCGACCGGACCGTCCGGCGAGGGCAGATCGGCGTCGTCGAAGGCGGCGGCCACACCGTCGCGTTCCAGGAAGACGCGGCCACGCCGCGCCGCGGTGACGACCCAGAGCTTTCGGGCAAGATCGGGCAGCATCGCCGCCATCGCCTCGCCCACGGTGACGCCGTGGACCGGAATGCCGGCGGCGAGGCTGATTCCCTGCGCAAGGGCCAGGGAAGCGCGCAGGCCGGTGAAGCTGCCGGGGCCGATGGTGACAGCGATGCCGTCGAGGCCGGCGGCGGGCTGTCCCGCCTCGGCGAGGCAGTCCGCCGCCCAGACCGGCAGCAAATCGGCAAGGCCGGTCTCGGGCGCGCCCTCGCGGGCGGCGAGAACCTGTTCGCCCGCGATCACGCCGACATGGGCGCGCTTCAGCGCGGCATCGAGCACCAGCAGGCGCGCGGCGGGCGGCGCCATCTCAGAGCAGGACGCAGGCTTCGTCGAATTCGAGGCGCGGGGCGCGGGGGAACGGGTCGTCTTTCTGGCCGTGGCCGAGATTGACGAGGAAATTCGAACGCCATCCCTGTTCGGAAAGGAAAATCTGGTCGACTTTCGCCTTGTCGAAACCGGACATCGGCCCGCAATCGAGCCCGAGGGCACGCGCGGCCATGATGAGATAGGCACCTTGCAGCGTGCCGTTGCGGAAGGCGGTTTCCTCGGCGAGGTCGGGGTTGCCGGCGAACCAGGCGCGGGCATCGGCGTGCGGGAAAAGCTTCGGCAGGTTCTCGTAGAATTGCGGATCGTGCGCGACGATGACGGTGACCGGCGCGGCCATCGTCTTCTCGATATTGCCGGGGTTGAGGGCGGGTTTCAGCCGCTCGCGCGATTCCGCGCTGCGCAGGAAGAGGAAGCGCGCGGGCGAGCAGTTGGCCGAGGTGGGGCCGTTCTTCAGCAGGTCGTAGAGCTGGTGAAGGGTTTCGTCCGGCACCGGGTCGGCCGTCCAGGCGGATTTGGTGCGGGCGGTGCGGAACAGCGCGTCGAGCGCGCCGTCATCGAGCGTCATGCGGACTCTCCGTTCAGCTGGGGGACGGCGGGGATCGCCGGCTCAGGCCATCACCTGCCGGACCGACTTCACTTCGGGCACGTAATGCTTGAGCAGGTTCTCGATACCCATCTTGAGCGTCGCCGTCGAGGACGGGCAGCCGGAGCAGGCCCCCTGCATGTGCAGCGAGACGATGCCGTCGCGGAAGCCGCGGAAGACGATGTCGCCGCCATCGCCGGCGACCGCCGGGCGGACCCGCATGTCGAGCAGTTCCTTGATCTGGTCGGCAATCTCGCGGTCGGCCGGATCGACGTCCTCGTCCACCTCGGCCTGGGCGCCGGCCATGACCGGGCGGCCGGAGAGATAATGCTCCATGATCGCGCCGAGCACCTGCGGCTTGAGGGAGGTCCATTCGGTGCCTTCATCGCGGGTGACGGAGACGAAATCGGCGCCGAGGAAGACGCGGACGACGCCCGGCAGCGCGAACAGCGCCTCGGCCAGCGGGCTCGCGGCGGCGGCATCGGCGGAGTCGAAATCGGCCGAGCCCTGGCCGAGCACCTCGCGGCCGGGGAGGAATTTCAGCGTGGCCGGATTGGGGGTGACATCGGTTTCGATGAACATGGAAGACACTCCGTATTTCAAACCGGACCTGTGCGGTCCTTTCGGCACAACATCGTCCCGATCGGGGCAAAGGACAAGGGGGGCTGACGCAGGGCAAAACCGCGGATGAATTCGGCGTAGGCCATGATTCCGACACGGCGGCGCCAGCATCGCGTCATGAAACGCAGGCTAAGGCGGAGCGGTTCAACCAACCGGAGTTCCGACATGAAGCCGATCCGCTCCCTCCGCGCCCACGCCCCCGCCGCCTTGCTGGCCGCGACCATGGCCGGCGCCTCGATCGCCGCCCTCGCCCTGCCCCATGCGCGCGCCGCAACCCCCGAGACCAAGACCACGACGGCGGCCGCCCCGCATTCGCCCGTGCTCAAGCATGTCGATCACCGGCTGGCGGCGCTGAAGACGAAACTCGGCATCACCAAGGCCGAGCAGGCGGCCTGGCATGGCTTCGCCCAGGTCTCGCGCGACAACGCGACCTCGATCGCCGCCCTCTACCAGAGCCGGGCCGCGCATCTCGCCACGATGAACGCGGTGCAGAACATGGAGTCCTTCGCCGCGATCCAGGCGAAGCAGGCGGACAACATGAACAAGCTGACCGCCGCGTTCCAGACGCTCTACACGAAGCTGGACGCCACGCAGCAGAAGAAGGTGGACGCGATGTTCCGCGCCTATGCGAAGCGGCACCTCGAACACCGGAAGCTGCGCGCGAAGGGGTGAGCTCCCCCGTCAGCGCTCGGCGAGGACGAGGCGGCGCCGGCGGCCCGCGCGCAGCGGGATGACGCCGGCGACGTCCTTCGTCGCCTCGGTGAGGATGATGCCGCCGGCCTGGGCGGCGATGCGCCGGCCGGCCCGCTCGACCAGCGGGGCGGCGCGGAGGATGGCGCGGCCGCCGAGCGGGGGGAGGAACAGGGCGGCATCGCGCCGCTCGACCCGGAACAGCGAGTCGGCCAGCATGCGGCCGAGCTGGGAGGGCGAATAGGGCTGGCCGTGGCCGAAGGGCGTGCGTTCGAGATAGGCCCAGGGCGAGGCGCGGTTGGGCACGACGACGATCATCCGCCCCTCGGGGCGCAGCACCCGCCAGGCCTCGCGCAGCAGGCGGCGGGCGGTTTCGGCGTGTTCGAGACCGTGGATCAGCAGCAGCCGGTCGACGCTGACATCGGCGAAGGGCAAGGCATCCTCCTCGACCAGCACGCTGAGGCCGGGACGGGAGACGGGCCAGGGGGCGGCGCCGATCTGCGCCGGCACGGCGGCGATGCAGCGCGCCGCCTGATCCCGCCAGAGCCGCAGATAGGGGCCGGGATAGCCGAGGCCGAGCATCTCGCAGCCGCGCGCCTCGGGCCAGAACTCCCGCAGCCGCGCGCGAATCAGCCGCGCGGTGGCGGCGCCGCGCGGCGTGGCGTAGAAATCGGCGATCGAGGGCGCATCGAGACGCATCCCTCCACCTATAGCATGTGAGAAGGACGGATCATGGCGATTTCCCATCGCGGCTTCACGATCACGCGTGTGCCGATGCTCGCTGACAATTACGCCTGGCTGGTGGCGCATGGCGGGGCGAGCGCCTTCGTCGACCCGGCGGACGCGGCGGCGGCGATCGAGGCCGTCGAGGCGGCGGGCGGGCGGCTGGACTGGGTGCTGCTGACGCATCATCACGACGACCACATCGCCGGGGCGGTGGACCTCGCGGCGCGGTTCGGCGCGCGCATCGCCGGCAATGCGGCGGATGCGGCGCGGCTGCCGAAGCTGGATGCGGCGCTGGCGCCGGGGCAGACGATCGATCTTGGCGGAGAGGCCGTGCGGATGATCGCGACGCCGGGGCATACGGTCGGGCATGTCACCTACCTGTTCGGCGATGCGGCGGCGGCCTGCGGCGATACGCTGTTCAGCCTCGGCTGCGGGCGGATGTTCGAGGGCACGCCGGCGCAGTTCCATGCCAGTCTGCAGGCGCTGGCGGCACTCGACCCCGAGACGCTGATGCTGTGCGGGCATGAATATACGCTGTCGAACGCGCGGTTCGCCCGCCATGTCGACCCGGACAACGCGGCGCTGGCGGCGCGGGCGGCGGAGGTGGAGCGGCTGCGCGCGGCGGGCGCGCCGACGCTGCCGGTGCGGCTCGCCGACGAGCTGGCGGCGAATCCCTTCCTCCGCGCCGCCTCGGCCGAGGAATTCGCCCGGCTGCGCGCCGCCAAGGATAAATTCTGACCCTGGCGACGGGCCGGAGCAGAAGTCTGACCCTGGCCGCGGGCCGGGGCAGGAGTCTGACCCCGGCGGCGGGCCGGGGCAAAAATCAGGGGGAGAGCAGCGGGGCGATCTGGTCGAGCACGGCGGCGTCCTCGATCGTCGGCGGGATGACCGGCTGCGCGCCGTTCGCCATCTGCTTCATCGTGGCGCGGAGGATCTTGCCGGAGCGGGTCTTGGGCAGGCGCTGGACCACCAGCGCGTCCTTGAACGCGGCGACCGGGCCGATGCGCTCGCGCACCAGGGCGACGAGCTCGGCGGCGATTTCGGCATCCGCCCGGGCGACGCCGGATTTGAGGACGACGAGGCCGAGCGGCACCTCGCCCTTCACCGCGTCGTGCCGGCCGATCACGGCGCATTCGGCGACATCGGGGTGGGCGGCGAGAACCTCTTCCATCGCGCCGGTCGAGAGGCGGTGGCCGGCGACGTTGATGATGTCGTCGGTGCGGCCCATCACCCAGATGTCGCCATCCTCATCGACCATGCCGGCATCGCCGGTGCGATACCAGCCGGGGAAGGTTTCGAGATAGGCGCGGCGGTAGCCCTCGTCGTCGTGCCAGAGGGTGGGGGCGCAGCCGGGGGGCAGCGGCAGGCGGATGGCGAGGGCGCCAACCTCGCCGGAGGGCATCAGCCCGCCCTCGGGGTTGAGCGCCCGGACCTCGTAGCCGGGACAGGGGCGGCCGCCGGAGCCGGGCTTGAACGCGGTGAGGCCGAGGCCGCGGAAGCGGGCGGAGATCGGCCAGCCGGTTTCGGTCTGCCACCAGTTGTCGATCACCGGCCTGCCGAGCAGGGCGGCGATCCATTCGGCGGTCGGCGGGTCGCAGCGCTCGCCGGCGAGGAACAGGGCTTCGAGTTTCGAGAGATCGTGCTGGCGGGTGAGCGCGCCCTCGGGGTCCTGCTGCTTGATCGCGCGCAGGGCTGTGGGGGCGGTGAACAGGGTTTTGACCCCGTGCTGGGCGCAGACGCGCCAGAAGGCGCCGGCATCCGGCGTGCCGACGGGCTTGCCCTCGTACATCACGGTGGTGACGCCGGCGAGCAGCGGGGCATAGACGATATAGGTGTGGCCGACGACCCAGCCGACATCCGAGGCGGTCCACATCACCTCGCTCGCGCTGCCGGGGCCGGGATGGACGTCGTACATCATCGGGATGGTGGCGGCGAGGGCGACGGCGTGGCCGCCATTGTCGCGGACGATGCCCTTGGGCCGGCCGGTGGTGCCGGAGGTGTAGAGCACATAGAGCGGGTCGGTCGCGGCGACGGGGACGGGATCGTGCGGGACGGCGGCGGCCTCGGCGTCGAGATAATCCTCGTCGCGGCCGGGGACGAGATCGGCGCGCAGGGCCTCGCGCTGGAAGATCAGGCAGGCGCGCGGCTTGTGGGCGGCGCGCTCCAGGGCAGCGTCGAGGATCGGCTTGTAGGGCACGACGCGGCCGGGTTCGAGGCCGCAGGAGGCGGCGATGACGAGTTTCGGCTCGGCGGAGTCGATGCGGCTGGCCAGCTCGGGGGCGGCGAACCCGCCGAAGACGACGGAATGAATGGCGCCGAGCCGCGCGCAGGCCAGCATCGCGATCGCCGCTTCGGGGACCATCGGCATGTAGATCACCACGCGGTCGCCCTTCGCGACACCGCGGGCGGCGAGCGCGCCGGCGAGTTTCGCCACGCGGTCGCGCAGGGCGCGGTAGGTGTAGCGGGCGATGCGGCCCTCCATCGCGCTGTCCCAGATCAGGGCGACGCGCTCGCCGGCGCCGGCGGCGATGTGACGGTCGAGGCAGTTGGCGGCGGTGTTCAGCGTGCCGCCCGGAAACCAGCGGCCGAACGGACCCTGGGCGGGATCAAAAACCTTTTCATAGGGGGTGATCCAGTCGATCCGGCGGGCGGCCTCGTCCCAGTAGGCCTCGGGGGCCCGATGCCAAGAATCGTAGCGCGCCTGGTATTCGCTGGACATGTTTTCCGCTCCCTCGCTTCCGTTGGCCGGTCGTTACGGAGAGACTAGGAGCAAGCCGGGCGGCGGGCAATCGGGGCGGAGGAGTCGCTCGCGCGAGGCGAGATCCGGCAGCACGAAACCGCGCGTTGGCGCAGTCTGGCAGCGCGGAGGCGCGCGCTGCTGGAGGTCCGGGCGGGAATCGAACCCACATCCAAGGATTTGCAGTCCTCTGCATAGCCACTCTGCCACCGGACCGGCGCGCGACTGAGTGCGGCTTATCGGGCCGGGCCGGGTTCCGGTCAAGCCCCGCGGCGGAGGATGGCTTTGCCCGATCGCGCCCCGCGTCCTATAGAGGGGCGGCCCCAGCGTAGAGGATCCCCGATGTCGGACAATGAACGGTATTTCCGCGACGCCCGCACCCTGATGGTGGACGGCCAGATCCGGCCCAACAATATCGCGGATGACCGGGTCATCACCGCGATGCGGACGATCCGGCGCGAGCGGTTCTGCCCGCCGGCGCAGACGGGCCGCGCCTATTCCGATGCCGACCTGCCGCTCGGCCATGGCCGGTTCATGCCGGCGCCGCTGACGATCGCGCGGCTGGCGCAAGCCGCCGCCACGCATCCGGGCACGCGGGTGCTGGTGGTGGGGGCCAACACCGGCTACGGCGCCGCGGTGCTCGCCTCCGGCGGCGCGGCGGTGGTGGCGCTCGAGGAAGACGACGCGCTGCGCGCGATGGCGGCGGAAGCGCTGGCGGCGGAGGCGGCGGATGTGAGGCTGGTGGCCGGGCCGCTTGCGGCCGGCGCGCCGGCGCAGGCGCCGTTCGACGTCATCGTGATCGAGGGCGCGGTGGACATGCTGCCGGCGGCCTTCGCGGCGCAACTGGCGCCGGGGGGCCGGCTCGTCACCATCCTGAACGATGACGGCATCGGCCGGCTGGTGGTTGCCGAGGCGGTGGGCGGCGCCTTCGCGCACCGGACGCTTGCCGACCGGAACGCGCCGTTGTTAGCATCGTTCCAGCGTAAGGCGGCATTCAGTTTTTGATCATAAAGAAATGATAGGTTTCATGTCCTCTTTTCAGGAGACACGGCATTTGCAGGCATTGCGAGCGAAACCGGGATGGCGGCGGCGGGCCGCGCTCTGGGCCGCGCTGCCGATGGCGGCGCTGCTGGCGGCGCCGGCGGCGCGGGCCGGCGACGCAAGGCCCTCGACCCTGACCGCGGCGCTGGCGGAAGCCTATTCGAACAATCCGACCCTGCAGGAACAGCGGGCGACGCTGCGCGCCACCGACGAGAACGTGCCGGCGGCGCTTTCCGGCTGGCGGCCCACCGTCACGATCCAGGGGTCGGCCGGGCGTGTCGACGAGACCACGGAATCCGCGTTCAACGTCGGCAACCCGCCAACCCTGACGCGCAACAGCCTGACCGCGGCGCGCAACGACGCGACCGGGCAGATCACCGTCAACCAGTCGATCTTCGATGGCGGGCTGACCGCCGCCAAGCTGCATGAGGCGAAGAACAGCGTCTACGCCGCCAGGGCGCAGCTGCTGGCGACCGAGCAGACCGTCTTCGCCAAGGTGGTCAATGCCTATGTGACCGTCATCACCGACCGTCACCTGCTCGATCTCGACATCAACAACGAGAACGTCCTCGCCCAGCAGCTGCGCGCGGTGAAGGACCAGTTCAATGTCGGCGAGATCACCGAAACCTCGGTGGCGCAGGCCGAGGCCTCGCTCGCCGGGGCGCAGGAACAGGTCGCGGTGGCGAAGGGCAACCTGCATATCGCCGACGAGAGCTTCCGCCAGCTTGTCGGCTCCTATCCGGCGCGGACACTGGTGCCGCCGCAGCCGCTCGAACTGCCGGTGCGGGGCAAGACCCCCCTCGCCCATGCCGCGCTGCGCAACAATCCCGACGTGGTGGCGGCGCTGTTCACCATGGCGTCGAAGAAGGATTCGGTCGATGCCGCGGTGGCCGGGCTCGGGCCGCAGCTCTCCCTCTCGGCCTCGGCCTTCGACGAGTCGAACCCCGGCGGGCCGCATTCGCGCTCCACCGGCGGGCAGATCCTCGCCAACCTGACCATCCCGCTCTACCAGGGCGGCAAGGAATATGCCGCGATCCGGCAGGCGCGGGACAATGTGCAGTATGCCTATTCGGCGGTGATCGACGCCCAGCGGACGGCGGTGCAGCAGGCGACCCAGGCATGGGAGGGGCTGAAGGCCTCGAAGGCGGCGATCGTCAGCACCCGCGCGCAGATCAAGGCCGACGCGATCGCGCTCGACGGCACCGAGCGGCAGGAAATCGTCGGCACGCGCGACACGCTCGACGTGCTGAACGCGCAGCAGCTCCTGTTCAACGCGCAGACCACGCAGATCCAGAACATCGCCAACGAGGTCGAGCAGTCCTATGCGATCGCCGCCGCGATCGGCCGGCTGACGGCGACCGATCTCGCCTTGCCGGTGACGCATTACGACGACCTCAAATACTACGACACCGTGAAGGACGCCCTGTTCGGCAATGGCGACGTCGCGTTCCGCGACGCCGGCATCGCCCCGGACGGCACCCTTCTCGCCCGGCCCAAAATGGCGCCAAGCGGCCCGACCGAACTGCATATCCAGCCCGAGGACACACACCCATGAGCGGAACGCCAACGGACCCCGCGGCCGAACCCTCGATGGACGAAATCCTTTCCTCCATCCGCCGCATCCTGAAAGATGACGATGCCGTCGCCATGCCGGCGCCGGACGTGCCCGAGGAGGCGGGGAAACCCGTGCTCGACCTCGATCCGTCGATGATCGTGGCCGAGGGGCGCGGCCCGGGGAAGGCCGGCGGCGCGGCCGAGTTCGAGCAGCCGGGCGCCGTCGCCTCGGCGCCGGCGCTGTCGCCGGCGACGCCGCCGGGCATGGCCACCGGACAGACGGTCGATGCCGCCGCGATGTCGCTGCAGAATCCGGAACGCCTGGTCAGCGCCGAGGCCGCGGAGCGCGCCGCGAGCCATATCGACTCGCTGCGCCGCACGGTTTCGGCGGATCGGGGACTTTCGCTCGGCCGCGGCGACCTCACGATCGAGGACGTCGTCCGCTCGGAAGTGCGCCCGCTGCTGAAGGCCTGGCTCGACGCCCATCTGCCCAATCTCGTGGAGCGGATCGTCCGCGCCGAGATCGAGCGGCTGATCGGCGAGGAGGGCCGCTAGGCCGCCGCTCCTGAACTTCGCGGGTGGATTCCAGGGGCTGCGCGCTGAAATATTGATTTTTCCAGTGTCCGCCGTGAATCTGAAATCCGTCGGATTTCAGATACGGGACATCAGGCCGCGGCCTTCCGTCTCTCCCGGGTTTCGCGCATAGAGGCTTCATGCTGGACAAGAATTTCGATCCGGCCGCGTTCGAGTCGCGGCTCTACGGTCTCTGGGAACAGGCGGGCGCCTTTGCCGCCGACCCGTCGCGCGCGGCGACGCCCTTCACCATCATGATCCCCCCGCCCAACGTGACGGGGAGCCTGCATGTCGGCCATGCGCTGACGATGACGCTGCAGGACGTGCTGATCCGCCATCACCGGATGAACGGGCGGGACGCGCTGTGGCAGCCGGGGACCGACCATGCCGGCATCGCCACCCAGCTGATGGTGGAGCGGGAACTCCAGCGCGAGGGAACGTCGCGCCAGGAGATCGGCCGTGACGCCTTTCTCGACCGGGTGTGGACCTGGAAGGCCGAGCAGGGCGGCAACATCACCCGCCAGCTGCGCCGGCTCGGCGCCTCTCCGGACTGGTCGCGCGAGCGCTTCACCATGGACGAGGGCCTGTCGAAGGCGGTGCGGACCATCTTCGTCCGGCTGTTCAATGACGGGCTGATCTACCGCGCCAAGCGGCTGGTGAACTGGGACCCGGTGTTCCGCTCGGCGATTTCCGACCTCGAGGTCGAGATGCGCGAGGTGAAGGGGAATCTCTGGCACCTGCGCTACCCGGTCGAGGGCACGGAGCGGACCATCACGGTGGCGACGACGCGGCCGGAGACGATGCTCGGCGATACCGCCGTGGCGGTGCACCCGACCGACGAGCGCTATGCCGACCTGGTCGGCCGCACCGTGATCCTGCCGATCACCGGGCGGCGGATTCCGATCGTCGCCGACGAGCATTCCGACCCGGAAAAGGGATCGGGCGCGGTGAAGATCACCCCGGCGCATGATTTCAACGATTTCGGCGTCGGCCAGCGGCATGGGCTGGCGATGCCCTCGGTGCTGGACCGCGAGGCGCGGATCACCCTGGCCGAGATCCGCGCGGAGAGCGCGCCGCCGGATGCGGCATTTCTCGACAGTCTCGACGGGCTCGACCGGTTCGAGGCGCGGCGGCGGATCGTGGCGCATCTGGAAGACATCGGCGCGCTGGAAAAGATCGAGCCGCATGTGCACGCGGTGCCGCATGCCGACCGCTCGAACGCGGTGATCGAACCGCTGCTGACCGAGCAGTGGTTCTGCAACGCCGAAGTGCTGGCGGGGCCGGCGATCGAGGCGGTGGAGGACGGGCGCGTGCAGTTCGTGCCGAAATCGTGGGAAAACACGTATTTCGCCTGGATGCGCAACATCGAGCCCTGGTGCATCTCGCGCCAGCTCTGGTGGGGGCACCGGATTCCCGCCTGGTACGCGCCGGACGGGACCGTGTTCGTCGCCGAGACGGAGGAGGCGGCCCTTGCGGAGGCGGCGGAGCATTTCGGCCATGCCGTCGCGCTGCGGCAGGACGACGACGTGCTCGACACCTGGTTTTCCTCCGCCCTCTGGCCGTTCTCCACCCTCGGCTGGCCGGAGAACACGCCGGAGCTGGACCGCTACTATCCGGGCGACGTGCTGGTGACCGGGTTCGACATCATCTTCTTCTGGGTGGCCCGGATGATCATGATGGGGATGTATGCGATGGGCGACGTGCCATTCCGCACCGTCATGATCAACGGGCTGGTGCGCGACGAGCGCGGCCAGAAGATGAGCAAGACCAAGGGCAACGTGATCGATCCGCTGGCGCTGATCGACCAGTTCGGGGCGGACGCGCTGCGCTATACGGTGATCGCGCAGAGCGGCGCCGGGCGGAACATCAAGCTCGGGCCGAACATGGTCGAGGCCAATCGCAGCTTCGTCACCAAGCTGTGGAACGCGGCACGGTTCTGCGAGATGAACCAGTGCCGGCCCGACCCGGCGTTCCGGCCGGAGACGGCGGCGCTGCCGCTCTCGCGCTGGATCCTTGATGCGGCGAACCGCGCCGTGCTGGAGGCGACCGAGGCGCTGGAGGGGTTCCGCCTCGCCGATTATGCGCAGGCCTGCTACCGCTTCACCTGGGGCGATTTCTGCGACTGGTTCCTCGAGCTGGCGAAGCCGGGGCTGGCCGGCGAGGACGACGCCGCGCGCGAGCTGCGGGCGGTGGCGGCGCATGTGCTGGGCCTGCTGCTGCGGCTGCTGCATCCGGTGATCCCGTTCGTCACCGAGGCGCTGTGGGACGAGTTCGGCTATGGCGCGCCGGGCTCGCTGATCCGCGCCGCCTGGCCGGTGCCGGAGGCGGTGCGCGAGGCGGCCGCGGCGCGCGACGAGGTGTCGTGGGCGATCCGCGCGATTTCGGAAATCCGCGCCGTGCGCAGCGAGATGAACGTGCCGGCGGCAACGCGGATCGACCTGCTGATCCGCGACGCGGCGCCGGAAACCCTGGCGCGGGCGGCACGCTGGCGCGAGGAGATCGGCCGGCTCGCCCGGGTGGCGACCCTCGCCCCGCTGGAGGGCGAGATGCCGCAGGGCGCGGCGCAGGCGATTCTCGACGAGGCGACGCTGGTGCTGCCGCTCGCCGGCATCATCGACCTCGCCGCCGAGCGCAAGCGGCTGGCGACGACGCGGGCCAAGGCCGAGGCCGAGGCCGGCAAGCTGCGCGGCAAGCTCGGCAACGAGGATTTCGTCCGCCGCGCGCCGGAAGAGGTGATCGCCGAGAACCGCGAGCGGCTGGAAGCGGCCGAGGCGGAGATGGCGAGGCTGGACGCCGCCCTCGCCCGCATCGCATGATCGGCGGAGCAGTTTCGGCCGCGTGACGGCCACCGCGCCGGGCGGTGGCGGGGCGGCGCAGGGAGACGCCGGATGAACCGTTCCGCCGCGACCATCGCCGTGATCCTGATCGTGCTTGGCGTTCTCATCGCCGTGCCGCTGCGCCTCGCCTTTCCCGGCGCCGTGGTGGCGCTGCTCGGCATCGCCTGCGGGCTGACGCTCAGGACGGCGAACGAATGGGAGCGCGCCGTGGTGCTGCGGCTCGGCCGCTTCGCCGGCATTCGCGGGCCGGGCGTGTTCTTCATCATCCCGGTCATCGAGACGGTCTATGTGCTGGTCGATACCCGCAAGCAGAGCACGATCATCAGCGCGGAGAACACGCTGACGCTGGATGGCGTTTCGGTCGCGGTGGATTCGGTGCTGTTCTGGAAGGTGGAGGATGTGCGGCGGGTGGCAACCGAGCTGACCGATTATCGCGCGATGATCGGCCAGGTGGCGCAGACCTCGCTGCGCGAGATCATCAGCGGGATGGGGTTGGGCGAGATTCTCGGCAATCGCGAGGCGATGGATGCGAAGATCCGCGCCGCGATCGCCGCGAAGTCGCAGGATTGGGGGATCGGCGGGATCGCGGTGGAGATCCGCGACGTGCGGATTCCGGCCGAGCTGAACGACGCGATGAGCCGCAACGCGCAGGCGGAGAAGGAGAAGCAGGCGCGGGTGACGCTGGCGAGTTCGGAAGTGGCGATCGCCGAGCAGATCGTCCATGCCGGGGAGGTGTATGCCGCCAACCCGATGGCGCTGAAGATCCGGCAGATGAACCTGGTTTACGAGATGAACAAGGACCGGGGGGCGACGATCCTGCTGCCGACCGAACTGGCCGGGGCGATGAGCGCGGTGCTGAAGGGGCTGACGCCGGAGGGCTGAGCCTCAGGCGCCTGCCGTCCTGAGCCCTCGGCTCAGGCTCCGGCCGTCCTGAGCGTCCCGGCTCAGGCTCCGGCCGTCCTGAGCCTCCCGGCTCAGGCTCCGGCCATCGTCATGCCCTCGATCCGCAGCGTCGGCGCGTCGGTGCCGCGGCGGAATTCGAGGTCGTTCGCCGGGGTGAGGTGGAGGAACATCTCGCGCAGATTGCCGGCGACGGTGACCTCGGCGACCGGCTCGGCGAGCTGGCCGTCGCGGATCATGAAGCCGGCGGCGCCGCGCGAATAATCGCCGGTGATGCCGTTCACGCCCATGCCGATCAGCTCGATGACATAGAGGCCGAGGCCGATATCGGCGATCAGCGCCTCGGGCGAGAGCGCGCCGGGCTGCATGTAGAGATTGCTCGGCGCCGGGGATGGCGGGCCGGAGGTGCCGCGGGCGGCGTGTCCGGTGGTGGCGAGGCCGAGCTGGGCGGCGCTGCGGGAGTCGAGCAGCCAGGTGGTCAGCCGGCCATCCTCGATCAGGGCGCGGCGGGAGACGGTCTGGCCCTCGCCGTCGAAGCTGCGCGAGCGCAGGCCGCGGCGGCGCAGCGGATCGTCGATGATGGAGATGCCGGGGGCGAAGATCGCCTGGCCCATCGCATCCTTGAGGAAGCTGGTGCCGCGGGCGATGGCGGCGCCGTTGATGGCGCCGGCGAAATGGCCGAGCAGCGAGCCGGCGACGCGGGGGTGGTAGACCACCGGCAGTTTCGTGGTGGCCGGGCGGCGCGGGTCGAGCCGGCTGACCGCGCGCTCGGCGGCGGCGCGGCCGAGGCCGGCGGGGTCAGCAAGGTCGGCGCCGTGGACGGCGGCGGAATATTCATAGTCGCGCTGCATCCCCACCCCTTCGCCGGCGATGGGCGAGACGGAGACGCCGTGGTTGGAGCGGGAATAGGCGCCGGCGAAGCCGCGCGAGGTGGCCAGCGCGATGTGGCTGCGCGACCAGGAGGCGCCGGCGCCCTCGGAATTGGTGATGCCCTTGACCGCGAGGGCCGCCTCTTCCGCCGCGGCGGCGCGGGCGAGCAGCGCCTCGACGCCGGGTTCGGCCGGATCGTCCATGTCGAGCGGGGCGGAATCGGGCGGCGGCGGCGCGTCGGGGATGGTGGAGAAGCGATCCTCGGGGACGACGCGGGCCATCGCCACCGCCTGTTCGGCGAGGCGGGAGAAGCCTGCGGGGTCGATCGCGCCGGAGGAGACGATGGCGCTGCGGCTTCCCACGAAGACGCGCAGGCCGACCGTGTCGCTTTCGGCGCGCTCGATCTCCTCGACCTTGCCGAGGCGGCGGCCGACGGAGAGCGAGGTGCCGGAGCCCATCAGCGCATCGGCGGAATCCGCGCCGGCGCGCTTCGCGGCGTCGAGCAGGGCTTCGAGCAGGTCGAGCCGGTTCACGCCGCCAGCCTCTCGATGATTTTCGGCATCTGCGGCACGCGGCCGACCGGGCCGATCGCGGCAAGGGTGGGCTTGGCGCGGAAGATGCGGGTGGCGACGCTGGTGATGTCGTCCACCGTCACGGCGTCGATCTTCGCGACGGTTTCGGCGGTCGGCACGATGCGGCCGAAGATCTGCCACTGGCGGGCGATCTGCTCGCAGCGGCTGCCGGTGCTTTCCAGCGACATCAGCAGACCGGCCTTGACCTGGGCGCGGGCGCGGCGGAGTTCGGCCTCGGAGACGCTCTGGCGAACCTTGGCCAGCTCGCCGAGGGTGACGGGGACGAGTTCGGCCGCCTCGGCCTCGCCGGTGCCGGCATAGATGCCGAACAGCCCGGCATCGCGCGCCGGCAGGGCGAAGCTGTAGATCGAGTAGACGAGGCCGCGCTTCTCGCGGATTTCCTGGAACAGGCGCGAGGACATGCCGCCGCCGAGCAAAGTGGAGAGCAGCATCGCGGCGTGGAAATCGGGATCGGCGTAGCCGACGGCGGGGAAGCCGAGGACGAGATGCGCCTGGTCGAGATCGCGCAGCTCGCGGTATTCGCCGCCGGCGTAATCGGCCGGCAGCGGCTCGGCGCGGGTGGCGGCCGGCAGGTCGGCGAAGTGCTTCGCCACGAGATCGACCACGCGCGCGTGTTCAAGATTGCCGGAGGCGGCGATGACGAGGTTCTCCGGCGTGTAGTGCGCCTTCATGTAGCGGCGCAGCGCGTCCGGCCCGATGGCGCGGATGATCTCCTCGGTGCCGAGGGTGGGCCAGCCCATCGGCTGGTCGGGATAGGCGGCGAGCTGGAAATGGTCGAACACGATATCGTCCGGCGTGTCGTTCGCTTGGCCGATCTCTTGCAGGATGACGCCGCGCTCGCGCTCGAATTCCGCCGGATCGAAGGTGGAATGGCAGAGGATGTCGCCGATGATGTCGATGCCGAGGGAGAGATCCTCCTTCAGCAGCTTCACGTAATAGGCGGTCTGCTCGCGCGAGGTGTAGGCGTTGATGTGGCCGCCGACATCCTCGATCGCCTCGGCGATGGCGGCGGCACTCCGGCGCTCGGTGCCCTTGAAGGCCATGTGTTCGAGGAAATGCGAGACGCCGTTTTCCGCCGCCGTCTCGTGGCGGGTGCCGACGCCGGCATAGGCGCCGAAGGAGACGGTCTCCACCCGGTCCATCCGTTCGGTCAGGATGGTCAGGCCGGAGTCGAGTTTCGTCACCTGCACTGTATCACTCATGCATCGTTCCTGTGCGCGAAATGGCGGACCAGGGTCTCGACCTCGTCGAGGCTGTTGCCCGCGCGTACGAAATGTTCCTGACGGTCATATAGGTCGTCGAGACGCGGCGGCAGCCCCGGGCGGATGCCGATCGCGCGATGCATTGCCTCGGGGAACTTGGCGGGGTGCGCCGTCGCCGCGGCGATGACCGGCACGCCGACCGGGGCGGCGGCGCGGGCGGCGGCGATGCCGATCGCGGTGTGCGGGTCGGCGATGTAGCCGGTTTCGGCGCGGATCCGGGCGATTTCGGCGAGGGTCGCCGCATCGTCGAGGGCGAGGCCGGCGAAATCCCGCCGGACCGACTGCCAGACCTCGCGGGAGACCTTCATCGTCCCGCTGGCGCGGAAATCGACCATGGTGCGGGCGGTCTCCGGCGCATCCCTGCCCAGCGCCTCGAACAGGAGGCGCTCGAAATTCGAGCTGACCTGGATGTCCATCGAGGGGGAGACGGTTTCGACCACGCCGGCGGTGCGCATGTCGTTGGCGGCGAGGAAGCGGGCGAGGATGTCGTTCGCGTTGCTGCCGACGATGAAGCGCTCGATCGGCAGGCCCATCTGCCGCGCCGCCCAGGCGGCGAGGATGTTGCCGAAATTGCCGGTCGGCACCGCGACGGCGACCGGGCGGTCCGGCGCGCCGAGGGCGAGGGCGGCGGCGGCGAAATAGGGGATCTGGCCGGCGATGCGCGCCCAGTTGATCGAATTCACCGCCGACAGGCGCAGCTCGGTGCGGAAGGGCGCATCGGCGAACATCGCCTTCACCAGGTCCTGGCAGTCGTCGAACGTGCCGGAGAGGGCGATGTTGAGGACGTTGCGGGCCTTGACCGTGGTCATCTGCCGGCGCTGGACCTCGGAGGTGCGGCCTTCGGGGTGGAGGATGGCGATGTCGACCCGCAGGCGGTCGCGGCAGGCCTCGATCGCGGCGGAGCCGGTATCGCCCGAGGTGGCGCCCACGATCGTCACCCGCTCGTCGCGGGCGGACAGGACATGGTCGAACAGGCGGCCGGCGACCTGGAGGGCGAGATCCTTGAAGGCGAGGGTCGGGCCGTGGAACAGTTCCAGCACGAAGAGCGAGGGTTCGAGCTGGACCAGCGGGACGACCGCCGCATGGTCGAACCCGCGATAGGAGGCGCGGGTGATGGCTTGCAGATCGTCGAAGCCGATGGCGCCGCCGGTCATGAACGGGGCCATGACGCGGGCGGCGAGCTCGGCATAGGGCAGGCCGCGCAGCGCGCGCCATTCCGCCGGGGAGAAGACCGGCCAGGTCTCGGGCACGAACAGCCCGCCATCCTCGGCCAGCCCGGCCAGCAGGACATCGTCGAATTCACGGGACGGGGCCGCACCGCGGGTGGAGACGTAGCGCATCGGCAGGTCGTTCCTGGAAAGGCGTCAGCGTGCGGCGCCGCGCGCGGCGGCGCCGCTGCGGATCAGGCGTTGGCGATCGTCTCGCCGTCGCCCTGGGCGCGGCGGGCCTGCCAGAGGCCGACGAAATCCACCGGGCCGAGCATCACCGGCGGGAAGCCGCCATCGCGGGTGACATCGGCGAGGATGTTGCGGGCGAAGGGGAACAGCAGGCGCGGGCATTCGACGAGCAGCACGGGCTCGATCTGGTTGTCCGGAATGCCGGTCAGGGTGAACACGCCGGCATAGGACAGGTCGGCGATGAACACGGTGAGGTCCTTGCCGCCCTCAGCGCCGTTGCCGCTTTCGGCCGGTGCCGGATGGGTCGCTTCCGCGCGGGTGGTCAGCGTCACCTCGTAGACATGGGCGTCGTCCTGCAGGCGCTGGACCTGAACGTCGAGGTTGATGTTCACGGTCGGAGCCTGGCGGAGGAGCGTATAGATCGCCGGCGCACCGGGAACCTCGAAGGACAGGTCCTTCGTGTACTGGATGTTGAGCGTGAGCGGCGCGATCTGCGTTTCGGACATTGGTGGTGGCTCCATTTGACTGATGGCCCGCCTAGCACAGGGGCGCGTTTGGTGCCAGCATGACGCGACAAGGAGCTTGCGCCATGACCAGGAGCGTGTTCATCGACGGCGAGGCCGGAACGACCGGCCTGCAGATAGTGGAGCGGCTGCGGCGGATGCCCGGCGTGGCGTTGCGCAGCCTCGACCCGGCGATGCGCAAGGACCCTTCCGCGCGCCGCGCGATGATGGAATCCGTGGACCTCGTGGTGCTCTGCCTGCCGGATGCGGCCGCGCGCGAGGCCGCCGCCATGGTGGAGGGAATGGGCAGCGCCGCCCCGCGCCTGCTGGACGCCAGCACGGCGCACCGGACCGCGCCCGGCTGGACCTACGGGTTCGCCGAACTGGCGCCGGGACAGGCGGCCGCCATCGCCGCGGCGCCGCGCGTCGCCAATCCGGGCTGCTACGCCACCGGCGCCATCGCCCTGCTGCGGCCGCTGGTCGATGCCGGATTGCTGCCGGAGGATCATCCGGTCGCGATCAACGCGGTGTCGGGATATTCGGGGGGCGGCAAGGCGATGATCGCCGATCACGAGAGCGCCGGCGGCCCGCCCTTCGAGCTCTACGCGCTGTCGCTCAACCACAAGCACCTGCCGGAGATCGTCGCCCATGCCGGGCTGGCGCGGCGGCCGATCTTCGTCCCTTCGGTCGGGCATTTCCGCCAGGGCATGCTGGTCTCGATTCCGCTGCATCTCGACACCCTGCCCGGCCGGCCGACCGCGCGCGAGATCGGCTCGGCGCTGATGGACCGGTATGACGGCGGCGGGCAGGTGGTGGTCCGCAAGACGCCCTGCGAGCAGCGGCTGGAGGCGGCGGCGGCCGAAGGTTCGGACCTGATGGAGCTGTTCGTGTTCGAAAACGAGGCCGAAAGCCAGGCGGTGCTGGTGGCAAGGCTCGACAACCTGGGCAAGGGCGCCTCGGGCGCGGCGGTGCAGAATATCGGACTGATGCTCGGGCTGAACGCGAACCGGGAGGTCCGCGCCGCGGCGCACGCCTGATCTTGACCCGCCGCACGGCGCCGCCCACGATGAGCGCCGAGAGGAGGGCAAACCGATGCGACTTTTCATCGCCCTCGATCTGCCCTGGGAGATCCGGCAGACCCTGGCGGGCTTCGCCTTCAACCTGCAAGGTGCGCGCTGGGTGCCGGCGCAGAACATGCACGTGACGCTGCGCTTCATCGGCGAGGCCAGCCGGCTCCAGGCCGAGGAGATCGATCACGCGCTCGCCGCGATCCGCGCGCCGGGGTTTCCGCTTACCCTGGCCGGTGCGGGCTGGTTCGAGAAGGGCGGCCGGGTGACCTCGCTGTGGATCGGGGTGGACCGCAATCCGGCGCTGCTGCACCTGCAATCGAAGATCGAGACCGCGCTGCGGCGGATCGGCCTGCCGCCGGAACGCCGCCGCTACGCGCCGCACGTGACGCTGGCACGGATGGATCTGCCGGTGGGACCGCGCTTCGCCGAATTCGTGCAGAGCCACAATCTCTACCGCTCGCCGCCGATCGAGGTGGGGCACATGACGCTGTTCAGCTCGCACCTGAGCGACGACCATCCGGCCTATACGGCGGAGGTCGAATACGAACTCGGCGCGGCCCCCGCGCCCTGAGCGGGGGCTGACGAGGATCGGGATGGCCGCAATGAAAACGGCCCGGATCGGTGATCCGGGCCGTTCTGACTCACGCCGGGAGCGGCGCCACTTCGTCAGGCGGGAGCCTGCATTACTTCATCGTCGGCATCACGAATTCGGCGCCGGCGCGGATGCCGGTGGGCCAGCGGGTCGTGATCGTCTTGAGCTTGGTGTAGAAGCGCACGCCTTCCGGCCCGTGCATGTGGTGGTCGCCGAACAGCGAGGCCTTCCAGCCGCCGAAGGAGTGGAACGCCATCGGCACCGGAATGGGCACGTTGATGCCGACCATGCCGACCTGGATGCGGTGGGCGAATTCGCGGGCCGAATCGCCGTCGCGGGTGAAGATCGAGGTGCCGTTGCCGAATTCATGGGCGTTGATCATCCCCGCCGCCTCGTCGAAGCTGCCGGCGCGGACCACCGAGAGCACGGGGCCGAAGATTTCCTCACGGTAGATCTTCATCTCCGGGGTGACGCGGTCGAACAGCGTGCCGCCGATGAAGAAGCCGTTCTCGTAGCCCTGGCGGCGGAAATCGCGGCCATCGACGACCAGCTCGGCGCCGGCGGCGATGCCCTCGTCGATATAACCGCGCACCTTGTCGAGATGCTGGCGGGTGACGAGCGGGCCCATCTCGGCCTCGGGGTCGGTGCCCGGGCCGATGCGCAGGTCGCGCACGCGGGGGGCGAGGCGCTCGACCAGCGCGTTGGCGGTCGCCTCACCGACCGGGACGGCGACCGAGATCGCCATGCAGCGCTCGCCGGCGGAGCCATAGGCGGCACCCATCAGCGCATCGACCGCCTGGTCCATGTCGGCGTCGGGCATGATGATCATGTGGTTTTTCGCGCCGCCCAGCGCCTGGGCGCGCTTGCCGTGGCGGGCGGCGGTTTCATAGATGTAGCGGGCGATCGGCGTCGAGCCGACGAAGCTGACGGCGGAAATGTCGGGATGGGCGAGCAGCGCGTCCACCGCCGTCTTGTCGCCATGGACGACGTTGAACACGCCATCCGGCAGGCCGGCGTCCTTCAGCCATTGCGCGAGCAGCAGGGCAGCCGAGGGGTCGCGCTCGGAGGGCTTGAGGATGAAGCAGTTGCCGCAGGCGAGGGCGACGGGGAACATCCACATCGGCACCATCGCCGGGAAGTTGAACGGGGTGATGCCGGCGACGACGCCGAGCGGCTGGCGGACGGAGTGGCTGTCGATCCTGGTGCCGACATTCTCGGTGACCTCGCCCTTGAGCAGCAGCGGGGCGGCGGTGGCGAACTCGACCACCTCGATGCCGCGCTGCACCTCGCCCTTCGCATCCGAGATCACCTTGCCGTGCTCGGCGGAGATCACCGCGGCGAGATCGTCGATCCGCTCTTCGAGGATGTGCAGGAAGCGGTTGAGGATGCGCGCGCGCCGCAGCGGCGTGGTTTCGGCCCAGCCGGGAAAGGCCTTGTGGGCGGAGGCGATCGCCGCCGCGATCTCGGCTTCGGAGGCGAGCGGAACCTGGGCGGCGACCTCGCCGGTGGCAGGGTTGTAGACCGGCGCGGTGCGGCCGCTCTGGCCCGGCACGAGGCGGCCCTCGATGAAATGCTGGATCTCGGTCGGCATGGAAATTCCTCCTCCGTCTGATGGGATGGCGGCACCGTTTTTCGCGCTTTGAATTCCGCATATCAACGCGCAGAATTGCGGTATCGATGTGCATGAAATAACGTTCGCCGCGATGAACTGGGACCGGATCAGGATTTTCCTTGCGGTGGCGCGGCACGGCCAGATTCTCGGCGCGGCGCGGCAGCTGCGGCTCAACCACGCGACGGTGGGGCGGCAGCTTTCGGCGCTGGAGGAGGAACTGGGCGCGAAGCTGTTCGAGCGGCATACCGGCGGCTGCACGCTGACCGGGGCGGGCGAGGCGCTGCTGCTCGCCGCCGAGCGGGCGGAATCGGATTTCCTGCGCGTCGGCTCGGCGCTGGCCGGAACGGCGGAAGACGTGGCGGGGGTGGTGCGCGTCGGCGCGCCGGATGGGCTCGGGAACTATTTCCTCGCCCGCGAACTCGGCGCGCTGGCGGCGCGGCACCCCGAACTGACCATCCAGCTCGTGCCGCTGCCGCGCACCTTCTCGCTGTCGCGGCGGGAGGCGGATCTCGTCATCACTCTGGAGCGGCCGAAACAGGGGCGGCTCGTGGTGCGCAAGCTCACCGACTACACGTTGAGCGTCTATGCCGCCGCGTCCTATCTCGACCGGCACGGGCCGATCCGGCGGCAGGAGGACCTCGCCGGGCACCTGTTCGTCACCCATGTCGAGGAGCTCGCCTATAGCCGCGCGCTCGACTACGCGGCGACGCTGGGGCGGATCATGCGGCGGCATTTCGAATGCGGCAGCGTGGTCGGCCAGATGGAGGCGGTGCGGGCGGGGCATGGAATCGGCATCCTGCACGATTACGCGGCCATCGGGTTTCCCGAGCTGCGCCGCCTCGTGCCTGACCTGCGCTTTACCCGGAGCTACTGGCTGATCGCCCACCCCGACACGCACAAGACAAGGCGGGTGAGCGAGGTGGCCCGGCATATCGGCGAGCGGCTGGGCGCGGCGCGCGGACGGTTTATCGCTCCCTGAGCGGCCGCAAGCCCCGCACCGATACATTCTGCACATGAATGATATTGAGACAGGGCATGTTCATCGAACCGCCACAAGGACCCATCTGCTTCTCCGTAAGCCGGCTGCTCCCTGCCGGCGGAAACCGACGGAATGGCCGAAGAGCCTTCCGCGACATGGAGAAGTGCAATGACGAAGACGATCAAGATCATGGCGGCGCTTGCGGGTTTCACGGTGATGACGGCGGGCACGGCGATGGCCGCGCAGATTCCGCTGCAGAGCCAGCCGATCGCCGCGGAAGCGGCGCACAGCAACGGCGCCGTGTCGTTCGGCAATAGCGCGACCGCGGGTGCGCCGGCCGGCACGCAGACGCCGGTGACGACCTCCCCGGGCTTCACCCCGTTCGTGGGTAACTGATGCCCTGACCCTTCGCGCCGGCTTCGGCCGGGCAGGGTCAACGGAAGGCGGATGCGGCGATGTCGCATCCGCCTTCGCCGTTTGCGGGGCCGGCGGTGTTGATCCCGATCAATGCGGCGGGGCGGGGCGGCGTCCAGTATCGCGGCGTTACAAGCATCGCACATCGCGAGGAGCCGCGACTTGCCGAAATTGCCGTCCCGACCGGTCCGCCTCGTTCTCGTGGCGGTGATGCTGCTCGCCGCCGCGGGCGGCGCCGCGCTGCTCCGCCTCGGCGACGGGCGGAAGAGCGACGCGATGACATTCTACGGCAATGTCGATATCCGCGAGACGATGCCCGCCTTCGAGGTGAGCGGGCGGATCACGCGGATCGCGGTCCAGGAAGGCGCGCGGGTGCGGCGGGGCGAACTGCTCGCCACGCTGGACGATACCAGCTATGCGGCGGCGCTCGCGCAGGCCGAGGCCGCCATGGCGAACCGGAAGGCGACGCTCGCGCGGATGCTGGCCGGCTCCCGCCCCGAGGAGATCGCCCAGGCGAAGGCCACGATGGACGCCCTGAAGGCGCAGGCCGACAACGATGGCAGGGTGTATCGCCGCCTCGAATCGCTGAGCCGGAAGAGCGCCGCGAGCCTTCAGGACCGGGACAACGCGCAAGCCGCATTCCTGGCGGCCAGGGACCAGTATCAGGCGTCGCGGCAGGCCTATCTTCTCGCGGTGAAGGGGCCGCGCGCCGAGGACATCGCCGCCGCGCGCGCGGCCTGGCGGGAAGCCGCCGCAGCCGTCGCCCTCGCCCGGCGCAACCTTGACGAAACGAAGCTGCATGCCCCGGCGAACGGCGTGATCGAGGACCGGATCCTGGAGCCGGGCGACATGGCCTCGCCGGCCACACCGGTGTTCACCATCGCCCTCCCCTCCCCGCTCTGGGTGCGCGCCTATGTGCCGGAGGCGGAACTCGGCCGGCTGCGGCCCGGCATGACGGCCTCGGTGAGTACCGACAGTTTTCCCGGCACGCGGTATCGCGGCTGGATCGGGTACATTTCGCCCACCGCCGAATTCACCCCGCGAACCATCGAAAGCCCGGAACTGCGCACCGCGCTGGTCTACCGGATACGGGTCTATGTCTGCGATCCGCGCGGGCAGTTGCGGCTCGGCATGCCGGCGACGGTGCGGATCGACAAGGCTGCGCCGGCAACCGGGGCGACCGGCTGCTTGCCGGACCATGATGGCGGACGGTGACACGCCGGCCTTGCGCCTCGACCGGGTCTGCCGGCGGTTCAGCGGCGGCGGGCGGGAGATTGCGGCGGTGGACGAGGTCAGCGCCGTGGTGCCGCATGGCGGGGTGACCGGCCTGATCGGCGCCGACGGCGCGGGCAAGACCACGCTGATGCGGCTGATCGCCGGGCTGTTGCGCCCGGATCGCGGCGCGATCGAGGTGCTCGGCATCGATGTGCGGCGCGATCCGCTCGCGGTGCAGGGGCGGATCGGCTACATGCCGCAGCGCTTCGGGCTCTACGAGGATCTGACGGTCCGCGAAAATCTCGACCTCTACGCCGATTTGCAGGGCGTCTCGGCAGCGGAACGGCCCGCACGCTATGCCGAGCTGATGACGATGACCGGCCTCGCCCCCTTCACCGCGCGGCGGGCCGGGCGGCTTTCGGGCGGGATGAAGCAGAAGCTCGGCCTGGCCTGCACGCTCGTGCATCCGCCACGGCTGCTGCTGCTCGACGAGCCGACCGTCGGCGTCGATCCGGTGTCGCGCCGGGAATTGTGGGAGATCATCGACCGGCTGACCACGCATGAGGGGGTGACGGTGCTGTTCAGCACCGCCTATCTCGACGAGGCGGCGCGCTGCCGCGCCGTGTTGCTCCTGCACGAGGGTCGGCTGCTGGCGCACGGCCCGCCGGCGCAGTTCACCGCGCCGATGGCGGGACGGACCTTTCGCGTCGCCGCACCCGAGGGCGAACGACGGCGGCTGCAGGCGGCCCTCGCCACAGCAGCGGGGGTGATCGACACCGTCATCGAGGGACGTTTCGTGCGGGTGGTGAGCGATGCGGCGCCCTGGCGCGGACCGCCGGGGATCGAGGCGCTGCCGGCGGCGCCGCGCTTCGAGGACGGGTTCGTCGACGAACTGCTCCGCCTGCGCGGCGGGGCGGCAACGCCTGCGGCCCCCTCCCCTGCCCCGCCGATGCCGGCGGCCGAGGCGGCGAAGACCGTCATCGCGGTGGAGCGGCTGACGCGGCGGTTCGGCGATTTCACCGCCGTCGATGCCGTGAGTTTCGAGGTGCGCCGCGGCGAGATCTTTGGCCTGCTCGGCGCGAACGGGGCGGGAAAATCGACCACGTTCCGCATGTTGTGCGGCCTGCTGCCGCCGAGCGAGGGGCGGCTCGACGTCGCCGGCTACGATCTGCGGCGCGCGGCGGCGGCGGCGCGCGGGCGGATCGGCTACATGGCGCAGAAATTCTCGCTCTATGGCGACCTTACCGTCGCGCAGAACCTGACCTTCTTCGCCAGCGCCTGCGGGCTGCGCGGCGGGCGGCGGGCGGCACGGATCGGCTGGGCGCTGGCGGAATTCGGGCTGGAGGCGATGCGCGGGGCGGCCGCGCGCGACCTGCCGCTCGGCTACAAGCAGCGCCTCGCCCTCGCCGCGTCACTGATGCACGAGCCGGACATCCTGTTTCTCGACGAGCCGACCTCGGGTGTGGACCCGCTGGCGCGGCGGGATTTCTGGCGGCGGATCAGCGCGCTGGCGGAGGCCGGGGTGACGGTGCTGGTCACGACCCATTTCATGGAAGAGGCCGAGTATTGCGACCGGCTGGTGATCATGGCGCAGGGGCGCATTCTCGCCGAGGGCACGCCGGCCTCGATCCGCGCCGCGGCGGCGGACGCGGCCCGGCCCGACCCGACGATGGAGGACGCGTTCATCGCCGTGATCGGCGCGGCCGAGGGGAAGGCGGCATGAACGGCGCGGCGCTGCGGCGGGTGCGGGGGCTGATGCGCAAGGAGGCGCTGCAGATCCTGCGCGACCCGTCCGCGCTCGCCATCGCCTTCCTGCTGCCGGCGATCCTGCTCTGGCTGTTCGGCTACGGCGTGACGCTCGATGCGCGGCGGGTGCCGCTCGGCATCGTGGTGGAGCAGCCGGGGGCGCTTGCCGCGAGCTTCGCCGCCGGGTTCGACCGCTCGCGCTATTTCGATCCGCACCGCTACCTGACCGGCCAGGCGGCCGAACGGGCGATGGCGGCGCGGAAGGTGGACGGGATCGTCTGGCTGCGGGCCGATTTCGGCCGGCAGGCGCGCGGGTCGGCCGGCGCGCCGATCGGCGTCATCATCGATGGCGTCGATGCCAATACCGCGCGGCTGGTCGAGGGCTATGTCCAGCAGGTGTGGGCCGGATGGGTCGCGGCGGAGGCGGCGCGGCAGGGGGTGCGCGATCCGCTGCCGCTCGATGTCCGCCCGCGCGTGCGGTTCAACCCCTCGGTCAACAGCCGGCATTATCTGATCCCCGGCCTGATCGCGCTGATCATGACACTGACCGGCGCGCTGCTGACGGCCCTCGTCATCGCCCGCGAATGGGAACGCGGGACGATGGAGGCGCTGATGGTGACGCCGGTGGCGTTGCGCGAAATCCTGATCGCGAAGCTCGTGCCCTATTTCGTGCTCGGAATGGGCGGGATGCTCGGCTCGGTCGCGATCGCGGTGTTTCTCTTCGGCGTGCCCTTGCACGGCTCGATCGTGGTGCTCAGCGCCTGCGCCGCGCTGTTCATGCTGGCCACCCTCGGCATGGGGCTGGTGATCTCGACGGTGGCGCGCAACCAGTTCGTCGCCGGGCAGATCGCGCTGATCACCACCTTCCTGCCGGCCTTCATCCTCTCGGGCTTCGTGTTCGACCTGCACAGCACGCCCGGCTTCGTCCAGGCGATCTCGCATGTGGTGGCGGCGCGATATTTCGTTGCGATTTTGCAATCCGTATTCCTGGCGGGCGATGTCTGGGCCGTCATCCTGCCGAACGCGGCGGCGCTCGTCGTGCTCGCGGCGATCTTTCTCGGGCTGGCGCGGGCGCTGGCGCGCAAGCGGCTGGACTAGGCGGGATGGCGCGCATCATCGCCCTCATCATCAAGGAGCTGCAGGCGATCCTGCGCGACCGCAGGGGCCGCGTGGTGCTGTTCGCCGCGCCGCTGATCCAGCTGATGGTGTTCGGCTATGCCGCGACCTTCGACCTCAACCGAGTGCCGGTCGCGATCTACAACCAGGATGGCAGCCAGGCCTCGCGGGAACTGGTCGCGCGGTTTCTCGGCGCGCCCACCTTCGAACTGGCGGACACGCTGCACAGCGACCACCGGATCGACGCGCTGATCGATTCCCGCGCGGTGCAGATGGTGCTGGTGATCGGCCGGCACTTCACGCGCGACCTGCTGAGCGGGCGGGCGGCGCCCGTGCAGGTGATCGTGGACGGGCGGAATTCCAACACCGCGCTGATCATCGTGGGATATGCGAACACGATCCTCACCCGCTTCGGCGATGACTGGCGGGCGGCGCGGGGCGGGCGCGGGCCGCCGGCGCATCTCGTGATGCGGGCGCGCTACAATCCGGCGCTGCGCTCGCAATGGTTCGTGGTGCCGGGCATCGTCGCACTGCTCACCCAGGTGGTGACCCTCGTGGTGATCGGGCTTTCGGTGGCGCGCGAGCGCGAGGCGGGAACCTTCGACCAGCTGCTGGTGACGCCGCTGACACAGCTCGACATCCTGATCGGCAAGAGCGTGCCGGGGCTGCTGATCGGCATGGTCGAGGCCACGGTGATCATTCTCGCGGCGGTGTTCTGGTTCCACGTGCCGCTGCGCGGGAACATCGTGGCTCTCTATGTCGGGCTGCTGCTGTTCGTCACCGCCGTGACCGGGGTGGGGCTCGCGATTTCGGCGGTGTCGGCCACACAGCAGCAGGCGCTGCTCGGCGCGTTCCTGTTCATGGTGCCCTCCGTCATTCTGTCGGGCTTCGCGACACCGATCGCCAACATGCCGGTCTGGGTGGAACGGATCACGCTGGTCAACCCGCTGCGCTACATGCTGGTGATCGTGCGCGGCGCGTTTCTCCAAGGGGCGGGGTTCGGCACGCTGGCCGGCCAGTTCTGGCCGATGGCGGCGATCGGCGCGGTCAATCTCGGCCTCGCGGCCTGGCTGTTCCGCAAGCGCACGACATGATTTTGCGCCCGCGTGATGCGGGCGACATGATTTTCCGGCCGCATGATCCAGATCAAGGCGGATACGTTTTTTAACAGGCATTTCGGATACACCTTTTGACGCCGGCCCGACGGCCCCGCGCGGGAGGATCACCAGCGAAGGGATTTCAGATTCATGTTTTGCTTTCAGTGTGAACAGACGATGCGCTCCGAGACGGGAGCAGCGGGTTGCGGCGGGCCGAAAGGCGTATGCGGCAAGGACGAGGCGACCGCCGACCTGCAGGACGTGCTGATCCATCAGCTCAAGGGCATCGGCCAGTATGTGACGCGGCTGCAGGCACTCGGCCGCCGGGACGCCGAGGCGGACAGCTTCATTCTCTATGCGCTGTTCACCACGCTCACCAATGTGAATTTCAACCGGGCCCGCTTCGTTGAAATGATTGCCACGGCGGCGCGGCTGCGCGACCGGCTCCGCGACGCCTATGCGGAGGCGGCGAGCGAGGCGGGGCAGACCCCGGAGGCGCTGGGTGGCGCCGCCGCGTTCATTCCCGCGGATTCGCTGGTGGGCCTGCTGGCGCAGGCGAATGTCGCCAGCGTGCGCGCCGGCGCCGAGGCGGTCGGCGAGGACGTGATCGGCATGCGCGCCCTGCTGCTCTATGGCCTCAAGGGCGTTGCCGCCTACGCGCACCATGCCGAGGTGCTGGGCGAGACCCGCGAGGCGATCGCCGACGGGGTGGCGCGGGTGCTCGACCTGCTGGCCGGCGATCCGGTCGATCTCGAACTCATGCTGGAAGAGGCGCTGGCGCTGGGCCGCGTCAATTTCACCGTGATGGAAGCGCTCGACGCCGCGAATACCGGCACCTATGGCGCGCCGGCGCCGACGCCGGTGCGGATCACGCCGGTCGAGGGCAAGGCGATCCTGGTCTCCGGCCATGACCTGCGCGACCTGCACGCGATCCTGGAGGCGACGAAGGATACCGGCATCAACGTCTATACCCATGGCGAGATGCTGCCGGCGCACGGCTATCCGAAGCTGCACGCCTATTCGCATCTCGCCGGCAATTACGGCACCGCCTGGCAGAACCAGCAGACCGAGTTCGCCGCCTTCCCCGGCCCGATCGTGATGACCTCGAACTGCCTGATCGAGCCGCAGCCGCTTTACCGCAACCGCATCTTCACCGCCGGGCCGGTGGGCTGGCCGGGGCTGCGGCATATCGCCGATGGCGATTTCTCGCCGGTGGTGCAGGCGGCGAAGGCGCTGCCGGGCTTTACCCGCACCGAGCCGGAAAGGACGGTCACCACCGGGTTCGGGCGCGAGGCCGTGCTGGGGGCGGCGGAGCAGGTGATCGGCGCGGTGAAGGCCGGCGCGATCCGCCATTTCTTCCTGATCGGCGGCTGCGACGGTGCCGCGCCCGGGCGCAACTACTACACCGAGTTCGCCGAACAGGCGCCGGACGACACGGTGGTGCTGACGCTCGGCTGCGGCAAGTACCGCTTCAACACGCATGAGTTCGGCACGATCGGCGGGTTGCCGCGGATGCTCGATATCGGCCAGTGCAACGACGCCTATTCCGCGCTGGTGATCGCCCAGGCGCTGGCCGGCGCCTTCGAATGCGGGGTGAACGACCTGCCGCTGTCGCTCGTGGTCTCGTGGTTCGAGCAGAAGGCGGCGGCGGTGTTCCTCACGCTGCTCGCACTCGGGGTGCGCAACGTCCGCCTCGGGCCGACGCTGCCGGGCTTCCTGACGCCGGCGCTGCTCGACATCCTGGTGAACCGCTTCGGGGTGCGGCCGATCACCTCGGCCGAGGCCGACATTGCCGACGCACTCGCGCCGAAGGCGGCGGCCTGACGACCACAAGCCGGGACGGCCACGCGCCGCCCCGGCCCCCGCATCCGAACCAGGGATCGACCCCAGGAACCGAACGATGAACGACATCACCCTTCTCACGCGCGACGGCGCGAGTCTCGACGTCGCCTGCCCGCCGGGCGAAACCGTGCTCGCCGCCGCCGAGGCCGCCGGGCTGTTCCTGCCCTCGATGTGCCATGAAGGCAGCTGCGGCCTGTGCCGCGCCGAAATCGCCAGCGGCGACCACGATGCCGGCGGGCAGCCTGGCGAGACGATCACCCGCGACGTGCTGCTCTGCCAGTGCCGCCCGACCTCCGACATGACGGTGGCGTTGCCTTATGCCGAGTCGGCGATCCTGCGGCATCGCGCGCCGACCCGCGAGGCGGTGATCGAGCGGATCGCGCCGGCGGGCGCGAGCGCCGTTTCGCTCGCCCTGCGCCTGCGGCCGGATGCCGAACTCGGACAGGCCGCCGATTTCGTGCCCGGCCAGTATATGGAGGTGGCGATCCCCGGCACCGATATCCGCCGGGCCTATTCGCTGGCCAACCTGCCGAACTGGGACGGGCGGGTGGAATTCCTGATCCGGCTGGTACCGGGTGGCGCCTTTTCGACCTGGCTCGGAACCGAGGCGAAGCCGGGCGATGCGCTCTCGCTGCGCGGCCCGCTCGGCCGTTTCGTGCTGGACGACACCAGCCCCCGACCGCGCTGCCTGGTGGGCGGCGGCTGCGGCCTCGCGCCACTGCTCTCGATGCTGCGGCACCTCGCCGAATTCCAGGACATGCAGGAAACCCACCTGATCTTCGGCGCCAACCGCGAGGCCGAACTGTTCGCGACCGACGAGATTGCGGCATTGGCCGCGCAACTGCCCTGCCTCACCGTCACCACCGCGATCTGGCATCCCGAGGGAGACTGGAGCGGATTTACGGGCACCTCCGCCGAGGCCCTCGATTCATGGCTTTCCAACGCCGCCGCGCCGCCGGACATCTATGTCTGCGGTCCGCCGAAGCTGGTCGAGGCGGTGGTGACGACGGCGCGGTGGCATGGCGTGCCGGAGGCGCAGATTCTCGCCGAGCAGGTCCAGCTGCGTTGATCCGGACCGGCCGTGGCGATAGTGAGGACAGATGCATCTCACGATGTTCACCGATTACGGTCTGCGCACGCTGATCTTCCTCGCCCTGCGGCCGGACCGCCAGGCGTCGATCGCCGAAATCGCCGCTTCGTACGACATTTCGGATCATCACCTGACCAAGGTCGTGCATGCCCTTGGCCAGGCCGGCCTGGTCGAGACGATCCGCGGCCGGCATGGCGGGATGCGCCTTGCCCGGCCGGCTGCGAATATCGGGCTTGGCGAGGTCATCCGGGCGATGGAACCGGGCCTGGCGCTGGTTGCCTGCCAGGAGGGCGGGCGCTGCGCGATCGGCGGGTGCTGCGATCTTCAGGCCGTGATGAATGAGGCGCGGGACGCGTTTCTGGGCGTGTTCGACCGCTATACGCTCGCCGACGTTGTCTCGCCCGGAAACCCCGTGCTGATGCGGCGCCTGGGCCTCGCGATGTCGAGCGACGCCGGAACATAGAGCGGGCCAAGCCATCGGCCTGCCGAAGGCATCGCCGCGGTCGTTCATGCCGCGCGCGTGCGACGACAACGACGCACTCAATGATTCCAGCGGATTATTGCCTTTCCAGAGAACCAGAATGCGTGACGTGGAAATTCTCCGGACAGGATCTTCTTTCAAATATCCCGGCGATCCCGATACGCCGCCACCCTCGCCCGCGCCCGGATCATCAATGCCAGCGGCGCATGGCCCATCGCGAGCCGAAGCCAGACCAGATCCCGCGCATGGTCGGCGAAGCTGGTCTTGTAGCGTGCCGCCCCGGCGAGGAAATCGTAAATCTCCAGGCCTTGTTCGGCATAATGCCGGATTGCCAGCGCATGGCAGACCAGCCCCGGCTTTTCGTGCGGCACGGCCGTGTCATACGCGAAGCCGCTCTGATAGGCCGACACCGTCCGGCCGTAGCGGAAATTGTACAGATGGCCGATCAGCCGGTCGCCCGCCCTGACGGTCAGCAGATCGGCCGTACCGGCCGCGACACCCCGGGCCAGAACATCAAGATGAAACCGGCAGAACGATGGTGACATCGCCCCCGCTTGGCCGCGCCTCCGCCAGCCCGCGCGATGCAGCTCCGCCATCCGGGCAAAGGCGAGGCGGGCGTCGTCCGGCGTCGTCGCCCGTTCTAACGTCAGTGGGCCGCTCTGCTCGCAGGCGCGGATCGCGCGGCGGATCTGCCTTCGGCTGTTGGGCGACATCAGCGCCGTGACGTCGCCACCGCAGGCGCGCACCGGCGCCAGGCTGCGGCGCGGGGCCGGTTGCTGCCGCTCGACCAGCACCGTGCCGAGCCGGCGCAGGCCGGGCAGCGCCTCCGGCGCGATCCCCGGCAGGTAGACGACGCTGGCGCCGAGCCGGCCGATCGCCTGCCACCAGATCCCTGACGCCTCCGGATAGTCGCGATCGACCAGCGGTCCGTTATGCTCGACATAGGGGGCGTCGTATTCCGGGTCATCCACCGAGGTCAGGCTCAGCGAGCGCGAGAACCCTCTCGCCCGCCGGTGGAAAATCCCGATCGCCACAAGCCGCCCGGCCGCCTCGACGCGCACCACCAGCGGATGGACGAGACCATTGGCCAGCAGGGCCGCGATCCAGGTCCATGAGGTGAAGAAGGAGCCGTCGGCCCGCGCCTCCAGCGCCTGCCATTCCTCGCCAAGGGCGGCGATGTCCGGATCGTCCTCGACCACCACCGTCAGGGCCGGATCGTGATCGGAGCCCGACGGGCTGCGCTTGAAATCGAAGGTTCCACGTGTCATTAAAAAAAAGATAATTCCATAAGAAGATTAAATTGTCATGCCTGAATTGATTTCAGATCTATTTATTGCTCCGGTTCCGGCGCGGCTGCGCGAGCCTACGCCGGTTGCCACCGTCATCATCGACACGGAAGAGGATTTCGACTGGCTGACGCCGGTCGAGGGTACGCCGTTTGACACGGCCTACCTGCATCACCTCGATCAACTGAGCCCCATCCTGCGCGCCTATGGCGCCGTTCCCACGCTGCTGCTGACCTACCCCGTTCTCGAGAATCCGAAAATCGTGACCCAGTTGCGGCGGATGGCGGAGCGTGGCGATTGCGCCCTCGGCCTGCAGCTTCACGCCTGGATCACGCCCCCTTTCGCCGGGCAGCCGCGCTCGGACCTGTCGTTCGCGAGCAATCTCGATTCTGAAATCGAGGCGCAGAAGCTGGAGAATCTCCACGAGAAGTTCGTGGACTGTTTCGCGATGCCGCCAACCGTGTTCCGCTCCGGCCGCTATGGCCTCGGCCCCCATACCGCGCGGCTGATCAGCAAACTCGGCGTCTCGATCGATACCAGCCTTGCGCCGAGAACCTCGATGGCCGGCGAGGGCGGGCTCGATTACAGCGCGATCGATTTCGAGCCGTTCTGGTTTGGCGATGACCGGAAGCTCCTGGAATTGCCGCTCTGCCGGTCGGTCATCGGCTGGGGCCGGGCGTTCGGCCGCGCGGCTTACAGGTGGATCAACCAGCCGGGCCGCCGGCGGCAGATCCTTGGCGCGGCGCTGGCCCGCCTCGGCTGCGCCGAACGCGTGACGCTCTCGCCCGAGGGCAATGGCGCGGGGGCGGCGCGGCGTCTGACCGACGCCCTGCTCGCGCGGGAGCAGCGCATTTTCCCGCTCAGCTTCCATAGCTCCTCGATCTGGCCGGGCCGGAACCCCTATGTGCGGAGCCGGCGCGACCTGCATCATTTCTACGACGACCTGTCGGCCATGCTGACCGATCTCGCGGACCGGACAGGTTGCCGGTTCGTCCGGACCGATGCCATTCCCGGCCTGCTCGCCCCCGCCGGGCCGCAGCCGATGACCGCGGCGCGGTGATGGCCGGTGGCCGCGTCCTGCTGATCGCCAACAATTTCCCGCCGGTGCGCGGCGGCTCGGCGCTCGTCTACAGCGAACTCGCCCGCCATGCGAACGGCATGGTCGAGGTTCTCGCCCCCCGCACCCATTACGCCGACGATCTGCCGCTGATCGGCTGGCGCGAGCATGACCGGCAGGCCCCGTTCCGCGTGACGCGGCTGATGCTGCTGCGCACGCCTTTGCGCCAGTCGGGCGATGAACCCCCGATCGCCCGGCTGCGCTTCATCGCCTATGACCTCGCCCTGCGGCTGGCGGTGCTCGGCCGCCTCGTCGCGATTCTGGCGACGCGGCCGATCAGTGCGGTCTGCGTCGGCGAATTGATGTCCGGCGCCTGGATCCTGCGGGTGCTGCGGTTCTGGCCGGGGCTGCGCCGCGTGGCCTATGTCCATGGCGAGGAAATCACCACCGACGACAATTACGACCCGAGCGGACGCCGCCGCCGCGCCGCGCTCGCCGCCGCCGATGTCATCATCGTGGTCAGCCGCTTCACCTTTGATACCGTGGCATCGATGCTGCCGGGCGCGCGGGACCGGATCCGGCTCATCGAGAATGGCGTCGATTTCGATCGATTCGCTCCCGCGCCGGGCGGCCCGCGCGGCGACCTGATCGAACGCCATGGCCTGCGAGGGCATTTCGTGTTCGTCTCCGTCTGCCGGCTGCTGGAAAAGAAGGGCATCGACAACGCGATCCGCGCCTTCGCGACGCTGCATCGCGCGGATCCGGCGCTGCGGTTCCTGGTGGTGGGCGACGGGCCCTATGCCGGAACGCTGGCGCAGATCGCCGTGGCCGAGGGCGTGGGCGAGGCGGTGGTGTTCGCGGGGGACGTGCCGGATGCCGACCTCGCCGATCATTACCGTCTCGGCGACGTGTTCGTGATGCCCAACCGGGCGCTCGCCTCCGGCGATACGGAGGGGTTCGGCCTCGTGTTCCTGGAAGCCAATGCCGCCGGCCTGCCGGTGATCGCCGGCCGCGACGGCGGCAGCCCCGCCGCCGTGCGCGACGGCGAGAACGGGCTGCTGGTCGACGGTCATTCGGTTCCGGCGATCGCCGCGGCGATGCGCCGCCTGCGCGAGGACGCGGCGCTGCGCGCGCGGCTGGCCGAAGGCGGGCGCGCCCGCGCGAGCCGATCCGACTGGCGGCTGAAGGCGGCCGAATTCATCGCCGCGTGTCATGACGGCGCACGGCCATGAGCGGGGCGGCGGGCATCATGCCCTGGCCCGGCGCCGGAGCGATGGGCTTTGCCGATCCGGCGCGGGACCTGTTCGGCAGTTTTCTGTGGTTCGACATGATCGCCGGGGCGGCGCGGCCGCGTGATCTGGTGCCCGCCATGCTGACACAAGATGGGGCGAGCCTGCCGCTATGGTGCCGCTCACGGGCCGGCGCGCTGGTGCCGGTGGCCGGGCTGAACAGCCCCTATACGCTCGTGTTCCGGCCGGGCGGTCACGATCCGTCCGCTGTCGCCCGCCATCTCATGGGCCAGGTGCGCGGCGTCGTCCGGCTCGACGCGCTCGACCCGGACGATCCGGCCATCGCCGCGCTGGAACGGGCCGCCGCGGCGCATGGCCTCGCGGTCAGCCGGTTCGATCATTTCAGCAACTGGTTCATGCCGGTGGATGGCGATTTCGAGCGTTGGCTCTCCGGGCGGCCGGGGGCGCTGCGCAACACCATCCGCCGGCGGATGCGGGCCGCCGGCGCGTTGCGGTTCCGCTGCTTCGGCTTCGGCGCGGCGTCGCCGGGCGACGGCCCGGAGCCGGAGCCGGTCGATCTCGACCAGGCCGTCGCGCAGTTCGACGCGGTTTATGACCGATCATGGAAGCCCGCCGAGCCCTTCGCCGGGATCAACGCGCGGATCATGCGCGGGCTGGCGGGCGCGGGGCTGCTGCGCGCCGGCATTCTCGCCGATGACGACGGGCCGATCGCCGCGCAATACTGGGCGATCAGCGGCGGCCGCGCCTATCTGCTCAAGCTGGCGCATGTCGAGGGCGCTGTGGCGCGCTCGCCCGGAACGGTTCTGACGGCGCTGATGATCAGGTCGATCCTCGCCGCCGACACCGTGGATCACCTCGATTTCGGGCGCGGCGACGATCGCTACAAGCGCGACTGGGTTTCCCGGCACCGGACCATGGCCGGGCTGCTGCTGATCAATCCGCGCAGCGCCGCCGGCCTTGCCATGCTCGCCCGCGAGCGGCTCGGCGCCCTGCGCCGCGCCCGCCGGCGGCGCGGCCAGACAACCGGCGTTCCCTCATGAAAATTCTCTACAGCCACCGGATCCAGTCGCGCGACGGCCAGTCCGTGCATCTCGAGGACCTGATCGCCGCGTTCCGGCGGGCCGGGCACGAGGTCCTGGTGGTCGGCCCCGGCGCCTATGCCGCGTCGCGCTTCGGCGATTCGGGTGGCGCGGCCGGCGCGCTGCGCCGGCTGCTGCCCGCCGCCATCGGCGAACTCGCCGAGCTGGCCTATAATCTTCCCGCCTTCTGGCGCCTGTGGCGCGCGGTGCGGACATTCCGCCCCGACCTGATCTACGAGCGCTACAACCTGTTTTTCCTCGCCGGCGCCTGGGCCGCGCGGCTGTGCCGCTGCCGCTATTTCGTCGAGGTCAATTCCCCGCTGGCCGACGAGCGCGCGCAGCATGGCGGCCTGCGCCTGCAGGCGGTGGCGCGCGCCGGGGAACGCGCCGTCTGGCGCGCCGCGGACCGGGTTTTCGCCGTCACCCGGGTGCTGGGCGACATACTCGTGGCCGAGGGCGCGCCGGCCGACCGCATCACGATCACGCCGAACGGCGTCGATATCGGCCGGTTTCCCGAACCGGACCGCGCCGCCGCGCATACGCCGGTGCTCGGGTTCATCGGCTTCGTCCGCCCCTGGCACGGGCTCGACCTGATCATCGACGACATGGCTCGCGACAGCACCCTGCCGCTCGACCTCGTGATCGCCGGCACCGGGCCCGCGCTGCCCGACCTGCGGGCCCGCGCCGCCGCCCTCGGAATCGAGAACCGGGTGCGCTTCGCCGGGCTGGTCGACCGCGAGGCGGTTCCGGCCCTTCTCGCCGGCATCGATATCGCGCTGCAGCCCGCCTCAGTCGCCTATGCCTCGCCGCTGAAGCTGTTCGAATACATGGCCGCGGGCTGCGCCATCGTCGCCCCCGACCAGCCCAATATCCGCGAGGTGCTGACCCACGAGCGCAACGCGCTGCTGGTCGATCCGGGGGATCGGGCGGCGCTGTGGCGCGCGGTGCGCCGGCTTGCCGCCGACCCGGCGCTGCGCGGCCGCCTCAGCCGCGCCGCGCGCGCGGAGGTGCTGTCGCACCCCTATCTCTGGGACGAGAATGCGGCGCGCATCATCGCCCTCGCCACGCGCTCATGACGCCGCCCGCCGCGATGCTGATCCTGCATGTCTTCCCGAGTTTCGCCGTCGGCGGCGCGCAGATGCGCATGGCGACGCTGGCCAACCGCTTCGGCGCGCGGTTCCGCCACGCGATCGTAGCACTCGACCGGCAGACCGGCTGCCGCAGCCATCTCGCACCCGGCCTCGACGTCACCTTCATCGATCCGCCGGCGTCGGCCCCCTCGCTGCCCGGGCGGCTGCGCCGCATCCGCGCGATGCTGCGGGAGATCGGCCCGGACCTGTTGATCACGAGCAACTGGGGATCGATCGAATGGGCGATGGCCCGATCGCTCGCCGGAATTCGCCGGCATATCCATACCGAGGACGGTTTCGGGCCGGAGGAGCGCCAGAGCCAGTTGCGCCGCCGCGTCCTCACGCGGCGGATCGCGCTGCGGCGCAGCGAGGTGGTCGTGCCCTCGTCGACACTGAACGACATCGCCCGGCAGGTCTGGCGCCTGCCGCCGCGGCGCCTCCACTACATCGCCAACGGCATCGACCTCGAGCGCTTTCATCCCGCCGCGCCGGCCCGGACCGAGGGGAGCGGGCTGACGGTGCTCTGCGTCGCCGGATTGCGGGCGGAGAAAAATCTCGGCCGGTTGCTGCGCGCGCTCGCTCTGGCCGACCTGACGCCGCGGCCGCGCCTGCTCATCGCCGGTGACGGCCCCGAGGGTGCCGCGCTGCGGGATCTCGCCGCCCGCCTGTCGCTCGATGTCGAATTTCTCGGCGACATCGCCGATCCGGCGCCGCTCTATCGCGCGGCGGATCTGTTCGCGCTGTCCTCGGACACCGAGCAGATGCCGCTCTCCGTGATCGAGGCGATGGCGAGCGGGCTGCCCGTGATCGCGACGGCGGTGGGCGATATTCGCGCCATGGTTTCCGAACAAAACCGGCCTCTGCTCGCCCATTGCAGCGACGAGGCGCTGGCCGGCGCCTTCAGGGCGGCCGGGACGATGGATTTGACCGTGATCGGCGCGGCCAATCGCCGCCGGGCCGAGACGCTGTTCGATGTGGCGCGGATGACGGCGGACTGGCTCGGCCTCCTCGCGCCGTGCGCGCCAAACGGAGACCTCAGACCCAGATGATCAATCCGAGAATGACGGCCCAGGCCGCGACCGAGACGAGAAAAATCAGCAGCGCCGCCTTCGGCCAGGCGAGCCGTTCAGCATCCTCGCGGCGCATATGTCTTGCCGCGGCACTCAGACGCGACAGCATTCCGATCTCAATTCACCCGCGATGCTTGTTGAAACGACGTCTTACATTCGCCTCACAAGACGCATTGTCAATGTGAAATTATGATATAATTATAGCGAAATTCAACTATGACCTATTATTGTTTTGTATCGTAAAAAAACCGTGAAAGCTTCCATTTTTGACAATGACGATATGACCGGTCTCGGACATTTGGCCCCATGTGCGGCCTGACCGGATTATTTCGGAGCGACGCTGTTTTTGCCCGGTCCGGTCCGGTCGATGGCGCCCTTCTCCAGCGCATGACCGATGCGATCGCGCATCGCGGCCCCGACTCCGAAGGGCTCGCGCTCGACGGGCAGATCGGGCTCGGCTTCCGCCGGCTTGCGGTGATCGACCTGGCCGGCAGCCCGCAGCCGATGCACAGCGCCGACGGGGCGCAGACCATCGTGTTCAATGGGGAAATCTACAATTTCCGGCAGCTTGCCGCCGAACTGGCGGTATTGGGTCAGAGCTTCCGCACGCGGGGGGACACCGAAACCATCCTCAATGGCTGGCGCCAATGGGGTGCGGGGGTGCTCGACCGGCTCGATGGCATGTTCGCCTTCGCGCTGTGGGACCGGCGGACGCGCCAGCTTCTGCTTGCCCGCGACCGGATCGGCAAGAAGCCCCTCTATTACGGCACGGCGCCGGACGGCACGCTGGCTTTCGGCTCGGAACTCGCCGCGCTCAGGCCGGTGCCGGGCCTGACCGACCGGCTCGACCCGACGGCGATCGAGGATTTTCTTGCCCTCGGCTATATTCCCGACCCGGCCTCCGCATTCCGCGACATCCGCAAGTTGCCGCCCGCCCATGCGATGCTGATCGAGGCCGACCGGCCGCTGCCGGCCCCGTTCCGCTACTGGAGCCTGCCGCGCGCCCATCCGCCGGCCGACGCGCATGAGGCCGCCGGTGTCATGGGCGGATTGTTCGAGGATGCCGTGGCCAGGCGAATGATCGCCGATGTTCCGCTCGGCGCGTTCCTGTCGGGTGGCATCGATTCGGGCTGCGTCGTCGCGCTCGCGGCGCGCCGGACCGACCGGCCGCTCCGCTGCTTCACGATCGGCTTCCCCGAGGCCGACGAACGGGAGGCCGCCAGCGAGATCGCCCGCCACTGCGGGGCCGAGCACGAAACCGCGGAGATGTCGGCTCACACCATCCTCGGCGATGCCGCGGCCCAGGCCGCGATGTTCGGCGAACCGTTCGGCGATCATTCCTCGGTGCCGAGCCGCGCCGTCGCGGCCCTGGCGCGGCGTCACGTCACCGTCGCCCTGTCCGGCGATGGCGGTGACGAGGCATTCGGCGGGTATCGGCGATACCGGTTCCATCATCTTACCGACGCGGCGCGGCGCATGCTGCCCGGGCCGGTCCGACGCCGCGTGATCGGCACGATCGCCCGCGCCTATCCGAAGCTCGACGCCGCGCCGCGCTGGCTGCGGGCGAAATCGACGCTTACCGAACTCAGCCTCGACTCCGCCGAGGCGTATTACCGCAGCGTCGGCCGCAGCGAGGCCGCGACGCGCCACGGTTTGTTCAGCGCCGGCTTCCGCCGCGATATCGAGGGTCACGACCCCGCCACGCGCTTTCATGCCGTCGCCGCCGACCATGAGGACGACGATGCGCTGCGCGTGGCCCAGCGGATCGACCTCGAAACCTGGCTGCCCGGGGACATCCTGGTCAAGACCGACCGCACGAGCATGGCGGTCGGCCTCGAGGTGCGATGCCCGCTGCTCGACCCGACGCTGCTGGCTTTCGGCTTGGCGCTGCCGGCGGATCTGAAGCTGCGCGGCGGCCGCGGCAAGGCGATCCTGCGCGATGTGGCGGCGTCGCTGCTGCCCGCCTCGGTCATGAATCGCCCGAAACAGGGGTTCGCCGCCACGCTCGGCCCGGACATGCGCAAGGCGGCGCCGCAGTTGCGGGAGATGCTCTGCGGCCCGCAATCCGCCCTCCTGGCCAGCACCTGGTTCGATGGCCCCGCCGTGGCCCGCCTGCTCGATGCCCATGCGAGCGGCCGGCGCGACCATACCGCGCTGCTCTGGCACCTTCTGGTGCTCGACAGCTTCCTGGCCGACTGGCAGCACCAGCGCCGGGTGCCCCATGACAGCTGACCCTGGATCCGCCGGCCCGCGGGACGGCACGGCCTCGCAGGACGCCGGCCTCGCCAGCCTGGCCGGCGAAGGCTCGATCCTCAGCCGCACGGCGCGCGGCGCCGGATGGGTGATTGGCTGGCGGTTCTGCACCCGGTTCATCGGCCTGTTCAGCACGCTGATCCTGGTGCGTCTGCTCACGCCGGCCGATTTCGGCATTGTCGCGCTCGCCACCAGTTTCGTTCAGGGCTTTGGCCAGCTGTGCGAAGTCGGCGTTGAAGATGCGATCATTCGCGATCCTCACCCCGACCGCGCCCTCTATGATACGGGCTTTACCATCAACCTGATCCGCGGCTTCGGAGTGGCGCTGGTGCTGCTGATCGGCGCATTTCCGATCGCCGCGCTGTTCCACAATCCGAATCTGGCGCCGGTGCTGCTGGCCGTGGCGGGAATCAGCGCGCTGGGCGCGATGGAGAATATCGGCGTCGTCGATTTCCGCCGGTTCATCGCCTTCGACCGCGAATTCGTCCTGAAGATCATCCCCCGCATCGTTCAGACCGCTATCGGCATCACGCTCAGTTTCATCCTGCGTTCCTACTGGGCGCTGATCATCGCGCTGCTGACCAACCAGGCGATCACCACCATGATGACCTATCGGCTGCATCCCTACCGCCCGCGGCTCAGCCTGGTCGCCTGGCGCCGCATGGCCGGCTATTCCGCGTGGATCTGGGTGAATAACCTCGTTTCGCAGCTCAATTCGAACGGCACCAATTTCATCATCGGGAAAATGCTCGGCGTTGGAGCCGTCGGCATTTTCGGCCTCGGCAACGAAATTGCGGGTCTGCCCAACACTGAACTGGTCGGCCCCCTCTGCCGTTCGGCCTTCTCCGGCTTCGCCCATGCGCGGGCCGATGACGACAATGGAGCCAGCCTGCTGCTGCGCCTGCTCGCGTTGATGACCATCATCGCCCTGCCCGCCGGGCTCGGCCTGTCGCTGACCGCCTATCCCATCGTGCAACTCGGGTTCGGCAAGAACTGGATCGGCGCCGTGCCGCTGCTTCAGATCATCGGCATCGCAAATGCATTCAGCATCTTCGGCATGATCAGCGGAGTGGTGTTCAGCGTGAGGGCCTGGATGAAAGCCCTATTCAAACTTGGAGCGGCCGTCACCCTCACGCGCCTCGGCCTGATCATCGTGCTGTTGCCCGTTTATGGCCTCCCCGGCGCAGCCATTGCCATTGCACTGACCGACATCGTCAACCAGCTGGTCCTTATCGTCGTGACCGTTCATCGGCTGGACCTGTCGCTGGGTACCGTGCTTGGCCGGATCTGGCGCAGCATCGCCGCCGCCGCATTGATGACCGCGCTGCTGGTAACACTGCATCTCGGTTGGAGCGATGAACCGGGCACCGACCGCTGGCAGGCGATCCATCTCGGTGCGGCCGTCATGATCGGTGCGATCAGCTATACCGCATCGCTGATCGGCCTATGGCTTCTGGCCGGCCGGCCAGAGGGTGCCGAACGCGACCTGCTCGATTTTCTTCGTGCGATGCTCCGGCGCATCGAGACAAGGCGGCTTCCGGCATGAAACGTCTTTACCTCGTTTTCGCTCTTGCCGCCGTCGTCCTCCCGCGCGGAGCTCGTGCGCAGAGCTTTGTGATGGCGCCGCCCGTGCCTCGCGCTCCGGGTGCGCTGACAGGCGTCGTGCTTGAAAACACGACGCACCACGCCCTGCCGCCGCGCCTGATCACTTTTGCCGCCATGTTCGCTGACGGCGCCCTGCCCCGCGGCACCGGCATCAGTGCGGGCGCGCTGCCGGCACAGGCCGATGTGAAGCTGCGCTATCCGGACGGCTCGGCCAAATTCGCGGTCATCACCCTGCAAACACCGCCTATCGCCGCCGCCGCCAATGCCAGCCTGCTCCTGCGCGCAAACGGCCGCGCCGCCCGCGGTACAGTGGCGATCGCACCGGCGCTGGCCGCCCATCCAATCACCATCAAGGCCGTGATCACGCCCAAAGGCGGAACACCCCAAACCTTCACGATCGACCTCAGCCGCTGGTATCGACGCGCCCAGGCAGCAGATCGTCTGTCAACCTGGCTGCAAGGCCCGCTGGCCCACCAGGTCCGGCTCAGCCGCACGCTGGCCAGTTCGCTCCGCCTCGTGGTCGATCTGACGGCCTATCGCAGCGGCGCGATCGGCGCGGACATCCAGTTCGACAATGACCGCGCCATGACATCGTCGGGCGGTGCCATGCGCGAAACCGTCAGCATCAGCCTCGGCGGAAAGACGATCTATCGCGTCGGCCCGCTGACGGAGCACCAATATCAGGACTGGCACGTCGTCCTGCGTACCGATGGCCGCGTGCCGATCAACGTGGTGCATGACATCGCAGCGCTGGAGCGTCTGGGCGCGATTCCCCATTATGCGTTGCACCCAGGGGCGGCACCCAGCCTGCTGGTGGGATATCGGCGCGCAATCATGCAACCGGGTTGGGACGCTCCGCTCGCCGCCGATGGCGTGACCCAATATATGCCGACCACGGGCGGACGCGGCAGCATTGGCCCCACCACCCGCGCCAACGCGGTCTGGCTGATCAGCCAGAACCCGATTGCCGCGGAGTATGCGATCGGGCAGGCCGATGCCGCCGGCGCCGTTCCCTGGCACATGTGGTATCCGAAAGCCGGCAATTTCCTGACCACCGCCGATTTTCCGAATATCTGGACCGATCCGCGCGGCGGCCCGCATTCCTACACGACTGGCCTCACGCAGCAGGTGGGAAATACCGGCTGGACCCCAGACGCCTCCCATCAGCCAGACCTTGCCTACATTCCCTACCTGCTGACCGGGCGCCGCTATTATCTCGACCAGCTGAACGCCCAGGCCAGCTTCGCCGAGACCGACTTCTGGCCCGCGGCGCAGGCTCGCAACGGCGGCGAAGGGATTGTCGTCGGGTCGGGCAATCAGGTGCGGGGGGCGGCGTGGGACCTCCGTGAAATCGCCGAGGCCGCCTACATCAACCCCGACCACAGCACCATGCGCCGCTACTTTGCCCGCATGGTCGCCAACAACTTGGATTTTCTCCGCCGCAAAATCCCCATCTGGCAGGTCCGCGAAGGCGAGGCTTATGGATATGTACCCGGCGCCTATGGCAATGGCGCATCAATGGCCCCGTGGCAGCAGGATTTCTTCGCCACCACGATGAGCCGCCTCGCCCGGTTTGGGGAGCAAGGCGCGCGCGTCGTGGTGCGCTGGCAGACCCATTTCCTCGCAAATTCACTGCTCCCGCTCGCCCGCGGCTTCAACCCGCATGACGGCATTGCCTATAACCTGGCGACCTACGACCCCTCGACCCACCAATATTTCACCAGCTGGGCTGCGATCCGTCGCGCGACCGAGCGAGGCGGCCAGGCCAACGGCACGGGCTGGTCGCACAGCCAGGGCTATTACGCCCAGACCCGCCTTGCCGCGCTCGCCGGGATCATCAACACGACCCACTCCGCCCGGGCACGCGCGGCCTATCACTGGCTCGATCACGCCAACGCCCCGGAAACCAGCCCGGAGGCGCGCGCCGAGCAGCCCCAATACTGGATCGTCCCGGGACGCGCTCCATGACCATCCGCCGCGTTCTGATGGTCCCGCCGATCAGATGGTTACCTTATCGGGAAACGGTGGGAGAGGATGGCGGGCCGGTTCCCCAACGTCTCGACGCCGCACTGCACGATCTTGGATGGTGCGTTGATATTCTCGACCCCGGCGTCCGGCCGTGGAATCCGTTTGGCGGCATGAATCCATTGCTTCAGTCGTTCGACCCGCTCCGCGCACTCAAAATCCTTGCGCGCAAACGGCGTTATGACCTGATCGTCTCCGTCTTCGAAGGCAATGCCGCTCCCCTGCTCATGGCCCGTCATGTTTTCGGCTTCCGCACCAAGATCATTCTCTGGGATGTCGGATTAACCGAGACATGGCGGCTGCGTATGCGGGTTCTCGATTACGTATTGCCGCGCGTTGACGGAGTCATGGTCCTCGCCTCCGAGCAAAAACGCTATATCGAGGCGAAGTGGCGCTTGCGGGCGCCCGTTCAAATGATTGGCCACTCGGTCGATACCGTATTTTTTCGACCGCAACCCATCGAACCCGATGACTTTGTACTGTCGCTCGGCAATGACGCGAGCCGAGACTACGGAACCTTGTTCAAGGCCGTTTCGCCGCTCGCCACTCATGTCAAGATCCGCACATCCCCAGCGGTCGTCGCAGATCTCAATCAACCCGAAAACGTCGAAATCATCGGCAAGCCCCTACCATTCCCCGATCTGCGAACCCTCTACGCCAAGGCAAAACTGGTCGTGATCCCCCTCGTCGAAACGCTGAACGCGGGCGGCATCAGCGCCGTTCTCGAAGCGGCAGCCATGGGCAAACCCCTCATCGTCACCCATACCGCCGTTCTGAGCGACGTTCTCAAACCCGGGGAGACTTGCCTGACAGTCCCTCCAGATGATCCTCAAGCGCTTCGCCACGCCATTGAAACATTATTGGCCAAGCCTGATCTCGCTCAAAAGCTCGGAAGAGGGGCGCGTGATTTTGTAGAGCGGACCCAGTCACAGTCGGCCTTCGCAGCGCGATTGGCGGGCGCGATGGATTTTTATAAAGACGAAGGCCTATCATAGCATGTCAAATTACGAAGATTACCCAGCGGTCGCTATCATCGTTCTGAACTGGAACGACTCAAAAAATACTATCGCATGCATTGAGTCTCTTCAAAGAATCATCTATCCGAAATTCAAAATTTATATAATTGATAACAATTCGGAAGATAGTTCTATTGAAAATATAAGAAAAATATTTCCTTATATTGAGATATATAATTCTGGTTCAAATTTAGGGTGGGCTGGTGGTAATAATTATGGAATAAAACTTGCAAAATTGCATGGGTACAATTATTTTTATTTAATCAATCCAGATATCCGTGTTGAGCCAAAAACACTATCCGCTCTTGTTGAGGCAATTGACGCTGAGGATGTTGCGGCTGTCGGTTCGGTTGTGATCTCATATTCGAACCCGGATTGGCTTGAATTTGCTGGATCTCAGCTAACGTCGGAGTCGGGGTTTTCGCGACAAACCTCAATGAAAAAGTCAGAATTTGTATTTGACGGCCCTGATATTGATGTTCCAGAACTGAAAGGATGTTCATTTTTAATCACCGAAAAAGGATTTGACAAAATAGGATATTTCGATGAGCGCTATTTTCTAAATTATGATGAAACGGATTGGTGTTTTCGAGCGCGATCAAATAACATGCGCTGTGTGTTTTCAAAAAAATCTATTTGCTTTCATATTGGGGCACAAACATTTGGCGGAGTTAGTTCACCATTATATCGCTACTTTATAGCAAGAAATAGAATATTTTTTGCAAGGAAAAATCTCGATAAAAAATCGTTGATATTTGCATGGCGGTGTATGGCATGGGAAATAAAATCAGTACTTTTGGGCCGTTCTATTGAAAAAAGAGGCCTCAAAGTGAAGGGAGCTCTATTGTTAAGTTTATTTCTTTCTCTTCGCGACGCGATATTTAACAGGCACGGTAACTGCCCGCCACTGGTACGGAAAATCAATAAAGTTTGATCTTGTATCTAGTAGTCACCTCTGGAATGCAACCCGCTCTCGTCGTCATCATCCTGCATTATGGTAGCTTCGCCGATACCCGCGCCTGCCTCGCCGCGCTGACGCCCGGCCTGCCGGCCGACTGGCGGGTTCTGGTCATCGATAATGGCACCGGGACGGGGGCGGCCGACACGCTGGGCCGCGAGTTTCCGAGTATCGACACCGTCACCCTGCCGGCCAATCAAGGTTGGGCCGGCGGCAATAATGTCGGGATCGCGTGGGCACGATCGCGCGGCGCAAGGGCCGTCTGCCTGCTGAACAACGACACGCTGGCCGCCGTCGGCGCGTTCGCGCCCCTGCTCGGCGCGCTCGATCAGGTTGGAGACTGCCTGTTGCACCCCGCCATCGATTACGGCGATCCTGGGGATGGTATCCAGCTTGACCCCGCCCAGAATCCCTCCAGCGCGGCACTTCAAGGCCAGCCGCACCTTTACCCGCTTGATTTCGCCTACGGTGCCTGCCTGATGATCCCGTGTTCCGTGTTCGACCGGGTCGGGATGTTTGACGAACGGTTTTTTCTTCAGCTCGAGGAGACCGATTTCTTTCTCCGTGCGAAGGCGCTCGGCATACCGAGCCTGTGCCTCAATTCCGCGCGGATCATCCATTTCGAGTCACGCAGCTTCGGCGCCCGCATGACGCCCCGCAAACTGTATTATATCGCGCGCAATAAGTTCCTGTTGTGGGAAAAGCATGATCGCTCCCCGATCGGCCTGTTCCGCGTCATTCGCGATCTATACTGGCAAGCCGCCAAGGAATCCGCAGCCCCGCTGCTCTGGCTCGTCTCCGGTCAGCAGGGCGCCAAATCGATACGTGCCGGCGTTTTTGACTATTTTCGCCGACGCTTCGGCGCCGCATCCAACCGCTAATCGACTGCTTGAATTGGTGGATAATACCACTGCCCCTATCGTCACCGCACTGACTTGGCTTATCGATGAACGCCCCGCGCTATGATCATAAGTACGGATACCCTGGCGCAACTGCGCCTGGCAGTGAATTTTATCGCCTCTACTCTTTCACAACCGAGCATCGGCAAGTCACATGAATAAACGTGGCTACACTGTCATGAATAAATCGACATCGATCTATCTGGATCTGATCCGCTTTGTCGCGGCTTTCATCGTCTTCGCAAGCCATGCCGCTGGCGCCCGGCTGACAGGTGGCCTCTTCTGGCAAATCGGCCCCTATGGCGCGGAGGCCGTAGACGTATTCTTTGTTCTGTCGGGCTTTGTCATCGCCTATGTCTGCGATACGCGCGAGCATGATCTGACGGAATACGCCATCAGTCGCTGCGCCCGCATCTACTCGGTCGTCGCACCTGCGCTGATATTGACATTCGTTCTCGATGCGCTCGGCCGCGCCGCCAAGCCCTCGCTTTACACCGCCGACTGGGGGTATGCTTGGACGGGCCGCGTGTCCCAATTCCTTCATGCCATAACCTTCACAAACCAGATCTGGTTCAATCGAATAGCGCCCGGATCCGATTTGCCATTCTGGTCATTGGGCTTCGAGGTCTGGTATTATATCGCGTTCGGCGTTGTGATGTTCACATCGAAGCGTCGACGCGTCGTCTTGATGATATTGGCCTTGTTGATCATGGGGCCGAAAATCGATGCGCTTTTGCCCATTTGGCTAATGGGCGTGGCGGCCTATCATGCACTCGCCAAATGGGTCATCCCCCTCACGCTCGGCTGGCTCATGTGCGTTGGCGCGATCATCGCGTGGGGAGGCTACGAGTTCCTGGCGTGGCACCTCGGTCGGCCGGTTGCAGCGAACTGGCTGGGGCGCGCCCACATCATTCAAGATTATATCATCGGGACGCTGTTTACGCTCCACCTGATCGGTTTCAGACGTATTTCCCATGTCCCGGCGGGGATTCTGACCAAGTCAGCGGCCCCGATCCGCTGGATCGCGGGCTCAACTCTGACCTTGTATCTCATGCATCTGCCGCTTTTACAATTCGTTGCCGCCGAGTCACCTTGGCCCGTGACGGCATGGCAAACCCGATCGATGGAACTTCTCGGCGTGCCGCTCACGATATTGGTTGTCGCGCAATTCACCGAGCGTCGGAAGAAAATCTGGCGTGACGTCTTTCGCAATATTTTTCAGAATTTTGCCGAAATTTCCGCAGGATAAGAGGGTGATGTGATCGGATCGCTTGCGTCCATATGTCCGGCCTGTTGGTGCGCTCGCGCATGAACGCTGGCCAAGATGGTTTCCGCGAGGCGAGTTCCGAACAATGGAGCGACCGCATAGAGGGCCACTGGCAGCCTCGGAGTGTCTCGCGTCGGGGATCGATCGATCACGCCATCTGCTCGTCATCTTGCAAGTTCCGACATCGGTTCACACGGTTGGAGATGAGTTGATCCCGTGTCTAGCCGATCTCTAAACGGCGCCCGATTCGGCGGGGGCGCCGATTTCATGGTGTAGGTCACTCCCGTCAGTGACCGGCCGCCAGTGAGTGGTCCGTGTTGGAAGTTAGTGCATTGTTGTCTCCGCCGCCATGGCCGGTCGCCGGTGGAGCGAAGCGGAACCGGAGGGCGGCCGTGGCGGCGTCGCGGTTTCCGGGGCCGGCGGGCGATATCCGAGCGAGCTGTGTGGCCTGACGGTATTGTAGTGCCGCCGCCAGGCCTCGATCAGGATCTGCGCTTCCGCCAAGGTGTAGAAGATCTCCCCGTTGAGCAGTTCATCGCGCAGCGAACCGTTGAAGGACTCGCAGTAGCCGTTTTCCCATGGCGAACCTGGCGTGATGTAGAGCGTCTTCACACCGATCCTGCCAAGCCATTCCCGCACCGCCCGGGCGATGAATTCAGGACCGTTATCCGACCGTATATGCGCCGGCGGCCCTCTGGTGACGAACAGTCCTGCCAAAGCGCCCAGCACATCCTCGCTCCTGAGCCGTCGCGCGACCGGCAGGGCCAGGCACTCCCGGCTGGCCTCGTCGATGATCGACAGGATCCGGAACTTGCGGCCGTCGTGGGTCCGTCCCTCGACGAAGTCGTAGGACCACACATGGCCGGGATACTCAGGCCGCAGCCGGATACATGACCCGTCATTGAGCCAGAGGCGTGAGCGCTTCGGCTGCCTTTGCGGCACCTTGAGACCTTCGCGCCGCCAGATCCGCTCGACCCGCTTGCGGTTCACATGCCATCCCGCATCTCGCAGCAAGGCCGTCACCCGCCGATAACCGTAACGACCATATTGCCGGGCCAGGGCGATGATGTCTCCGGTCAGGGCCGCCTCGTCATCCGCCCCGCGTGGCACCTTGCGCTGCGTCGATCGATGCTGTCCGAGCACGCGGCACACCCGCCGCTCGGAGACAGACATCGTTCCTCTGATGTGATCGATACAGCGCCGGCGCCGCGCGGGGCTCAGAAGTTTCCCCGTGCCGCCTCCGTCAGGATCGCCTTGTCCAGCGACAGATCGGCCACCAGACGCTTCAGCCGGGCGTTCTCCCGCTCCAGTTCCTTCATGCGCCGCGCCTGGTCCATCTTCAGGCCGCCATACTCCTTGCACCACCGATAATAGCTCTGCTCGGTGACGCCGATCCGACGGCACGCATCCGCAACCGTCCCGCCCTGCGCCAGAACAAACTCAGCCTCGCGCAGCTTGCCAATAATCTCTTCCGGCTTGTGATTCCTCGCCATCCCAGTCCTCCTTCAGGCCAAATCCAAAACAGATCCCGGACCACTCAGAAGGCGGCAGATCACCGTCACCAGTTCGCAAAAGCACTATCGTCTCTCACCCCCCTCACGATTTCGTATAAAGCCGCTACAGGTGCGTAAAATCCTCTGCTTAACTAGGACAAGAAGGCAAGAGCGGGAGCGGTGAGAAGAACGCCGACAGCCGGAATCAGATGGTCCCACCCGGCCGGAGCTGCCGGGTGGGTAGAACAGATCAGAACTTCGCGGTCAGCGCTGCGATGAACTGGCGCGGCGCGCCCGGCTGCACCAGGATCGCGTTCGCGGTATTTGCTCCAGCGGCATTGGTGCCGAAATAGCCACCGGACGTAATATAACCGTTGTCGTTGTATTTCGTATCAAAGACATTGTTGATGTTGAAGGAGAGTTCGAGAACCTTCACCGCGTGCGACAGGCTCTGCGGCACCGGAATGTTCGCCGCGATCGACAGGTTGGCGACGTTGAATCCCGGCAGCTTGCGCGACGAGACGTTGTTGGTGTTGTTATTGAAGTAGTGCTGCGCGCCGGTGTACTGGTCGAGGAAGCCGAGTGTGACCAGCGTCGAGCCGATGAAGGTGCGGTAGTTCAGGCCGAAATTGAGCAGGATGTTCGGGTTATAGGCGATCGGCTCGTTGTGATAGACGACGTTGCCGGTTTCGTATTGCAGATACTTGTTGTTGTCGAAGCTTGCATTGACGAAGGCGCGCCAGTGGAAGTTCGGCTCGACAGAAGCGTCGATCTGCACGCCCTGCAGACGCGCATTCGCCGCGGCCAGCGAGGAATTGACGATGTTCGCGTGATAGATCGCGATCGCTTCGTTGGTCAGCGTATCGTTGAAATAGTTCAGGTTCAGCGTCGCGTGATGCAGGTAGGGCACATGGTCGCTGAACAGCTTGAGGCCGATCTCATAATCCCGCGCCTGGGTCGGCTTCAGGAACGACAGATTGGGCGAGGTCGACTGGTTGGCGCCGAACGCATTGTCCGTCGGGTTCTGGTAGGAGAGCGCCATGCTGCCGTAGAGCGCGGCCCAGGGCACCGGCTCGTAGCGCAGCCCGATCGAGGGCTCGGCGCGGACAAAGGTCTTCGAGGCATCCGCCGCACCTACGGCATTCGTGCCGCCGATCGGCAAGTCGTTGTGGAAATCCGTATGATACGAAACCTCGGCAATGCCCGGCGTGATCGAAAATCCCCGGAAGGGGTGGATCGTGTCCTGAAGGAAGCCGTTGGCGTAGGTGGTGTAGAGGGTGAACTGCTGGATGCTGGCGGGATTCGCCTGCGTAGAGCCGCCGACGCCGAGATCGTTGTAGCCGCGATAGGGCGAGAAATACCGCTCGTAGATGACATAGCCGCCGAACTTGATGTCGTTATATGGCAGGTGATAGTCGAAGAAGAGATTGTCGCCATACTGGTTGGTGGTCGGATAATAGTATTCGGCATTGGTCGCATTCGGCACATAGGCGGCACCGGACAGCGGGGAATTCGTGCCGTAATTGTTGATGCGGTAATGAACGCGATGCCCCCAGCGATACCAGATATTGTTGTGGAACGTCATGTTCTTCGACAGGGCAACCGACATCTTGCTGTAGAGGATCGTGTCGCGCACCTGCAACTGCTTGAACCAGATATCCGGTGTGCCGGTGCCGTAAAAGCCCGAGGTCTGTTGGCTGAACAGTGGCGAACCGGAATAGCCTGTTACCGTGACACCGGGGATCGGCGTCAGCGGAATGAAGTTCGGCCGCGGCGCGTATTCGACGTTGTTGTCGTTATAGACGGCGAAACTTAGCGAGCCGTTGGCGAAGTCCTTGACCAACTTGGCATAGATCGCGTGCGACTGCGCCGGCCAGGAATAGTGCCCGACCGAAGTGCCGCCCCAGTAGCTCTTGGCGCCCGCGTAGCCGCCGGCAACAACGCCGCTCCAACCGTCATATTCACCGGTGTCGAAGATGAAATGAAGATTTTCGGTCTGCTGGCTGCCATAGGCGATGCCGACCTGGTAATGCGGGTGCTTGGTCGGCTGCACGGGAACGTAGTTGATCGTGCCGCCGACCGAGTCGAACCAGCGGGAGTCGGGGTTACCCGGCCCGTAGATGATATTGATGCCGCTGAATAGCTGGGTAATCGGGATTTCGTTTGAATCCCACTGGCCATTATGGGAAATCGTGTTGTTCATCGGAATGCCGTCGAACAGCACGGTAAGTCCATTGCGTTCGGCGTCGCCATTTGTCGATGACCAGCCGACCTTGGAGCCGCGCAGCTGAATCTGATAGCGGGCGGTGTCGGAATTACCGCCATAGCCGCGGATCTGCACGCCCGGCGCCGCCGACAACACACCGGCCGAACTGGTCGAGGGACCGAGCGCTTGGATGTCCTGGCGGCTGACCACGGCCTCGGACTGCGAGGACTTGAAGATCTTTTTCTTGGTGAGCTTGACGCTCGATTTTCCGAGATGAGTGTAGTAATCCGATGTCGCGGTCGCCGAGACCTGTCCGGCGCTGACGGTCTGCGCGGAGGCCCGTGGCAGGATGACAGCAAGACTCGCGCCAGCAAGCAGCAGGGTGCGCAATGTCGACCTTGCTGATTCGGAACGAACATATTTCATGATCAGACCTTCTCCCAGTTTGACGCAATGGCGGCAGCACCTCAGGCATCAGAGGCAGGCTGCGTTCGAATCTCGGTGGGGAGGTAGCCTTCGAGTTACAGTCTGTCACGTTATGTTTTGAAGTCAACGCGAACACGGCGACATCATTTTGAAATATTCGATTGCGATTTAGTCAGTCGAATGCGAGCCGGCGGATCGGGTTACCAGATCGATTTACACATTTTCTGAATAGGCCTGTCCGAGTGCCGAGTCGGGGTGTTCCGTCGCGTATGATGTGCGGCAAGGAGTGGCGTGGAGCGGCCGCCGTCAATGAGATGCGAGGTCAGCGTCTCATCGGCGGCGGACGCGGCGCGGACGCCCGGAGGCGTCAGGCCAGATGGCTGGTCTTCGCCCGTTGGTGCAGGCGAGCGGCTCCCGGCCGGTATAGCCCGCGACCGCGCCCGGCCGGCCGGCCTCAGGCGTGAAGGGTCTTGAGAAACGCAATGATGTCGAGTGCCTGCGCGCGCGACAATCGGCCCTTCCAGGCAGGCATTGGCCGGTCGAGGCGGTCGCCATCCTCGTCGCGGGCATCGAGGATGGCGCGGACGAGAAGTTTCGTGCTGTGATGATAGGTATTTTCAAGCCCCGGCGCTTGCAGATCGGCCGAGACGGCCTTGCCGAAATGCAAGCCGCCGGCGCCATTGGCACGGTGGCATCCGCTGCAATGGGACACATACAACGCCTTTCCAGCGCTGACGCTGTTGGCATCCGCAAGGCTTCCTCCGGCGAGCACGATCGAGAATGCAATTCCGGACAATACGCGTTTCAGCATTTCAGACTCCAGTGTATTGAATAGCCATGACTTGGCGCGGCGAGATTCCGGGATCTGCAGGCGACGTCTGACTTGCCGAAATACCAGTTAACCGCGTACGTTTTCGTATCCGTAACAACGTCCTTCGAGTCAACCTGCCCGCGTGGGAAACGATCGGGCGATGATCATACGTAACTCACCGGAAGTCCTGGTGAATTCAGCGGCGACGGTTCAGTGCTCACTTTTCTTCGGAGACCCTTCAGAGAAATTTCACGGAATTGACTTTCTTAGCGACGCTTACACGTAGGGCGCGGCGATGCCGACGACATCGGCGCAGAGCTTGCTTTCCGTGTCAGGCGCTGGATTGGGGTAGTGTCCGGGGTCGTGGTGGACTTTTGGGCCCCGTAACGGTGTAGTTTGAGGTGGCCATCGGATCAGTCGGCTATGGTGGAGTTGCGAGACTTCAACCTGAAGCCTGGAGAACCCGATGACCGAAGATAGATTACCACTGGCTGAGCTACTGGCCAAAGCCGGGGACGGCGATTTTCTGCGCAGCGTCGCGGAGGCGGTGGTTCAACTGCTGATGGAGACGGATGTGGATGGGCTGATCGGCGCCAGCCGCTACGAGCGCAGCGGCGAGCGCGCGACCTATCGCAACGGCTACCGGGAACGCGCATTGGACACGCGGCTTGGCAGCTTGCAGCTTCGGATCCCGAAGCTGCGGCAGGGGAGCTACTTCCCGCCGTTCCTGGAAGCTCGCCGGACCTCGGAGAAGGCGCTGGCCGCGGTCATCCAGGAAGCCTGGATTGGCGGTGTCTCGACCCGGCGGGTAGACGAGCTGGTGCAGGCCATGGGGCTGACGGGGATCAGCAAGAGCACGGTCTCGAAACTGTGCAAGGACATCGATGAGAGGGTGAACGCCTTCCTCGACCGGCCACTCGCCGGCGAGTGGCCGTATCTGTGGTTGGATGCGACCTATCTCAAGCAGCGCGAAGGTGGGCGGATCGTCTCAGTTGCAGCGATAATCGCAGTGGCGGTGAACACCGACGGTCGGCGCGAGATCGTCGGCCTGCACATCGGCCCGTCCGAGGCGGAGACCTTCTGGTCGACCTTTCTCAAGAGCTTGGTCCGCCGTGGGCTGCGTGAGGTGAAACTGGTGATCTCCGATGCTCATGAAGGGTTGAAGGCGGCGATCCGCCGGGTGATGGGGGCATCCTGGCAAAGATGCCGCGTTCACTGGATGCGCAACGCCTTGTCCTATGTGCCGAAGGGGCAGCAGAGCATGGTGTCTGCCGCGTTGCGTCAGGCGTTTATCCAGCCGGATCGCGTCAGTGCCAGCCAGACCCTGCGCCATGTGGCCGACCAGCTCCGGGGCAAATGGCCAAAACTTGGCGCGTTCATCGACGACAGTGAAACCGACGTGCTGGCGCACATGGACTTTCCCGCCCAGCACCGAACCAAAATTCACTCGACGAATCCGCTCGAACGCCTGAACAAGGAGGTCAAGCGCCGCGCCGATGTCGTCGGCATCTTTCCCAATGAAGGTTCGATCATCCGCCTGATCGGGGCCGTGCTGCTCGAGGCCAACGACGAATGGCAGACACAGAACCGCTATATGCAGATCGAGGGAATGGTCGAACTCATGGCACCCGCCATCGATGCCGATACACCACGAATTTCCACCGTCGCCGCGTGACCATTGGCCGCTTCAGCTACACCAGAATTTCCACCACATTGACGGACGCTATCCTGGATTGGGCTCGCTGAACGGATCTTGACCCTGCGTTGAGCCGGGACATCCATGTAGGCAAGAAAATTATTTTCATGTCCATCGAGATGGAAGACAAGACAAACGTCATGTTATCTCTACGCAATGCCGCGGGTGTCTTTTGGGTTCCCGAACCGACGCTTGAGAGATTCATGGGAGGTTGGCATGAGAGGAGCCGACCGTCGCACGCCAAGATATTTTCTACGGTGTGGAACCGGAGCGCTGGCCGAAACCATCCCTTGTGCGGTTTGGCTACATGACGCGCCGGCGCGTGCATTTGCGCCATATTGCGGACCCGCTTAGTCCGAGAGATCGTAGGTGCGAGCAGCCGATGGCTGTGCGGGTTACGGCTGGCGAATATGATCTGCCGCATCATCTCGCCGTCGAATACGATGCACATCTTCTAACCCGCCAAGGAGAGCCGCCGGTTCGCCTGGCGGATGCGGAACTACCGCCTCAGCGGGGGATTTCGGGCGCCAGGATTTCTGGCTCATCGTGACGACGACGGGGTGCAGTTGAGCCGGAAATCCACCCTTGTCCAATTCGACTCAATTGCCCTATGGATCCTGACGCCGGACAATGGCAATGCCAGCCTGCTGGCGTATAACTTGCTGAAATCGCTAGTTATCATGAAATTCACTGTCCGGGTTGGGCCAAGGTGGCATCGGAACGGCTCCACCTCATCCCGCGGCAATGTCCGCTTCGGCATCATCCGTTTCTCCTGCATCCAGATCACGATCGGTTCGGGGATTTTACATGTTTTTGAGACCAAGACGGCCTCCCCTCGCGAATGCTGATACGTGCGGCAACCAAAAATCGACGAACAACAGACAAAGTCGCATTTTTTTTACAAGTGACGAGGCGGCATCAACATCTGTTCGATTTGAATCATAAATATACCCATGACTCATCCCATGGGATATTTAGATTGTCGTGCTAATCATTTGTTAAGAATAGTCTAGATATTTTCGGGGCGCTTTCCGGCAAAACGCCTGATCCGGTAATGCCTATCCTCATTCCGCTCTGATATCGGAAGGTCCCATGTCGTCAAGCCTCACCCCTCCGGGTAACATCGTTGCTCCTGCGGTCGCATCGGCCACCGCTCCGGGCCAGATTGTCGGTTTCATCCTTCAGAATACCGGCACAACAACTCTCGCCGCGCAGCCCGTTACGCTCAACGAAGTCTTCGCGCCTGGAGCGGTTCCGCAGGGTTCCGGTCTGACGGTGACGATCGGCGGCGTGACCTATCCGGCCCAGCTTGACGCCAAGACATTCAACCCGGACGGGTCGGTCGCCAGCGGGATTGTCACCATCAATGCGCCCGCCATTGCTGCCGGAACCTCCGTTTCCGCGATGCTGAACCTGGCGCCAGCCAACGCGGCGCCGGCGGTCAATCTTGCCTCGGCTCTCGCGAACTACAGTCTGACGGCGGCCCTCAACATCACGGCCAATCAAGGCGGCAACACCGGTTCGCAAACCATTGACATCGCGGGTGCAATTCGTAGCGCGCTCGCCGCCGGCACCGTACAGTCCTGGCTCTCCGGCCCGCTGGCGAGCGAAGCGATCGTGAGCATACCGGTTACCGGTTCCCTGCGCATCGAAGCCGATGTGACCGCCTATGCCAATGGCCAGGTCAGCACGACCCTGCAATTCAACAACGACGCCGCGATGCAGGCGAATGGCGGGACGATTACGTACAGCGCCACCGTGATCCAGAACGGCGTCACCGTCGCCCAGCAATCGAACTTGACCCAATATCAATACCAGGATTGGAGTCTCTCAACAGGAACCACCCCGTCCGCTGCCAGCCTGAATGTGCAGCATGACATCGCCTATCTCGAAGCCACCGGGGCCATTCCCAATTTCGATACGCAATACGGTGTCCCGAGCGGCAGCATCGCCAACGCGACCTCTGCAATCAACGCGCCGGGCTGGAACGCGCCGCTCGGCACCGACGGTATCACGCAATACATGCCAATGACGGGCGGTCGTGCCGATATCGGGCCGACCACCCAGGGGAACGCGACGTGGCTGATCACCCAAAATGGCGCCGCGGCTTCATTCGCGCTGGGTCAGGCTATGGAAGCCGCGTCTGTGCCGTGGCATTTCTACGATCCGACGAGCAACGGAAGCTTCCTCAACACTGCCGACTACGCCAATATCTGGACGGATGGGCGAGGTGGTCCGTCATCCTATACCACTGGCCTTACCCAGCAGGTCAGTCCCAATACCGGCTGGACCGCCGACCCGGCTCATATGCCGGACCTCAACTATGTCAACTACATGCTGACCGGCAATGTCGTCGCGCTTGAACAACTGAACGCCGAGGCGTCCTTTGCCGTTACCCAGTTCTGGCCATCTCCGCGCAACGGCGGCCAAGCGATTGTCGCCAGTTTCGGAAACCAGATTCGTGGTTCCGCCTGGAGCCTGCGCACCATCCAGGAGGCCGCCTACGCCAACCCGACAGGCTCGGCGGACAAGGCGTATTTCACTGCGGTCACCAACGCGAACTACAGCTACGTGGTATCCCTGATCCCCCAGCTTACGACCGCAGAAGGTCAGGCATACGGGTATTTGCCAGGAGTATATGGTTCCGGCGTTGCGACCTTGCCGCCCTGGGAAGAGGATTATCTCGCAAGCACGGTCGTCCAGGGTGCCGAAATGGGCAACACCAATGCCCTCACCTTCCTGAAATGGGAATCCAACTTCCTGGTCGGCCGCTTCTTCGCACAAGGCCAGGGCTTCGCACCACAAGACGGAATTGCCTACAATCTCTCCGTCGGCGCAGGCCCGGGTGGCCTTAGTGCCGGCGGCCCCTATTACCAGACCTGGGCGCAGATTGAGCAGGCTACGCAAGCCGCCGGACAATCAAACATCACGGCTTCGGGAACCATGAACTGGGGGCAGAGCGTGGGTGACTACGGTGCCCTGGCAATGCAGTCCCTCGCCGGCATCATCACTGTCAGTGTCAAGAACCCGGCCGTCATGGGTAACTACCAGTACGAGGCGATGCAAGCCTTCGGCTGGCTCCTCGATAGTGGTGCGCCGTTCACCACGCCATCACAGATTGCCGCAAGTAATCCGCAGTTCCTGATCGATCCCCGCCTGGCGAATGGTCAGCTTCTTTCCTTCGCCAACATGGTCCTCGGCAAGGACGGGGCGAGCGGCGCAACTGCCCTCACCCCCATCGACGCGACGCAGAATGCCCTGCTCTACGCGGGCGGCGGTGCCGACACGCTGATCGGGGGCGCCGGCATCAACCTGCTCTTCGGCGGCGCCGGCAACGATGTCATTTTCGGTGGCCCTAATGGCAACGACATCTTCGCGGGCGCCGGCAACGATACGATCATCGCAGGCGGGGGCGCGACCTACATCAAGGCGAGCAGCACAGCGCAGCTCACCGCCGGCACCGGGCAGGATCTGTTTGTCCTCAATGCGGCGGCAGCCGGCGCCGTCACGATTGCCGGCTTCAACCCTGCTGTTGACAAGGTTGACATCGTCAACGCGAACGGCACGGCGCTGACCGCAGCACAGATTTCCGCGATCGAGGCGACGGCCGTCACGGTCAACGGGGGCATCCAGTTTGCCGTTTCTCCCAATGAAACACTTTTCGTCGCCAACGAGACGGTTCCCGGCAGCGCCTGGTTCAACGAGCAGAACCAGACGATCACGCCGTCGGCTTCGCTGATCAGTGCGGCGCAAGCGTACAATGCAGCAGCAGCCGCTTCGACGCCCGCGAGCGGAAGTGGCGGAGCGCCGAGTCAGCCAACGCCCGCCGCGCCGAGCACGCCCATGTCGATCGTCACTTCGGGTTCGGCACAAACCGTCCTTGGTGGGAACGGCGGTTCGATCGCCGATACGGTCAGCGGCGCCGCAATCAACGTCCAGCAACTCGGACAGTCCGACTTCCTGACCGTCGCGGGTTCGAACGATACGATCAACGGAGTGGGCGGGGCCAACAGTTTTCCGACCGACGGCAACGTCACCATGACCGGGGCGAATGACCAGATGTCGGTCACCGGGGGCGTGGTGACGGCGGCGGGTAAGGGCGATTCCGTCACGTCGTCCAATACTTTCGGTTCCCTGACGATCAACGAGACCGGAACCGGCGATTACGTTGCGGCGAGCAACTACGCCACCGTCAGTGTCGGCGGCTCGGGTAATGCCGCCGTGCTGGACCTCAGGGCGGGTGCCCCGGGGGCTGTCAGCGCCACGGTCGGCGGCTCGAACGATACGGTGAGTGCGACCGTCTATTCGCCCATCCTCGTCACCGGGGCGGGCAACCTGATCAACGCCAGCGGAAATGCCGCCGTCACCGTTGCCGCAGCTTCGGGTGCCGCGGCAGACACCATCGTCGCCACCAGTTTCAACACCATCACCACGCGGACGGGCAACGACGTGATCTCCGTCACCGCCAGCGGCGACGTGACACCGACCATCATCACCGAGAACGGCGCAAGCAGCACAGTTGTTCTCGGCATGAACGCTTCGGCCTCCATATCCGGCTCCGGCAGTGCCACCGTTGTCGTTCAGCCCCTGGCGCAGCAGATGGCGACCGTTTACGGGTTCAATCCGGCGACGGATCAGATCTCCCTGGCGGGTGCCGGCGGCACGGCGCCCACAACCACCCAGATCGACGCGCTTCTCAAGACGGCCACCGTCACCGGATCGACGGCAACATTCGATCTCGGGAGCGGGGCGACACTCACGCTGAGAGATCTCTCGTCCACGCCGCAAGCAAGCTGGTTTGTCGCGGCCACTCCCTTGTCGGCACCGCCTCCGCCAACCGCCCCACCGCCCCCGCTGTCCGAGACGATCACCGGCGGCGACAATCTGCCCGCCCCGGACACGCACAGCGGCGCCGCGATCAACGTCCAGCAACTCGGACAGTCCGATTTCCTGACCATCGCGGGTTCGAACGACACGATCAACGGAGTGGGCGGGCCAGGAAGTTACGCCACTTATGGCAACGTCACCATGACCGGGGCGAATGACCAGATGTCGGTCACCGGTGGTGTGGTGACGGCGGCGGGTAAGGGCGATTCCGTCACGTCGTCCAATACTTTCGGTTCCCTGATGATCAACGAGACGGGAACCGGCGATTACGTTTCGGCGACCAGCTACGCCACCGTCAGTGTCGGCGGCTCAGGCAATACCGCGATGCTGGACATCAAGGCGGGAGCACCCGGAGCCATCGGCGCCACGGTCGGCGGCTCGAACGATACGGTGAGTGCGACGGTCTATTCGCCCATCCTCGTCACCGGGGCGGGCAACCTGATCAACGCCAGCGGAAATGCCGCCGTCACCGTTGCCGCAGCTTCCGGTGCCGCCGCAGACACCATCGTCGCCACCGGGTTCGACGTCATCACGACGCAGACGGGCGATAGCGTGATTTCCATCCCGGGCGGATCCTGGAATTCAACCATCAACGACATCGGCGGGAATGACACGATCTTCGCCGGGAGCCCCTCTCCTGGCGGAAGCAACGGGCTTGCCATCAACGGCGGCCGCGGGACGCTGTTTATCAACGACCTGGCAAGCGGCCGACAAATCGTCATGACCGGGGGCGAAGGTGCGGTTACAGCAATGGGCGCTGATAACGGCAGCGTGTTCATCGGCGGGACCACGGGCAACAACTACCTCGCGGCCAGCGGCAACAGCACGCTGGTTGGCAATGGCACCAGCAACACCATCGTTGGCGGCTCCGGCGATGAAATGCTTGTCGCCAGCACCGTCAGCGGCGCAAGCAATATCTTCCAACTCAACAGCCAGATGGCCAATGCCACGACCACGATTGCCGGGTTCGGCGCAACGGGAACTCTCGACTCGATCACGCTGAAGTCGGGGCTGTCGATCAGCCAAACTGAAACAACCTCGGCCGGCGGCACACTACTCACTCTGAACGATGGCAGCAGGGTCCTGATCAGCCAGTTTACCAATGCGCTTCACAGCGCCGCGACCAGCGCCGGCACCGTTCTAACGGCATGAGAGATACCCGCTCGCATGATTGAGCGGAACAACAAGACTCGCCGCCGCATCGTCCGGAATCATGCAGACGATGCGGCGGCCCTGTTCGGTGTGTGGCCGGCATCACGGGCGGAACGTCCGAACCGCGCCCGACCTCTGTCGCCGCCCTCGCATCCCAGGCACCCCGGTGCCCGTCGCGGCCGGCGCTCTAGAGCATCATCTGATCAGATGGAGTCATCTGATCAGATAAAGATGCTCTGTTTATCAATGTGGTAGAGCACTACATCCGATCCGGATGGATCGGAAAGTGCTCTAGTGTCCTGCCCCTGAAATTCGTGGGTGAATTTCAGGGACAAGCAGGCTTCTAAACTATTGTTTTTTCCAGTGTCCACTTTGACTCTGAAATCCGATGGATTTCAGATTCGGGACACTAGAACATCATCCGATCAGATGGAGTCATCTGATCGGATAAAGATGCTCTGCTTATCAATATGATAGAGCACTACATCCGATCCGACAGGATCGGAAAGTGCTCTATTTCAGCCTCTCGGCGATCACCAGCCAGCCGCGCGGCTCGCGGACGATATCCTCGAGCTTCGGCAGCGCCACCGAGCCCAGCGCGAATTCCTTCCAGATGACTTCGAGGATGCGCAGCGCCGGCCCCTTGCCCTGTCCGCGGCCGACCACCGTCTCCAGAAACGCGAACCAGTGCAGCCCCTGGGCGAGAACGATCGTGTCCTGTCCAAACCAGGAATCCAGCGTCGGCCCCGCCCAGGCGATGGCCGAGTCGACGAAGAACCCGACAAGCCCTTCGGTGGTCAACTTGGTCGTGGCCGTCATCGCACTCATGCCGGTGGCGTACATCTTCTGCCGGATGATCGCGGTCAGCCGCGCCTCCAGGCTACCCGCCGGCACCGCCTTCTGCGCCACCTCATAGGAGAACCACCCCGCATAGACGACCGGCTTCGCCCGGCGCGAGGGCGGCACCAACTGCTCGAACAGCGCGTTGAGCCGGTACCAGACCAGCCCTTTCGCCCCCGTCTGCACGAGGCTGGTGATGCCGACGATGTCCATCATCGACACGCCCATGGTCGCGCCAATCACCAGCGGCTTCATCGCGGAGAAATAGTCCGCCGTCCTTGGCGAGGGGCCGTCATGGCCGTTCTGTTCGAAGAACGGATTGTCGATGGCGGGATTCTCCGGGTCCGCGGTGATCAGGTCGAACACCCCGGCGAGGAAATTGCCGCTGCCCGTGTGGACAGCCTTCACCCCTTCGCTGACGGCGCCCAGCTTCACCTTGGAAGGGATGAAGGAAACAGCCTTGCCAACAACTCCTGACATCCAGACTCTCCGTTTATACCCATGCGTCATTCATGAACCGGCATCGATCGGCCGACAAGACGAATTCGGGAGCAAAACGACCGGTGCCGCAAAGATCGTTAAAACACAACTTCCAGGTCCAACACCTACCGGCCCACACCCGCGTCAAGCGCGTCGCACGCTCCCTCATTCGGCACCACGGTCCCCGCCCGACGATGCCCACGCAATCCGCGAATGCGAAGCGGTCGTTGCGATCTAATCGGGATTTGACACAGCAGAAAGTGTTCGCGGTCACACAACCGATGCGGAGAAAAAACGATTGCCCACCCCCGCCCGTCCATGGTCTTCTGCGCCGCATGAACCTGGCCGCCCGCTTCGCCGCCATCCTCCACGCCCTCTGCGCCGCCGTCGCCATGCGCGGCGCTAACGGGGCGTTCGTGCGCGAAACGTCGCGTCGCGGCTCGGCCTTCACCAACCCCCACGCCCTGACCGTCCTGCTCTGGTCCCGCCTGCAACGCGCCGTCGCGCGCTTCGCCCGCCTCGCCGCCGGCGCCCCGCCGCCGCGTCCGCGCCAGCGCAGTAACCCCGCGCGCCCGGCCCGCGCCCGCAGCGCGCCGGACCTGCCGCGCCGCCGGGGCTGGCTGCTCGCCCCGGTGCCCGAAGCCACCGCCACCGCCTCGCAACTCCGCGCCTTCCTCGCCGAACCCGAAACCCGCGCCCTCATCGCCGCCGAACCCCGGCTCGGCCGCATCCTCCGCCCGCTTTGCCGCACCCTCGGGATTTTGCTCCCCGCACCGCAATCTTGCCCGCGCCGCACCCGCGCACCCGGCACCCCGGCCGCCGCCGACCCGCCGACCCGGCCACACCGCCCGGCCCGACGCGGCGCGCGGCCGTTGCGCCGCCCGCGCGCCCCGCCCGCCCCCGCCTGACCCGACAACCAACCCGCTTTCTGTCCGTCGTCAAATGATCCGGGAACGGATGGTCCGGCCCATCACGGAGTGACATCATGGTGTCTGCCTCCGCGAGCGGAGCAGGCGAGATCATTCTGGCCGACAACGGCGAAAACGCCTCTGCGGCAGCCGCAGAGGCGGCACTTCATCACGTACCCATTCCGTCATGGGGTTTATCCAGGAGACGCGCCTGCCGGTGGCCGGATCCCTGGCGCGGCCTTCCAGCCCGGCAATCTGTTCCGCGGTGAGCCTCCATTGCCGAAACCTGCCGTGGAGGATGGCACCGCTCAGAGACGGCCTTTTTTTCCTCTGATGTGATCGATACAGCGCCGGCGTCGCGCGGGATTTGATAATTTCGCCTGCACAACCTCACGCAGCTCGCCCGTGATCTTCCAGCGTATGGTTCCTTGCCATCCCGATCCTTCTTCCTGCCAAGGTCCCAGAACAGATCCCCGACCTCCCAATGGCAAGCGGCCACCAAGGCCGAGTGACGCATAAAAAGGCGTGGGCCTTTCGACCCACGCCAAGTATCGGGCAAACGCCGGGGAGCCGCGGCGCTATTGGCCCGGTGCACCCGCCCCGGTCGGGGCGGGGGACGCTGTCGGTTTGGCGCTGCCCGAAGCCGGGGCGGACGCCATGGTGATCATCGCCGGGTTGTCCTCGCCATGCGCCGCCGCCGCCTTCGGATCGGGCTGGGCGAGCGCGGCGGGACCGCGGAGATAGGGGAACTGGCTCGCCATCGGCGCGCCATAGAGCGGCTTGAACACGCCCTGGTGGCAGGTCGCGCAGTCCACCTTCGCCACATCGCCGGCCGGGCCGAGCATGGCCTTGGGGAAGGTGCCGGTCAGCGGCAGCAGATAGTCGTTGTTGAGCGCGCGGACCATGTGCAGGCCGTAATAGGCGGTCACCCGCTGCGGCGTGCTTTCCGACCAGTCGGCGAAGGCGCGGGTCTGGTGGCAGAAATCGCAGTTCACCCCCAGCGCCGTCGCGTAGTGCATCATCAGCGCATAGGTCCACTGGGTCTGCTGGATCGAGTGGCGGTTGCCGGTGGGCAGCGCGGTCGTACCGGTCACCCGGATCGGCTCGTGCCCGAGCAGGAAGGGCGTGAGCGGATCGGCCGGCAGCGCCGAGCCATCCGCCACCGCCGAGGGCCGCGCCTCGCCGCTGTCGGTCTGCAGCAGCCCGCCCGCATGCGGCGGGGCGACGCCCTCGAACCAGACCCGGCTCGGCACGTTGTTGCCCCGATGGCAGGTATAGCAGGTGACGCCGACCTTCTTCACATGCGTCTGCCAGTCGGCATTGATGAAGATCGTCATCTCCAGCATCCGCCGCGCGACCCGCTTCTGATACTTGGCGTCGGAGGCGAAATTGCCGGCGACGTGGCAGTAGCCGCAGCCCTGTTTCGGCGCGACCCACTGCACCATCGAGACCATGATCCGCGCGAAGGCGCCGGCCGGAACGTTCTTGAGTACCTGAACGTTCTTGTAGATCGTGCCGGCCGGCGGCCCGGCATTGTTCTGCGGCAGGGCGGTGGGCGCCTGGTTGGCGGCGAAGGCGGCGGCGATCACCGCCGGGCTGTATTCGAGCTGCTGGCCGGTGCCGCGATAGCCGCGCTGCACCGAGCGCACCGTGGGCGGCTGCAAGGTCAGCACGCCGATGACCATCGCCGTCATGCCGCCGATCAGGGCGAGCAGGGTGATCGTGACTTTCATGGCATTGTCCCCTTGCCCGCGGCCGCACCCTGCGCCGGATCGGCGATATGCCCGTAGATGTGCGGATAGGCCGGCGCCACATGGTGCTTCACCGCCCACAGGAACCAGTTGTCGACGACGGTGCCGGTGAGCAGGATGCCGATCCCGCCGGTCAGCGTGGTCAGCACCGCGAACCACCAGGCCCAGCGATGGATGCTCTCCATCGTCGCGTTGAACCCCATCGTCCAGCGCCAGAACAGCGCGGCGCGCTCCGATGCGGTGCCCCGGTCCACCGTCTGCTCCACCTCGCGCTCGCCGCCGAACCGGCTGACGGCGAGAATGGTCGCGCCATGCATCGCGAACAGCAGGACCGAGCCATACAGGAACACGATCGAGAGCATGTGGAACGGATCGTAATACAGGTTGCCGTATCGCAATGAGAACGCGACGGTCCAGTCCAGATGCGGGAAGATGCCGAAGGGCGGCGCCTCGCCCCAGCTGCCCATCAGCAGCGGGCGGATGAAGCCGAGCACGAGGAACAGCCAGATGGCCGAGGCGAAGGCCCAGGCGGTATGGGTGCCGAGGCCGAGCTGCTTCGAGCGGCGGTAGACCCGCAGCCACCAGAGCAGCAGCGAGGTGGTCAGGAAGAATCCGGCCAGCAGCCACCACCCGCCCTGGTCCATCGGCGGCAGCCGCAGCCCGTAGGCCGGCGGCGGCGGTTCGAGCGCGAGCCATGGCAGGTCGCGCACGAAGCGGATCGGGCTCCAGTTCACCGAGGCCATCATGTTCAGCCCGATGATCTCGAAGGCGATCAGGCCGCAGGCGATGGAGGCGACGCCGAGCGAGCCGAGATAGATCGGGCCGACCTGGGCGTTGCCGATCTGGCCGAGCAGGTAGCTGAAGAACGGCTTGCCCTGCCGGCCCCACACACCCGCCGGCGCCGGAACGCCGTCATGCAGCGGCCCACGGATCTGCACCCGCGTGAAGATGTTCTGATATTCGATCATCCGAGCCCCCGGACTGCTTGAAGGTTATGACTGGTGCGGTCTTGCATGGCGCACCTCAATGACCGCCGAACTGCCAGATCGGCAGATGCAGCCACCACCCCCACCACGAGGGCCAGCCCTGGGTCCAGAACGGGCCCGAGAGCAGGATGCAGGTGGCGCTGGCGAACCCCGCCCCGAGGGCGAGGAACAGGCCGAGCCGGTGAATGCCCAGCGTGCCGATCGAGTAGCCGATGAAATCGCGGAAGAACGTGTCCTCGTGCTCGGCGAACTTCACCGTCTCGCCCGCCGGCGGGTTGATCGCGGCCAGAACCAGCGATCCGTGCAGCGCGAGGGCGAGCGTCGTCGTGAAGAACAGCGTCACGGCGACCATGTGCATCGGGTTGTATTCGAAATTGAGATAGGCGTATCCGGTGTTCGACACCCAGTCGAGATGGCTCATGATGCCGTAGGGAAAGCCGTTGCCCCAGGCGCCCATCAGCAGCGGGCGGATGACCTCGAGCGTGACATAGGCGAAGATCGCGACGCTGAACGCCGCCGGCACGTGCAGCCCGATCCCGAGCTTGCGGCTGATCTCCACCTCGCGCAGCGCCCAGGAGCCGAAGGCGCCGATCGCGCAGACCGTGATGATCTGCCAGAGCCCGCCCTTGGCCAGAGGCGCGAGGCCGAGCCCGTAGGAAAGGTCGGGCGGCGCGATGCTGATCTGCCAGATGTTCCAGGTCGGCCCGAGCGCCGCGCCCCAGATGATCAGCGCCGTGCCGAGCATGATGAAGAAGGCGGCGGTCACACCGAAGAAGCCGACATAGAACGGCCCGACCCAGAAATCGAACAGGTCCCCGCCGATCAGGGTCCCGCCGCGGACGCGGTATTTTCTTTCAAAACTGAGCAGTGCCATCGGGCAGTTCCTCACCGTTCGGTTGGGGCCCCTCCCCCCGGCGCGGTCGGCACGAGCCGACCGGCACCGGGATCATCTGAAGGGTTTGGCAGGCCCCGTTACTTGTTTGCCGGCATGGCCGACTGCTGCTGCATCGTCGTCATCGCGGGGGCGCCGCCGAGCCAGTCGAAACGCGGCGTGCTCAGCAGGATGAAGTGGATCAGGATCGCCAGCGCGAACAGGAACACGCCAAGCGCGGTCAGCACCCTGCGCGGATCGAAAAGAAGCCACATGCGCCACATGGTCTGTCCTCCCTTATCCGATATGCGAGGTGAGCATCTTCACCCCGATATGCGCGTTATCCAGGAACCCCGTGACATAGCCGTGCGGACCCGGGATCCACGGGCGCCACTGCCACACCAGGAAGTGGGCAATGATCGCGATGACGGTGAAGCCGATGAAACTGGCGATGAAGATCGAGTGGAACTCCTTCGCCTCCCGTTCGGTCAGGCCGGATAACGACCCTTCCCGATCATGTGTGGTCATGGACATCAGACTGTTATCCTCGTTGTGGCCGGCGCGGTTGCCCTCGCCTGCCAGTTCCGCGCGAACCCCGCGCGGGGGGACGGCCGGCGCCGTGCGGCGGGCGGCCGATGGGGGAGCCTCGCCGCTGGGGCAAGCAGGAGGGGCAGCACCAGGGTCGGCCCAGGTGCGGCTCTGTCGGGTGAAGCGGTCATGCCGGCACCGTCTCGCGCAGCGCCACGGCGACATGCGCCGCCTCGACGCGCGCGGCACCCGCCTCGCGCGCGCACCGCTCAGCGCGGTCGCGCAGGCGCTTGGCCGCGGAAATCCTGATCAGGAACGGCTCATGGGCGAGATGCCGGTCGAGCGCCGCGGCCGCATCAGGGGCCCAGGCCTCGCCCGCATCGGCGCGCGCCGGCGTCGGCTCGATCCGGTCGAGATCGGCGCCGAGCGGCAGGATGTTGAACAGCGCGTTGAACAGCGCGTTACAGTATTCCTGCACGACATAGGTCGCACCCGCATACCCCATGAACGGCGTGCCGGTCGCGCGGCGGATGATCGCCCCCGGAAACGACGCCGGAATATAGACCGAGCGGCCGCCGCGCTCCGCCGCATACATCCGCTCGTTATACGAGCCGAACAGCACCAGCGGCGGGGTCGCCGCCATCGCCGCGCGCACCGCGTCGTTGTCCGGCTTCACCCCGGGGCGACGGGCGATCGCGAAGCTGCACGCAATGCCGAGCTCCTCCTCGAGCAGGCGGCGCAGGCCGCGGGCATAGGTCTCGGTCGCCACCACCCCGAACGACGAGGTCGCGAAGAAATCCTGCGTCACGCTCCGCCACAGATCCCAGATCGGCTTGATCGTGGTCTCCTTCTCGCGGGCGATGAAGGGCTCGGGATCGACACCGACCAGTTCGCCGAGCTTGCGCAGGAAATTCGTGGTCGCGAAAATCCCCATCGGCGCCATCAGGTAGGGCTTGCCCAGCGCCTCGCAGAGCTTGCGGCCGAATTCGCGATAGAGGCAGACATTGACATCCGCATCGGCCAGCAGCGGCGTGTCCTTGAGGTCGGCGCCGAGCGGGAAGGTCAGGTTGACCTCGCAGCCGATCCCCTCGACCAGCCGGCGGATCTCCGCGAGATCGGAAGGCATGTTGAACGTACCGTAGATCGGCCCGATGATGTTGACGCGCGGCTTGCCCGCCTTGCGCTCCGGGCGCTTCGCCTTCGCGTTGCCGAACTCGTTCCACAGCCACACCATCGCCCGGTCGGCGGACTGCCACTGGTCCTCGTCGATCGTGCGCGGCAGGAAGCGCCGCAGGTTCGAGCCCTCCGGCGTCACCCCGCCGCCGATCATCTCGGCGATCGAGCCGGTGACGACGACGGCGGGAATCTTCTGGTCGCCGATCCCGGCGGCGCGCTTCATCGGCCCCTCGGTGCCGCTCATCGAGAGCGATTCCTCGTCGAGCCCCGTCACCACGATCGGCAGCTCGTGCGGCGGCAGCGCGTCGGTATAGTGCAGCACCGCCGTCACCGGCAGATTCTCGCAACCCACCGGCCCGTCGATGACGACGCGCAACCCCTTGATCGCGGCGAAGGCGTAGACAGCGCCCCAATACCCGCCCGCCCGGTCATGATCCTGCACCAGCATCAGCAAACCTCCTCCGCCTGCGCCGCATCGCCGGCGAAGAACCCGATCATCCGGCCGAACCGCTCGCGCCCGCGCGTCTGCGCCGCGACGATGGCAGCGAGTGCCGCGGCACCGGATGCGCCGAAGATCGGCCGCGATGACACGATGTTGGTGAAATAGACGGCCGGCACACCCGCCTCCTTCGCCGCCTGCACCAGCGGCGTGGTGCCGAAGGCGAGGTCGGGGCGAACGTCGCGCAGCGCCGCGCAATCCTGTTCGAGCGAGGCGCGGAACTGCACATGCGTGCCCTGCTGGGCGAGCCAGGCGCGGTCCGCCTCGCTCCACGGCGTCGCCGGCAGCGCGGTGCCGACATAGGGGATCTCCGCCCCCGCCTCGATCAGCAGCCGCGCGACCAGCAGCTCCGACCCCTCGTAGCCCGAAACGATCATCCGCGCCGAAACCGGGTTGGCGGCGAGTGCTGCGCGCACCGGGGCGATCGCCGCGGCCTTCGCCCGGTCGATCCGCGCCGCCTCGATCCCGGCGACGCGGCCGACGGCGTCGAGCCAGTCGGCCGTCGCCTCCTCGCCCACCGGCGCCGAGCCGATCAGCGTGCGGCCCGCGGCCTCGAATTCCCGCGCGCTGGCGGTGTAGAACGGATGCACCGCGGCAGCCGCCACGCAATCGAGCGCGCCGTACAGATCCCGCCACTCCCGCGCCGGCACCGCTGGCCCGACGCCGAGCCCCATCGGCGCCAGCATCGCCGCGACCCCTGGCGGATCGGCCGGAAACAGCTCGCCCAGCAGGGTGATCCGCCGCTCCTCGGCAAGCCCCGCGCGCGGCCGCGCCACCGCCCCGGCCTCGGCCTCGCGCCGCGCATAGCGCAGCATCGCCCCGGCCAGCACGTCCTTCGCCTCGGCATGGGTCGGCACGCCGAAGCCCGGCACGTCGATGCCGATCACCCGCACACCGTCGATCTCCCGCGGCAGCAGGTCGAGCGGTACGCCCGAAGCGGTCGGCACGCACAGATTGATGACGACGACGGCGTCATACGCGTCCGGCTGCGCCGTCCGGCGCACCGCGTCGCGGATATCCTCGAAGAGCTGGCCGGTCACCAGCGTCTCGGAATCGAACGGCACGTAGCCGACGCTGCGGCGCGCGCCATAGAAATGCGAGGTGAAGGTGAGACCGTAGACGCAGCAGGCCGAGCCGGACAGGATCGTCGCCACCCGCCGCATCCGCAGGCCGACGCGCAACGACCCGAAGGCCGGGCACATCGATTGCGGCTGGTCGTGCGGCCCCTGCGGGTAATCGGCGGCGAGCCGCTCCAGCACGGCGGACTTGCCGGCGGCGCGGGCGGCCTCGCGCATCGTCTCCCGCCCGCCATGGCAGCCGGAGTCCTGCGGCCGCGCGATCGTTCCCTCCGGCGGGGGCATGGTCAGGCCCCCTCGTAGACGACTTCGAGGGACGGCCGGTTCAGCACGTCCGAACCGCACATGTCCTCAAGGCTCGCCGGGTCCAGCACCACGCCGCGGCCCACCGCGTCGCCCTTGAACAGGCCGAGCAGCCCGTCCTGGCTCAGCGGCGTCGGGCGGATCGGCGGCGCCTCGGCCACCTGCACGCCCAGCGCCTCGAACAGCGGCGACCAGCGCCCGCCGGGCCGCCCGACGATCTCGTAATTCGCCGATTTGCGGCGGATATCCTCATCCGCCGGAATCGCGGCCAGCACCGGAATCCCCGCCGCCGCGGCGAAAGCCTGTGCCTCGCCGGTGCCGTCATCCTTGTTGATCACCAGCCCGGCAACGCCGACATTGCCGCCGAGCTTGCGGAAATAATCCACCGCCGAGCAGACATTGTTGGCGACATAGAGCGATTGCAGGTCGTTCGAGCCGACCACGATCACCTTCTGGCACAGATCGCGGGCGATCGGCAGGCCGAACCCGCCGCAGACCACGTCGCCCAGGAAGTCGAGCAGCACGTAATCGAAATCCCACTGGTGAAAGCCCAGCTTGTCGAGCAGCTCGAACCCGTGGATGATCCCGCGTCCGCCGCAGCCGCGCCCGACTTCCGGGCCGCCCAGCTCCATGGCGAACACCCCGTCGCGCTTGAAGCAGACATCGCCGATCTCCACCGCCTCGCCGGCGGCCTTGCGCCGCGCCGAGGTCTCGATGATCGTCGGGCACGACTTGCCGCCGAACAGCAGCGAGGTCGTGTCGCTTTTCGGGTCGCACCCGATCAGCAGCACCCGCTTGCCGAGCTGCGCCATCGAATACGACAGGTTGGCGAGGGTGAAACTCTTGCCGATCCCCCCCTTGCCGTAGATCGCGATGATCTGGGTCTTCTTCGCCGGATTCGCGCTCGCGCCAATCTCGGTATCGGGAGCCGTGCGGCCGGCGCTTGCGTTCATGTCATGTCTCTCCAGTCGATGAGCAGTTTGAGGCAGGAATCGTCGTTGAAGGCGGCGGGATAGGCTTGCGCCGCGTCCGCCGCCGGCACCCGGTGCGTCACCAGGCCGGACAGGTCGAGCCGCCCCGCCGCGACGCGCGCGGCGACATCGGCGAGATCCTCCGGCTGCCACTGGGCGGCGATGGCAATCCGCGCCTCGCGCATGAAGGCCGGGGGAAAGGCAAAGCCGAGCGGGGCGGCGTAAAACCCGGCGAGGGTGATCATCCCCCCCGGCGCGAGGCGCCCGATCAGCCGGTCGAGAATTGCGGAATCGCCCGAGGCGTCGATGATCGTGCGATAATCCCGCCGCGAATCGTCCGCCGCGGCCCGCACCTCGTAGCCTCGCGCCCCCGCGAACCGCGCCGCCCTGGTTTCCCAGACCACCGGCGCCCCGCCATCGAGCGTCGCGAGGCGGGCGATCAACCGGCCGAGAACGCCATGCCCGACGATCAGCTCCGGCGCGCCGCCGGCAACCCTGATCGCATGCCGGGCGGTTGCCGCCAGCGCCAGCAGGGTCGCGTTCGCGCCGAGTGCGGCGGGAACCCGCACCGCCCGCTCGGCCGGCACCACCAAATGTCGGGAATCCGCGCCGAACAGCGCGCGCATCTCACCGAAGCAGCGGGCTCCCGGAACGAACACCGTCTCGCCCAGCCGGCCGCGCACCTCGCGCCCCGTCTCGACAATCGTGCCCGTCGCCTCGTAGCCCGGCACCAGCGGATAACCCATGCCCGGAAAGGGCGGCATCTCGCCGGTGAAGATCAGCTTCTCCGTGCCGGTGCTCACCCCCGACCACGCCACCTCGACCACCACATCCGTGGCCGCGGGCGCATCGAGCCTCACCCGCCGGAGCGACAGGTCGAACGGTCTTTCGATGATGATGGCGAGACTGTCGAGCAAGGCACGTCCCCTCTGGAGTGCCGCGAGCCGTGCGGTCGTATTGTAAATGTCAGCCTACAAGTACAAAACAAAATGTCAATCTAAACTTACAGTCAACGCTTCTTTTATTGCCCCGGCTCATCCGGCGCGTGCCGCGATCAGCCCGGTCAGCAGCGGCTGCGGCGTGGCGATCTGCCGCGCCCCGATGAAACCGGCGCGCTCCGCCATCGCGGCCAGCTCCGCAGCGCGCCGCGGCCGGCCGCGCCCCATGGCCAGCAGGTAGAAACCGAAATAGGCATCGCCGACCGGCGCCGCCCCCGCCGCCGCGGCCAGCGGCTCGGCGATCAGCAGGGTCGCGCCGGGTTGCAGGCAGGCGCGGACATTGCGCAGGATCGCCATCGCATCGTCGTCGTCGTGATCGTGCAGCACCCTGACGAGGGTGGCGATGTCCGCCCCCTCCGGCAGCCGGTCGACGCGCATGTCGCCGCCCCATGCGGCGGCCCGCCCGGCGAGCCCCGCGCGGGCGAAGCGGGCCCGCGCCAGCGCCGCCACATCCGGCAGGTCGAACAGCATGAGCGCGAGCGCCGGTGCGCGGGCGGCGACCGCCTCGAGAAACCGGCCATCGCCCCCGCCGACATCGAGAATCCGCCGGTGCCGGCGGAATTTCCAGGCGGCGAGAATCCCCGCGGCGATCATCGGCTGCGATGCCGCCATCAACTGCGAATAGGCATCCGCCCGCGGCGCGTCGCCGCCCTCATACGGCCAGAACCCCGCCAGGGTCGCGTTCGTCTCGCCGCGCAGAAGGCCGACCGGATCGGCGAGATCGCGATAGAGCAGCGCATGATGCCGGACCATCGCCGCGATGCCGGGATTGGCAAGCAGCGCAGCACCCAGCGGGCCGAGCGCCACCCGCGCGCCATCGGTCTCCAGCAGCCGCAGCGCCGCACCCGCCCGCGCGAGCCGCAGCAGCGCCGCCGGCGCGAGGCGGCCGCGCGCGGCGAGATGCTCGACCGTCTCCGCCCCCTTCGCCAGCTGGGCGAACAGGTCGAGCTCGACGCAGGCCGCAAGCGTCTGCGAATAGACAAAGCCGGCGCAGAGATCGAACAGCGCCCGCGCCTCCCGCCGCGCCACGAACCGGGTCGGCGGAAAGCGCGCCGCAAGATCCTGGAAGGTGCCGTTCGCAAGCAGCCGGTTGCGCAGATCCCGCCAGCGCCGCTGCCAGGCCGGCACCGGCGGGTCCACGAAGCCCGACGCGCTCGCCGTCACCGCGCGCGCCTCAGGCCGCCGCGCGGGCCAGCCCCTTGGGCACCAGCCGCTTCGCCTCCTGCACGATCAGCGCGCGCAGCGACGCCACGCCCGGACAATCGGGGATCGACGAGGCCGCGCGTTCGGCCACCTCGTCCAGCAGGTCGAGCGCGCCCTCGATGCCGAAGCGCCGCACGGCACTCGGCCGGTGCAGCGCGGCGTCGCGCCCGACCGGCTTGCCGCACGAAGCCGCATCCCCGGCGGCATCGCAAAGATCGTCGGCGATCTGATAGGCATCGCCCAGATTGTCCCCCAGCGCCCGCCACGGCAGCGGATCCTCGCCCGCGCTCGCCGCCCCGGCCATCGCCGCCGCCGCGAACAGCGCCGAGGTCTTGGCCCGCTGGTAGCGCGCGAGATCCACCTCGTCCTCGCTCTCCCAGGCCTGGCCGGCGACGATCCCGCCCGGCATGCCCACCGCCTCGGCGACGATCCCGCTCAGCGCGATCACCGGGCCAGGCTGCACTGCGCAGCCAAGTGCGAGGGTCTGGAACGCCAGCACGATCAGCGCATCGCCCGCAAGCACCGCGATCGGCGCGCCGAACGCGGCATGCACCGAGGGACGGCCGCGTCGCGTCGCCGCATCGTCGAAACACGGCAGGTCGTCATGCACCAGCGAGGCGCAGTGCAGGAATTCCAGCGCCGCCCCCGCCGCCACCGCCGCGTCGAACCGGTCCGCCCCGCAGGCCGAGGCCACGGCGAGGCACAGTCGCGGCCGCACCCGCGCGCCGCGCGGAAACACCGCGTGCCGCATCGCCGCCGCCAGCTTCGGCGGCCCGCCGCCGGTTTCGGCCCGCAGCATGGCAGTGGTGAGGGTGGATTCGATGAGCGACATGGCATCCATGACGGACCTCCGATGGTTGAGCCGTTTGTCACTTTTTATTGTCGTTTTTTACTGTGCGATTTGGTTGACACTCAGTCAAGTAATTTCGGATACTCGCCCGCAACGGAGGACCCCGCGATTTCCGCACGAGACACATCGACGGTCCTGATCATCGGCGCCGGCATGGGCGGCCTCGCCGCGGCGATCCGCCTCGCCGCCGCCGGCCGCCGCGTCGTGGTGTTCGACCGCGCGGCAGCACCCGGCGGCAAGCTGCGCGCGGTCGCCGTCGCCGGCCGCGCCATCGATGCCGGGCCGACGGTGGTGACGATGCGCCACGTGTTCGACGACCTGCTGCGCGCCGCCGGCACCAGCCTCGCGGCCGAGCTTCGCCTCGCGCCGCTCGATGTCATCGCCCGGCATCACTGGCAGGACGGCACCCGGCTCGACCTGCGGCAGACCGCGGAGGCGAGCGAGGCCGCCATCCTCGCCGCCTTCGGCCCGCGCGCCGCCCGCGAATTCGGCGTCTTCTGCCGCCGCAGCCGGGCGCTCTACGACGCGCTCGATGCCGCCTTCATGCGCAACCCCGCGCCCGGTCTTCTCGGCCTTGGCCGCCGCACCGGCCTCGCCGGCCTGCTGGCCCTCGGCCGCGCCTCGCCCTTTGCCAGCCTGTGGTCGGTTCTCGGCCGCCGCTTCACCGATCCGAGGCTGCGCCAGCTCTTCGCTCGCTACGCGACCTATTCCGGCGCCTCGCCCTTCGCCGCGCCAGCGACGCTGATGCTGATCGCCCATGCCGAGCAGCGCGGCGTATGGACGATCGAGGGCGGCATGAAGATGCTGGCCTCCGCCCTGATGCGCGCCGCCGGCCGCCACGGCGCGCGCTTCCACCTCGGCGCGCCGGTGGCCGAGGTGCTGACCGATGGCGCCCGCGTCAGCGGCGTCCGCCTCGCGGACGGTTCGGAGATCGCCGGCCGCACGGTCATCGCCGCCGGCGAGATCGGCGCGATCGGCGCCGGCCGCCTCGGCGCCGCCGCCCGCGCCGCCCTCGGCCGCGCCGCCGCCGCCCCGCGCTCGCTCTCGGCGGTGACCTGGCAGGTCGTCGCCCATGCGCGCGGCTTCCCGCTCAGCCATCACAACGTGTTCTTCAGCCGCGACTACCCCGCCGAGTTCGCCGCCCTCGCCGCCGGCACGCTGCCGCCGGACCCGACCATCTATGTCTGCGCCCAGGATCGTACTCCGGACCGCGCCCCGCGAAACCCCGATCCTGCTGCGGAACGCCTGCTGGTGCTGGTCAACGCCCCGCCGCTCGGCGACCGCGCCGCGCCGGACGACGCCGCGACCGACGCCTGCTGGGCGCGGGTGCGCGCCCGCCTCGCCGCCGCCGGCCTCACACTCGACATCGTGGGCAGTTCCGTCACCGGCCCGCCCGGTTTCGAGCGCCTGTTCCCCGGCGCCGGCGGCGCGCTCTACGGCCGCGACCTCGCCGGCTGGCGCGACCCCTTCGCCCGCCCGCGGGCGCGCACCGCGCTGCCGGGATTCTACCTCGCCGGCGGCTCGGCGCATCCCGGCCCGGGCCTGCCGATGGCCGCGCTCTCCGGCAGTTTCGCCGCCGCCGCCATCATGGCGGATGCGGAATGATCCGCTTCGATCGCCCGGTCCCGCGCGGCGGCTATGCCTGGTGGTATGTCGACGCGCTGAGCGACGACGGGCGCCACGCGCTCACCCTGATCGCCTTCATCGGCTCGGTGTTCTCGCCCTATTACGCCGCCGCCCGTCGCCTCGCCCCCGGCAGGGCCGCACCTGAGGATTTCGTCGCCATCAACCTCGCCCTCTACGGGCCCCGCGGCAACCGCTGGACCATGACCGAGCGCCGCCGCCACAGCCTGCGGGCCGAGGCCGACAGCCTCGCCATCGGCCCGAGCCGGCTCGCCGTCGATGCCGGCGGGCTTGCCGCCGAGATCGCCGAATGGTCGAACCCGCTGCCGCGCCGGGTGCGCGGCACGGTCCGCCTCGTCCCCCATGCCCTTGAACCGACCACCTACAAGCTCGATGCGGCGGGCCGGCACCGCTGGCAGCCGCTCGCCCCCTGCGCGCGCATCCGCGTCGCCTTCACCGCGCCGGAGCTCGCCTGGGAAGGCAACGCCTATCTCGATCGCAACGACGGCGACGAGCCGATCGCGCATGCCTTTCGGCGCTGGCACTGGTCGCGCGCGGCAACGCGGCAGGGTGCCGCGATCCTCTATCACGCGGAGCGGCGCGACGGCGGGCAGACCTCGCTCGCGCTGGGCTTCGCCGCCGGCGGCGGTGCCACCGCCTTCACGCCCCCGCCCGCCGCCGCCCTGCCGGCGACGCGCTGGCGCCTCGCGCGCGAAACCCGCAGCGATGGCGGCGCCAGCCTCATCCGCAATCTCGAGGATACGCCCTTTTACGCCCGCGCCCGCATCGGCGCCTCGCTCGGCGGCGAACCGGTCGAGGCCGTGCACGAAACGCTCGATTGCGACCGTCTCGTCCATCCCGCCGTCCAGTTCATGCTGCCCTTCCGCATGCCGCGACGGTTCATCTGAGATTGAGGCAGCCGATCAGAGCATCATCCGATCCGAAAGGATCGGAACGTGCTCTAGGAGCCGTCGCGCTCGCGGTCCCGCCGCAGACTCCGCCGCACCGACACGAGCGACCAGACGGCGGCGGCCAGCACCAGCACGTCGATGCCGGAAAACTCCAGGAAGGTCGCATAGTGGCTGGCCCAGGCTTCCATCACACTTCTTCCATCACGCCGGCTCCGCCGCGCCGCAGACGAGCGGGCGGCGCGCCCCGGCCGCAATCATCCGCGCCGCGCGTTCCTCGCGTTCCAGCCGGTCGATCAGCAGGATCACCCGCGCCGCCGCCCCCACCGTCTCGCCGCCGGATGCCGCCGCCTCGATCAGGAACCGCATTTCCGGGCAGGGCGGCGGCGATGCGGCAAGCGGCGCCCAGAGCCCGGCGGTCGCGGCATCGGCGAGCGAGAGTGCGGCCAGCCCGAGCTTCCGCCGGCTGGAAACGCGGGTGCGGGTGGAGACCGAGTCGAGCCCGTTCGCCGCCAGAAGCCGGCCGATCTCGCGATAGATCCGCCGCGCCGCCGCAATGCCGGGCCGGCAGGCCAGCGGCAGCGCGGCAATGCCCCGTCCGGCGGCCGCATAGCGCCGCTCGGCCTCCTCCAGCAGGCGCCCGATCACTTGTGCCAGCGCCGGAGTGAAAGCCGGGCGGGCGAGGAACCGCTCGGGCTCCAGCCCCGCCTCGTCCAGCCAGTCGAGCGGCAGGTAGAGCCGGCGCTCGGCCGCATCCTCGCCGACATCGCGGGCAATGTTGGTCAGCTGCATCGCGAGGCCGAGATCGCAGGCGGCGGCAAGGCTCGCCTCGTCCCGCGCGCCCATCAGCATCGCCATCATCACCCCGACCGACCCCGCCACCCGCGCCGCATAGGCGCGCAGCTCCGCCAGCGTGGCATAGCGCCGCCCCGCCGCGTCCCAGGCCAGCCCCTCGATCAGCGCCTCGGGCAGCGCATGCGGGATACCGTGCCGGGCGATGGTCGCGGCAAACGCGCGATCGACCGGATCGTCGAGCCGCACGCCCCGGCAGATCGCCTCCAGCCGCGCCGATATCGCCGCAACCCCGGCTTGCTTGTCGGCGGCAAGGTCGACCGCGTCGTCGGCCTCGCGGCAGAAGGCGTAGAGCGCGGTCGCCGCGGCGCGCACCTCCGCCGGCAGCAGGCGGGAGGCGGCGTGGAAACTGACAGAGCCGCGCCGCAGCCTTGCCGCGCAGGCGGCGATGTCGGGATCAGACGAACGCATTGGCATCGGGAACCACCGTATCGAGAACCCGGGCGGTCGAGAGCACGCCCGGCACCCCGGCGCCGGGATGGGTGCCCGCGCCCACCAGGAACAGGTTGCGCACATCCTCGCTCGCATTGTGCGGGCGGAACCAGGCGCTCTGGGTCAGCACCGGCTCCATCCCGAAGCCGGCGCCCAAGGTCGAATCGTAGCGCGTGGCGAAATCCCGCGGCGTCATCACCCGCGAGGTGACGATGTGCCCGCCAAGCCCCGGCATCACCGTCTCCTCCAGCCGCCGCTCGACCCGCTGGCGGAACGCCTCGGCCTCGCGCGCCCAGTCCTGGCCGCCGCCGAGATGCGGCACCGGCGCCAGCGCGTAGAAGGCGTCGCACCCCGCGGGCGCGAGCGCCGGATCGGTCGCCGTCGGCCGGTGCAGATAGAGGCTCATGTCCGGCGCCAGGCGCTTCTTCTCGAAAATATCGTCGAGCAGCCCGCGATAACGCGGCCCCATCACGATCGTGTGGTGCGGCACCTCGCCGAACTGCCGGTCGGTGCCGAAATACCAGACGAACAATCCCATCGAGTAGCGCGCCGCGGCGAGCTTGCGGTCGGTCCAGCGCCGCCGCGCCACCCCGCGCAGCAAGTGGCCATAGGTAAACCCGGTGCAGGCGTCCGAGACCACGATATCCGCCGCGATCCGGCTGCCATCCGCGAGTTCAACGCCGCTGGCCGCCCCCTCGCGCACGAGGATCCGGTCGACCGGCGTGTTGCAGCGGATGCGGTTGCCCTGCCGCTCGATCAGCCGCGCCAGCCCGGCGACGATCGCCCCGGTCCCGCCCATCGCGAAATGCACGCCATGCCGGCGCTCCAGATGCAGGATCAGCGCGTAGATGGCGCTGACGCGGAACGGATTGCCGCCCACCAGCAGCGGATGGAAGCTCAGCGCCGCGCGCACCCGCGGATCGCGCACATGCCGCGCGACCAGCCCGTGCACGCTGCGATGGCCCGATAGCCGCACGAGGTCGGGCAGGATGCGCGCCATGTCGGTCCAGTGGCCGAACGGCACGTGGCCGAGCTGCTCGAACCCGATCCGGTAGATCTCCTCGGTCATCGCGATGAAGCGCTCGTAGCCGGCGACATCGCCGGGCGCGAGCCGGCCGATCTCCGCGCACATCGCGGCATGATCGCCGGAGCAGTCGATATGCATGCCGTCATCGAAGCGGATGCGGTAGAACGGGTCGATCGAGCGGAGATCGACATCGTCGGCCATCCGCCCGCCGGCCAGCGCCCAGAGTTCCTCCAGCAGGAACGGGGCGGTGATGATGGTCGGGCCGGCATCGAACACGAACCCGTCCTGCCGGAACACCGAGGCCCGGCCGCCGGGCTGCTCGCAGCGCTCCAGCACGGTGACGCGCCAGCCCCGCGCGCCGAGCCGGATCGCGGCGGCCAGCCCGCCGAACCCCGCCCCGATCACGATGGCATGCGGCCGCTTCGCCATCGCCTCCGGTGCCACATCCCGACGGGCGATCACGTTCATGCCGCCAGCACCCCGATCTCGCGCGCGAAGCCGGCGATCTCCCCGGCGACCGGCTCCGGCGCCTCCTCATGCGCGAGATGGCCGAGACGCGGCAGCACGATGACCCGCGCCCCCGGCACAAGACGCGCGATCTCCCGCGCATCGGCCGGCGGGATCGAGCGGTCCGCCGCCCCCACGATCAGCAAAAGCCTGGGCGCGAGACGCGGCAGCGCCGCGGCCAGCGGTGCGAGGTCCCAGTTCGCCATCATCATCAGCGCCGCCCCCGCATGGCCGCTGCGCCGCGCCAGCCGTGCATAGAATTCCGCCCCCTGCGCATCGATGCGCGATCCGGTGCCGCGCAGCAGCCGCGCCACCACCGCCTTGTCCGCCGCGTGCCAGGCGAACACGCGCGGCACCAGCGGGTTGAGCGCGAACAGCCGCGCCAGCGGCGAGAACACCTGCCCGGCAACGCCCTTGAGCGGCAGCAGCGCGCCGTTGAGGCTGACCAGCCCCGCCGGCGCGATCCGCCCCTGCAGGCACATCTCGGCCAGGATCGCCGCCCCCGCCGAATGCCCGGCCACCAGCGCCGGCGGCGCCTCCAGCACGTCGAGCAATGTCGCGATCGCCCCGGCCATGCCGGGCAGCGACATGCGCGGCCAGAACGGCGCCGCGGTGAAGCCGTGGCCCGGCAGATCCGGCGCGATCACGGTGAAGTCCCGCGCCAGCAGCGGCGCCAGCGCGCGCCAGGAATGGGTCGCCGCCCCGGTGCCGTGCAGCAGCAGCAGAACCGGCCCCGCCCCCATCACCTGAACGTGGAATCGCAGCCCGCCGGCGGTCACGAAGCGGCTCGCCGCCCGGTTCGGCCAGTCCCGCCCGTCGGTCTCCCAGTCGGGCGCATCGGCGTCGAACACCCGGTCCCACAGCGCGAGGGCGGCGCTCATGCGGCCTGCTCCGTGCGGATCGCCCGGCTCAGCGCGCGCGCATCGGCAAAGGGCAGTGGCAGGTAGCGCGCCCGCATCGCGCCGGCGAGTTCGGCGGCGAAAGCGTTCGGCCGCGGCGCCGTGTCGATCACCAGGGCGGGAATTCCGTCGGCGGCACAGGCAGACGCCGCCGCCCGCGCATCCGCCGCTGCCGCCGCGCGGCCCGGCTGCCGGTCGCGGCCGATATTCGCCCCGCCATCGGTCAGCAGCACCAGCAGCGGCCGGTTGCCCCGCCGCCGCGCGCCGAGTGCCATGTCCCGCGCGGCGTCGATCCCGCTGGCCAGCGGCGTCGCCCCGCCGCCGGGCAGTGCCGCAAGGCTCCGCCGGGCGCGGGCCAGCGCCGCGGTGGGCGGCAGCAGCAGCTCCGCGCCGCGGTTGCGGAACGCCAGAAGCGCCACCTGGTCGCGCCGCACATAGCAATCGGCCAGCAGCAGCTGCACCGCGCCCTTCGCTTCCGCCAGCCGGTTCAGCGCCGACGAGCCGGAGGCGTCGACCGCGAAAATCGCCACCGAGCGGACCGGCGCCTGATGCCGGCGAACCCTGAAATCGCCGCCGAGAACGATGACCCGCCCCGGATGATCCGGCCGCTCGCGCCGGCGCAGCGCCTGCATCGGGGCGGCGGCCCGCAGCGTCTCGACGAGGGCGAGGCCATGCTCCCGCCCCGGCCGGCCGGGGCGCGCGCCGAGCGGCCTTCCATGCGCGGCGGTCGCGGCGGCAGGGGCTGCGGCGCGCCCGCCGGCAGTGCCGCGGCGGCCCTGGCCGAGCAGCAGCGCGGCCAGAAGTTCCGGTGGCAGCGCGCTGCGGGCGGCATCGAGAACCCGGTCCGCCGCCTGCTCGCCCTCGGTCTCGGATGGCGCCGCCTCCGCCGCCTCGTCGCCGCACGCCGGCGGCGGCGCGGACTCTGGTTCCGCGTCCGTGTCCTCTTCCGCCGCCGGCAAGCGGGTGGCCCGATGGGCGAGCACCAGCTGGGCTGCCAGCATCGCGTCCTCCTCGCCGGCGCTGCGGCGGCCGGCCAGCGCCGCGGCGGCCCGCGCCGCCCGCATGGCGAGGATCACCGGCCGCAGCGAGAAGATGCCGAGCTGCGCCGCCACATGGCAGAGCGCCTCGGCCACGCCGTCGTCCATCCGCATCCGCGCCAGCCGCCGCCGCGCCGCACCGAGCCCGCGCACCCGCGCAGGCGGACGCCGCGCCAGCAGATCGGCGGCATCGAGGGCGAAGGCCATGCGGTCGGCCAGCGCGGGGGCGAGATGCTCCTCCGGCCCGATCCCCTCATCGAGGGCGATAGCGCCGAACCGGCCCTCCTGCGCCTGCGCCAGCCGCGCGCACAGGGCGCGGTCGAGCCGCTCGGCCATCGGCAGCACCAGCACGCCGCCCGCCGCCTCCGCCAGCAGGCCGGCCGCCATCACCCGGCGCCCGGCGGCAAGGCTCGCCGCGAGATCGATCCCGCCGAGCAACCGTCCGTCATCGATCCCGGCCGGCACCCGCCGCATCGCCGCCCCCGCCGGCAGCAGGGCGCGGACATGCTCGACAAACCCGTCCCGCGCCGGGCCGAACGGCGCGCGAACCCAGATGCCGCCCAGCCCCGCGGGGTCGAGGCTGAACAGGGCCGCGACCACCGCCGCACTGCGCGCCGGGCGCGGCGGCGGCATCGGGCTCATGCGACGAACACCTCGTCGAGCGCGCGATCGACCCGCGCGCCGGCCATCGATTCATCGAGCGGATCGCGCCGCAGCCGGTGGCGCAGCGCCGCCGGGGCCACCGCCCGCAGATGCGCCGGCGTCACCGCGATCTCGCCTTCCAGCGCCGCCTTCGCCCTTGCCGCGCGCAGCAGCGTCAACTCGCCGCGCAGCCCGTCGGTGCCGAGCGCCACGCACAGCCGGGCGGCGAGCGCCAGCACCTCGTCGGCGACCGCGACCATCGGCAGCAACCGCCGCGCCGCGACGATCGCCTCGCGCAGCCCGGCCTCCGCCGCCGCGAAGCGCCGCGCGAAGCCGGCCGGGTCCTGCTCGAACGCATCGCGCCGCCGCACCACCTCGATCCGCTCGCCGATATCCGTCGGCGTCCTGACCTCGACGCACAGCCCGAACCGGTCGAGCAGTTGCGGCCGCAACTCGCCCTCCTCGGGGTTGCCGCTGCCGATCAGCACGAAGCGCGCCGGGTGGCGCAGGCTCAGCCCCTCGCGCTCGACCACGTTCTCGCCCGACGCCGCGACATCGAGCAGCAGATCCACCAGATGATCCTCCAGCAGATTGATCTCGTCGATATAGAGAAAGCCGCGATTGGCGCGGGCCAGCAGCCCCGGCTCGAAGGCCTTGACCCCGTCGGCGAGCGCGCGCTCGATGTCCAGCGCGCCGACCACCCTGTCCTCGGTGGCGCCGAGCGGCAGGTCGACCACCGGCACCCGCACCCGCTCGCGCGGCAACCGCCCGCCGACGCGACGCGCCCGGCACTCCGGGCAGAGCCGCCGCCGATCGGCCGGATCGCAGCGATAGCGGCAGCCCGCCACCGCACTCACCGCCGGCAGCAACGCCGCCAGCGCCCGCACCGCGGTCGACTTGCCGGTGCCGCGATCGCCCAGCGCCAGCACCCCGCCGAGCGCCGGCTCGATCGCCGCGATCAGCAGCGCCTCCTTCATCTCCGCCTGGCCGACGATCGCGCTGAACGGATACGGGCCCATGTCAGCGCGCTCCCATGGCGGCGCCGAACGGGCGGTTCAGCCGCACGATCGTCAGGTTCAGCACGCCGGCGAAGCCCACCCACAGCAGATAGGGCAGCAGCAACAGGCTCGCCCCCGCAGCATAGGGCTGCATCGCCAGCATGATCGCCGCGATCGAGGCGAACAGCGCCACCAGCTCGGCCAGCGCCCAGTCGGGCCGCTTGAGGGTGAAGAACAGCACGCTCCAGAGAATGTTCAGCACCGCGTTGAGCCCGAACAGCACCAGGAGCCGCCCCGCCGCGCCGGGCGCGGGCGCGCTCTCCCAGCCGATCACGCCGGCGGCGGCTGCGAGCGCGAAGATCAGCGTCCAGACCGGACCGAACAGCCATTCCGGCGGCTGCCAGGACGGCTTGCGGAGCTGGCGGTACCAGGCGCCGAGCCGGGTCGCGAGCCCGCCGGCCAGCGCCGTCGCCGCCGCCGCACCCGCCGCGACCAGCACCGGCCCCCAGCCGCCCCCGAGCGCGCTCATGCCCGCGCCAACCCGGTGAGATGCGCGATGTTCTTCGCGAAGATGCGCAGATGCGCCGCCGGCTTCGCCCGCACCAGCGCCTTTTCCATATAGGCCTGCCAGGTGATGGACTGCACGTCGGCATCGCCGCAGATGGCGACGAACCGCTCCCGCCGCCGATCGCTGGCATACCAGAAATCCTGCATCATCCCGAGCACGGCGAACACCATGCCATGCGCCGCCATGAACCGCCGCCGCGCCTCGCGCAGCGCCCGCGCATCGCCGCTGGCGCAGAACGCGTCGGCCGCCTCGCCGGCGAGCTTCCCGCCGAGCATCGCGTAATAGATCCCCTCGCCCGAGGCCGGCGCCACCACACCGGCGGCATCCCCGGCCAGCAGCACGTTCACCCCGTCATCCCACCGCGCCAGCGGCTTCAGCGGCAGCGGCGCGCCCTCGGCGCGGATCGTCTCCGCCTGCCCGAGCCCGGTCTCGTCGCGCAGCGCCGCCACCGCGCGGCGCAGCGAGAACCCCTTCACCGCGCTGCCGGTGCCGATGCTCGCGGTCTCGCCATGCGGGAAGATCCAGGCGTAGAAATCGGGCGAAACCCGGGCGTCGTAATAGATGTCGCACCGCCTGCCATCCCAGCCCGCGGCCGCAGCGCCCGCCGCCGGCGCGCGGATCACCTCGTGATAGGCGAACACCCGCCGCGCCGCGCCCGCGGCCGGCACCATCTGCCGCGCAACCGCCGAGGCCGCGCCATCGGCGCCGATCACCGCCCGCGCCGCCACCGTGTGCCGCACCTCGCCGGCGCGGTAATGCACCAGCGTCCGCCCGTCCGCCGCGCGCTCGATGCGCTCGTGCCGCCCGGTCAGCCGCACCGCCCCGGCCGAGGCCGCCCGCGCGCGGAGGAACTCGTCGAACACGTCGCGGTCCACCATGCCGACGAACCCGTCCCCGGCAATCGGCATCGACACCTGCCGCCCGCGCGGCGAGACGATGCGCGCCCCCCGCGCGCGGGCCACCAGCAGGTGATCGGGGATGTCGAAATCATGGATCAGCCGTGGCGGCACCGCGCCGCCGCAGGGCTTGATCCGCCCCGCGCGGTCGAGCAGCAGCACCGAGCGGCCGGCCCGCGCCAGCGTGGCGGCAGCCGTCGCCCCCGCCGGCCCGCCGCCGATCACCGCCACGTCATAATCCTGTATCGCGGCCATTTCACGCTCCTCCGCCGGCGAGCGCGAAGGCGCAGACCAGCATGCCGATGACATAAAGCGTCGTCCCGGTCGCGTTGTACCAGGGGGCGCGCTCGCGCGGGCGCTGCAGCAGCCTTCCCATCAGCCCGAGCTGGCACGCCAGCAGCAGCCCGACCGCGAACGCCGCGAGCCGGTGATCCCAGGCGATCATCAGCCCGATCACCACGAGCTGCGGCAGCGCCATCACCACGCAGGCGAGCCGCGCCGCCGGGGCAACGCCGAGCTGCACCGGCAACGACCGGATGCCGCTCCGCCGATCCCCCTCGACCGACTTGAAATCGTTCAGCGTCATGATGCCGTGCGCGCCGAAACTGTAGAGCAGCGCCAGCCACAGCACCGGGGCGGAGGGCAGCGCGCCCCGCATCACCGCGGCACCGGTGAACCACGGCACCCCCTCGTAGCAGAGGGCGACGGCGGCATTGCCCCACCAGCCATTGCGCTTGAGCCGCAGCGGCGGCGCGCTATAGGCCCAAGCCGCGAGCAGGGCGAACACCGCGGCGCCGAACCCCCAGCGCCCGAGCGGCACCGCCACCGCGAGCGACAGCGCGGTCCAGATCAGCGCGACGTAAAGCCCCCAGCGCCCCGGCATCCTGCCGGAGGGGATCGGCCGGTCCGGCTCGTTGATCGCATCGACATGGCGGTCGAACCAGTCATTGACCGCCTGCGAGGTGCCGCAGACCATCGGCCCCGCGAGCACCATGCCGAGCAGCAGCTCCGGCCAGCGCCCGGCCAGCGGCGCGCCGGAGGACACGGCGCCGCAGACGAAGGCCCAGATCGCGGCGAACCAGGTGACCGGCTTGAGAAGTTCGAGACAGACCCGGAAGCCGGGCAGCGATGCCGGGGCGACGCGCAGGGGAGCAAGCGTGAGGTTCGTCTCTTTCGCTGACGCCATCGCTCCCCCTTCGGCCTATCCGGGGCTGGCCGGCGCGGCATCCATCATGCCGTACCGCCGCAGCTTCACGTAAAGGCTCTGTCGCGACAGGCCGAGCATCTCGGCCGCCGAGGCCCGGTTGTCGCCGGTAATGTCGAGCGCCGCCTCGATCGACAGCCGCTCGATCACGTCGGTCGTCTCGCGGACGATATCCTTGAGCGACACCCGGCCGATCAGTTCGCTGATCTGCTCGAGGGAGCGCGGCACTGTCCGCGCCGCGGCAGGGCGCATGAGTTCGGACGTAGCCCGCCCGGCGACGTTGCGAATCGCAAAGCCGAAGCAGGGCTTGCCGTCGCTGACCAGCGAAACGGCCGAGATTTCGACATCGATTTCGGCGCCGAACTCGTCGCGCAATGTCGTCGGATAGAGGCGAACCGAGCCGTTCTGCCGCAAATTGGCTGTCACCACCGGCAGGTCGACGCCAGGTCGGCCGAGCCACTGGTCCAGCGAAAGCCCAACCACCTGCTCGGGAGATGCCGCCTGCACCATCTCGGCGAAGGCCGCATTCGCCGCGATCACCCGCCCGTCATGCCCGGCGACGACGAACCCGTCCGGCGCGTTGTCGATCAGTTTGAGCAGGTTCGCCTTGCCAGCGGGCAGCACGTCCTGCCGATCCGGGAGTTTCACCGGCGAAAGCCGGATGAGGAAATTCAGGCCGCTGCCCTGGCGGATCACAAAGGCCGAGAGGCCGACGGGTTCCTTCTGCCCGAGCAGGCCGATCGGCGTGTCATCGGCGCGGCCCGTCCGGCTCACGCCGCCCAGCAACCGCTCGAGCGTGGCCCGGCTGCCCGGTTCGACGACATCGGCAAATGCCCGCCCCACCAGCTTGCCCTGTCGGCGAAACATCTGCTGTGCCGCCGGATTGGCCTCGACCACACGCTGCGTTGCGCCATCGAGCACCAGCATCGGCTCCGACGATTGCTGAAAGAGAATCCGATAGCGCGTCTCGACATGGCGCAGCCGCGAAAAATCCCGCTCCAGTGACTGCTGCACGTCGATCAACCGCTGCTGCAGCGTCGCGATGGTCCTGAGGTCGCGGCCGAAGGCGACGATGCTGCCCTTCTCGCCGATCGCCATGGCCGAAAACAGCACCGGCACGTCCCTGCCATCCCGCCCGGGACAATTCACGTGCCGGTCCGTGGCAAGCGCCTGATCCGCAGGAGCCTCGCCCGCCGCGCTCAGCATCGCGACCACCTTGTCACGACTTTCCAACGTCACGGTCTCCACCCAGGGCCGTCCGACCCAGTCGGAAATCTCGGCGAATTCCCGCGCAAGCGCCGTATTTTGAACCGCGATGTCGCGGATCACACCCTTCCGGTCGACGATGAGGGCGATGTCCGCCATCGTCGCGATCACCATCCCGACAATGTCCGCACTCATGCCGACGAGCCATTTGCCGGGCGATTTGAAGGCTTTCATCTCGGACCACTCTTTCAGGAATTCGTTTAAATATTCGAGACGTCTGAAGTATCCTCCCTAGTGTCAACTTTCAACTACCCCGATCGTCAACGCGTAGTGACATGCGTCTAGTTCGGGCGTTGTCTCAACGCCGTGCGGCCGTCCGGTTGAGATCCAGCCGGTTTGCCTGGCGCAGCGCGTCCTGTGCGTCGACGGCCATCGAGTCGGCCCCCACGAACTGGCAGCGTTCCGGATAATCGAGAAAGACCTTGCCGCCGACCATGACATGGAGAGCCGGATTTGGCGCCACCGCGCGCAGCGAGCGGATGATGGCCGGCAGCCCTTTCAACCAGCGGTCAGCTGTCACCGAAAGGCCGATCACGTCGAACCAGTTGCGCCGCGCGATTGCCAACAGAACCGTCCGCGTGCTGCGCGGCTCGGTACTCACCAGCCACCCGGTGCGGCGGAACACATCGGCCAGCACCGCAATCCCGAATGTGTGCTGCTCGCCTGGCGCCGCCGCGAACAACGCCTGCCCGGCCATCCGCTCCATACCAGCCGGCAGCTCTGGCGGCGGGCTGGTCTCGAGCAGGATCTGGTTCAGTCGCACCATTCCAAGCGTCACGGCGGCGAAGTCGCAGCGATCCTCCTCCCACAGCACCCCGAGCCGACGGGCGGCCGGGGTGAGCAGATCGCGCAGTATCATGTCGTGATCCGCCCCACGCGCGGCGAACTGCTCGATCAGCCCATGGGCGCGGCTGACATCGTCCATCAGGATGCAGCCGAGAAACTGCTCGACCTCCCGCGCCGAAGGCTTGACCAGACTGACATCGACCCAGACGGGCAAGGGCAGATGGCTGGCGATGACGCGCGGCAGAACCTGCTGCCGCAGGACACGATCCAGCAGGTCCGACCAGGGAGGGAAGTATGTTTGCGGCTGACGCCGAAGGGCGTTCCGGTCGGCAAGGCCGCCGCTGTCGATCTGTTCGGTACCGCTCTCGGTGTCCCCGAAGTGCAAATCCAGATACGCATCTGCAGATTCACGCATCAGATACCTCCCGAACATGGGCACAGGATGGCATTAATTTTTCCCGAATGTCAATCGATATTGACGTAAATATAGATTGACATTCGGAGCGGCCGGACGCTAGCCTTTCAATTGTCGCTATGACGCGACCGAGGAAATTCCGATGATTCGGCTTGATAAAATGAAATCTGGCCATCGCTGCCCCCAGCGGGCTGGCTGGGTAGCGCCCGCACGATAGCGGACCACTGCCTGCCGGCTTCCTTTTCGTTGTGGATCGAACGCTTCTCGAGAGGGCATGTCAAGTGGACTTTACACGCATCATCGACCGTCTGGTCGCCCCCGTGAATTGCTGCCCGTGGCAGGGCCACGCCTACGGCATCTCGGCGCAGGCCCATCCCGCGCCCCGGCGCGGCACGCGGCGTTCGCCCTATCTCTACAGCGTCGAGGAGCGGCGGCGGCGGGATTCGACGCCCTGGACCACGGTGCAGGCCATCCTCGCGCCGCTCCAGTTCGCCGTCTTCCTGATCAGCGTCTGCCTCGTGCTGCGCTATCTCGCCACCGGCGAGGGCCTGGCCATCGCCACCGCCTCCATCCTCGCCAAGACCGCGATCCTGTTCACCATCATGGTCACCGGCGCGATCTGGGAAAACGCGGTGTTCGGCCAGTATCTCTTCGCGCCGGCCTTCTTCTGGGAAGACGTGTTCAGCGTCCTCGTGATCGGGCTGCACGTCACCTACGTCGCGGTGCTGGTCACCGGCGCAGCACCCGCGCACACGCAGATGCTGATCGCGCTCGCGGCCTATGGCACCTACTTGGTTAACGCCACCCAGTTCCTGATGAAGCTGCGCGCGGCCCGGCTCGAAGCCGCCCCCCGCGCCGCGATCCCCGGCTGATGAGCGCCTGCGCCACATCGCCGGCCGGACCGCACGCGGTGATTGCCGAGCGCGGCCAGCGCGAGGTGTTCTGCGGGCTGACGGGGATCGTCTGGCTGCATCGCCGCATCCAGGATGCGTTCTTCCTTGTCGTCGGCTCGCGCACCTGCGCGCATCTGCTCCAGTCGGCGGCGGGGGTGATGATCTTCGCCGAACCCCGCTTCGCCACCGCGATCATCGAAGAGCGCGACCTCGCCGGCCGCGCCGATCTCGACGACGAACTCGATCGCGTCGCCACCCGCCTGATCGCCCGCCGCCCGGATATCCGGTTGCTGTTCCTGGTCGGCTCCTGCCCGTCCGAGGTGATCCGGCTCGATCTCGGCCGCGCCGCCGCCCGGCTGGAGGAGCGCTTCGGCCGCAGCCCGCGCGTGCTCGCCTATTCCGGCAGCGGCATCGGCACCACCTTCACCGAGGGCGAGGATGCCTGCCTGTCCGCCCTCGTCCCCACCCTCGCGCCCGCGCCCGGCCCGGCCACGCGGCTGCTGGTGGTCGGCGCCCTCGCCGATGTGGTGGAGGACCAGTTCCGCCGCCTCTTCGCCGCCCTCGGCATCGCCACGGTCGATTTCCTGCCCGCCCGCCGCGCCGACGCGATGCCGCCGGTCGGCCCCGGCACGCGCTACGTGCTGGCCCAGCCCTTCCTCGGCGAAACCGCCACCGCGCTGGAGCGGCGCGGCGCGGTGCCGATCGCCGCCCCCTGCCCGCTCGGCGCCGAGGGCACGCGGCTCTGGTTCGAGAGCATCGCCGCCGCCTTCGGCATCGATCCCGCCCATGTCGATGGCGTGCTGTCGCTGCCCGTCCGCCGCGCCACCGCCGCCCTCGCCGCGCCGCGCGCCCGCCTCGCCGGCCGCCGCGTGTTCCTCTTTCCCGATTCCCAGCTCGAAATCCCGCTCGCCCGCTTCCTCGCCCGCGAATGCGGCATGATCCTCACCGAGGTCGGAACACCCTTCCTCAACCGAAGGCTGATGGCGCCGGATCTCGCCTTGCTCCCCGCCGGCGCCCAGCTCGCCGAGGGCCAGGACGTCGAGCGCCAGCTCGACCGCTGCCGCGCGGCCCGCCCCGATCTCGTGGTCTGCGGCCTCGGCCTCGCCAATCCGCTCGAAGCCGAGGGCTTCGCCACCAAATGGTCGATCGAGCTGGTGTTCAGCCCGATCCAGGGCTTCGAACAGGCCGCCGACCTCGCCGCCCTGTTCGCCCGCCCCCTCGCGCGCCGCGCGCTGCTGGAGGTCTGAACCGATGCAGCTCACGCTCTGGAGCTATGAAGGACCGCCGCATATCGGCGCCATGCGCATCGCCACCGCGATGCACGGCGTGCACTACGTCCTGCACGCCCCCCAGGGCGACACCTATGCCGACCTGCTCTTCACCATGATCGAGCGGCGCGACCGCCGCCCGCCCGTCTCCTACACCACCTTCCAGGCCCGCGATCTCGGCGGCGACACCGCCGAGCTGTTCCGCACCGCGGTGCGCGACGCCTATGACCGCTTCCGCCCCGAGGCGATGATCGTCGGCGCCTCCTGCACCGCCGAGCTGATCCAGGACGATCCGGGCGGACTCGCCGCCGGGCTCGGCCTGCCGATCCCCGTCATCCCGGTCGAGCTGCCGGCCTACCAGCGCAAGGAAAACTGGGGCGCGGCCGAAACCTTCTACCAGCTCGTCCGCGTTGCGACCGCCGGCCAGGCCCCGCCCGACCGCGCGGCGCAGCCGTTCTGCGTCAATATCCTCGGCCCCACAGCACTCGGCTTCCGCCATCGCGACGATGTGCGCGACATCGCCGCCCTGCTCGCGCGGCTCGGCATCGCCGTCAACGTCATCGCCCCGCTCGGCGCCAGCTTCGCCGATCTCGCCCGCCTGCCGGCGGCCCACGCCAATCTCGTGCTCTACCCCGAGGCCGCCGGCACCGCCGCCGCCTATCTCGCCCGCCGCTTCGGCCAGAAAACGATCGCCACCGTGCCGATCGGCCTCGGGGCCACGCGCGATTTCGTCGCCGAGATCGCCGGCCTAGCGCAGATCACCCCACCGCCCGGCCTCGCCGGGGAGAGCCGGCTCGGCTGGTATTCGCGCTCGGTCGATTCCACCTATCTCACCGGCAAGCGCGTCTTCATCTTCGGCGATGCCACCCACGCGATCGCTCTCGCGCACGTCGCCACCGCCGAGATCGGCTTCTCCCTGGTCGGTCTCGGCACCTATAGCCGCGAATTCGCCGCCCCCGTCCGCGCCGCCGCCCAGTCCTACGGGATCGAGGCGCTGATCAGCGACGATTATCTCGCCGTCGAGGCCGCCATCGCCGCGGCGCAGCCCGAGCTGGTCCTCGGCACCCAGATGGAACGCCACATGGCCAAGCGCCTCGGCATTCCCTGCGCGGTGATCTCGGCCCCTGCGCATGTCCAGGATTTCCCCGCCCGCCACTCGCCCTTCGCCGGGTTCGAGGGCGCGAACGTGCTGTTCGACACCCTGATCCACCCGCTGATGATGGGGCTCGAGGAACATCTCCTCGGCATGTTCCGCGACGATTTCGAATTCAACGACACCGCCGCCCCCTCCCATCTCGGCCCGCACGCCACCACGCCGCCAGAACCCGCATCGCCCGCGCCCGCCCCTGCCGGCGCAACCGCCGGCGCCTTGGCCGACACACTGGCCAGCGCGCCTGTCTGGCGCGACGATGCCGAGGCAGAGCTGCGCAAGATCCCCTTCTTCGTCCGCGGCAAGGCGCGGCGCAACACCGAGATTTTCGCCCGCGAGCGCGGCCTGAACCCGATCACCATCGAGACGATCTATGACGCCAAGGCCCATTTCTCCGCCTGAGGCGACGCCCCTGCGCATCGCCATCGTGACGATGGACTCCCATCTCAGCGGGGTCATCGCCGCCGCGCGCGCCGCCCTCGCCGCCGACCATCCCGGCTTTGTCGTCGAGCTGCACACCGCCGAGCGCTTCGCCGCCGACCCCGCGTCCCTCGCCGCCTGCGTGCGCGCGATCGAGACGGCGGACATCGTGATCGCGACCATGCTCTTCCTCGACGATCACATCCGCCTCGTCCGCCCGCATCTCGAAGCGAGGCGGACGAATTGCGATGCCATGCTCTGCATCCTCTCCGCCGCCGAGATCGTGAACCTGACCAGGCTCGGCCGGCTGGACATGAGCCGGCAGAAGAACCCGGCGCTGCAATTCCTCCGCTCGCTGCGCAAGCGCGGCGGCAAGGAGGTCTCGGCGGCCGAATCCCAGCTGCGCATGCTCCGCCGGCTGCCGCGCCTGCTGCGGCTCATCCCCGGCACCGCGCAGGACCTGCGCAATTTCTTCCTCGGCATGTCCTACTGGCTCGCCGGCTCGGCCGACAATATCGAGCGCCTGCTCCGCCTGCTGGTCGCGCGCTATGCCGCCGGCCCCCGCGCCGCCCTGCGCAGCCAGGCCGCCATCGCCCCGCCGCGCGACTATCCCGAAACCGGGCTCTACCATCCGCGCCTTCCCGGCCGCATCGCGACCGACGCAGCGTCCCTGCCCCGCCTCGCCGGCAGCCGCGGCACGATCGGGCTGATCCTGCTGCGCAGCCTCGTCCTGTCCGGCGATGTCGGCCAGTATGACGGGGTGATCGCGGCGTTCGAGGCCGCCGGCTTCCGTACCCTGCCGGTCTTCGCCGCCGGGCTCGACGCCCGCCCCGCCATCGCGCGCTATCTCGCGCCGGACGGCGCGCCGGTGATCGACGCGCTGGTCTCGCTCACCGGGTTTTCCCTGGTCGGCGGCCCGGCCTACAACGATTCGAAATCGGCGGAGGCCGTCCTCGCCGGGCTCGACCTGCCCTACATCTCCGCCCACGCCCTTGAATTCCAGAGCATCGCCGCCTGGGAGGCCGACCCGCGCGGCCTGACGCCGATCGAGGCGACGATGATGATCGCCCTCCCCGAGCTCGATGGCGGCATCATGCCGATGACCTATGGCGGCCGCGCCGAGGGTCAGGAGGACGGCGGCGATGGCGTGCGCCGCATGTCGGCACATCCCGAGCGCGCCGCCATGCTCGCCGCCCGCGTCGCCCGCCTGGTCGACCTGCGCCGCACCGCCCGCGCCGAGCGGCGCATCGGCATCGTCATCTTCAACTTCCCGCCCAATTCCGGCGCCACCGGCACCGCCGCCTATCTCTCCGTCTTCGAATCCCTGTTCAACACCCTCGCCGCCCTGCGCGCCGCCGGCTACACGGTCGATCTGCCCGCCGATGTCGCCGCGCTGCGCCACGCCGTCTGTGTCGGCAACGCGCAGGACCATGGCGCGGCCGCCAATGTCGCGGCGAAAATCCCGCGCGATGCGCATCTCCGCGCCGAACCCCATCTCGCCGCGATCGAGGCGGTCTGGGGCCCGGCTCCCGGCCGCCACGATACCGACGGCGCGTCGCTGTTCGTCCTCGGCGCCCGCTTCGGCAACGTCTTCATCGGCGTCCAGCCGGTCTTCGGCCACGAAGGCGACCCGATGCGCCTGCTCTTCGAGGGCGGCTTCGCGCCGACCCACGCCTTCAGCGCCTTCTACCGCTGGCTGCGGCAGGATTTCGGCGCCCACGCGCTGCTCCATTTCGGCACCCACGGCGCGCTGGAATTCATGCCCGGCAAGCATGCCGGCCTGTCCGCCGCCTGCTGGCCCGACCGGCTGATCGGCGAGATGCCGAATTTCTGCCTCTACGCGGCGAACAACCCCTCCGAGGGCATGCTCGCGAAACGCCGCGCCAACGCGACGCTGATCAGCCACCTCACCCCGCCGGTCACCGAGGCCGGGCTCTATCGCGGCCTCGCCGATCTCAAGGCCTCGGTCTTCCGCTGGCGTGCCCTGCCGCCCGAAGCCGGGGCCGAAGAGCGGCAGGGCCTCGCCGCCCTGATCCAGGCCGAGGCGGCGCGGCTCGATCTCGCCCCCGCCGACCCGGCCGATCCCTCCTGGGCCGACGCCGATGCCGCCATCGCCCGGCTGCACGCCTCTCTGCTCGATGTCGAATACGCGCTGATCCCGGTCGGCCTGCACGTCGTCGGCCAGGCGCCCGGCGCCGGCCAGCGCGCCGAACTGCTCGATGCCGCCGGGATCACCGATCCCGCCCGCCGCGCCGAGACCGACGCGCTGCTCGCGGCCGACAGCGAGCTTCCCGCCATCATCCACGCGCTCGATGGCGGCTATATCCGCCCCGCGCCGGGCGGCGACCTGCTGCGCAACCCCGAAATCCTGCCCACCGGGCGGAACATCTACGGGTTCGATCCATTCCGCATGCCCGGCGCCTTCGCGATGGACGACGGCGCCCGCCAGGCGGACCGCCTGCTCGCCCGCCACATGGCCGATTGCGGCCGGCTGCCCGAAACCGTGGCGATGCTGCTCTGGGGGTCGGACAACCTGAAATCCGAAGGCGGCCCGATCGCCCAGGCGCTCTGCCTCGTCGGCGCCCGGCCGCGCCGCGATTCCTATGGCCGCCTCGCCGGCGCCGAGCTGGTGCCGCTCGCCGAGCTGGGCCGGCCGCGGATCGACGTGATCGTCACCCTCTCCGGCATTTTCCGCGACCTGCTGCCGCTGCAAACGAAGCTGCTCGCCGAAGCCCTGCTGCTCGCCGCCCGGGCGGACGAGCCGGAGACGCAAAACTTCGTCGCCAGGCACGCCCGCGCCCATATCGCCGCCCATGGCGGCACGATCGAGACGGCGGCGCTGCGCGTCTTCAGCAATGCCGACGGCACCTATGGCGCGAACGTGAACCAGCTCGTCGAGTCCGGTACCTGGCAGACCGAGGACGAGCTGGGCGATGCCTTCCTCCGCCGCAAGGGCTTCGCCTACGGCACCGATGGCCGGCCGACGCGGTGCGACGCGGTGCTCGGCGGCGTGCTCAAGACCGTCGATCTCGCCTACCAGAACCTCGAATCCCTCGATCTCGGCGTCACCACGGTCGATCACTATTTCGATGGCCTCGGCGGCATCAGCCGGGCGGTCCGCGCCGCCCGCGGCAGCGAGGCCGCGGTCTATATCGGCGACCAGACCACCGGCGCCGGCACCGTGCGCAGCCTTGCCGAGCAGGTCTCGCTCGAAACCCGCACCCGCACGCTGAACCCGAAATATTTCGAGGCGATGCTCGCCCACGGCGCCGAGGGCGTGCGCCACCTCGAAGCGGCGGTGACCAACACGCTGGGATGGTCGGCGACCACCGGCCAGGTCGACCCCTGGATCTACCGCGAGATCGGCAGCGTCTTCATGCTCGACCCCGAAATGCGCCGCCGCCTCGCCGAGCTGAACCCGGTGGCCTCGGTCCGCATCGCCAACCGCCTGCTCGAAGCGCACGAGCGCCACTACTGGAGCCCGGACGAGGCGATGCTCGATGCGCTGCGCCGCGCCGGCGCCGAACTGGAAGACCGTCTCGAAGGTCTCGACATGGAGCAAGCCGCATGAACGACATCAGCCCCCAAGCCGGCGCGTTTCCCGCAGCCGCGCGCTGCGCCACCGGCTGCGGCGACGGCGAGGGCAGCGTGCAGGTCGCCCTCGATCCCGCGCTGCGGATCGACGGGGCGAAGGTCTTCGCCATCTACGGCAAGGGCGGCATCGGCAAGAGTACGACCTCCTCGAACCTCTCCGCCGCCTTCGCCCTGCAAGGCCGCCGTGTGCTGCAGATCGGCTGCGACCCCAAGCACGATTCCACCTTCACCCTGACCAAGCGTCTCGTCCCCACCGTGATCGACGCGCTGGAAGGTGTCGATTTCCACCCCGAGGAACTCCGCGTCGAGGATTTCGTCTACGAGGGCTTCGCCGGCGTGCAATGCGTCGAGGCCGGCGGCCCGCCGGCCGGCACCGGCTGCGGCGGCTACGTCGTCGGGCAGACGGTGAAGCTGCTCAAGGAACATCATCTCCTCGAGGAGTCGGACGTCGTCATCTTCGACGTGCTGGGCGATGTCGTCTGCGGCGGTTTCGCCGCCCCGCTGCAACACGCCGACCGCGCGCTGATCGTCACGGCGAACGATTTCGACAGCATCTTCGCGATGAACCGCATCGTCGCCGCGATCGGCGCGAAGGCGCGCAACTACGGCGTGCGGCTCGGCGGCGTCATCGCCAACCGCAGCGCCGCGGTCGACCAGCTCGCGAAATACAACGAGGCCACCGGCCTCTCCACCCTCGCCCGGTTCCCCGATCTCGACGCCATCCGCCGCAGCCGGCTGAGGAAATCCGTCGTCTTCGAAATGGAGGACGCACCGGAGCTCGACGCCGTGCGCACCGCCTATCTCGATCTCGCCGCGTCGCTCTGGGCCGGCGTCGAGCCGCTCGCCGCGGTCCCGCTGCGCGACCGCGAGATCTTCGACCTGCTGGGATTCGAGTGATGACGCCGGACGCCGCCACCGCCGACCGCTACCACCGCCGCCGCGGCGAGATTGAAACCTATTTCGACCGCACCGCGCTGGCGAACTGGGCGCGGCTGACGTCCGACGCGCCGGTCAGCGGCGTGCGCGCCACCGTCCGCGCCGGGCGCGACGCGATGCGCGCCACCCTGCTCGACATGCTGCCCGCCGATCTCTCCGGCCTCCGCCTGCTCGATGCCGGCTGCGGCACCGGCGCGCTCGCCCTCGCGGCGGCGCGGCGCGGTGCCGAGGTGGTCGCGGTCGATCTCTCGCCGCAGCTGGTCGATCTCGCCCGCCAGCGCGCCGCGTCCGACCCCGCCGCCACGCGGATCGACTTCGTCAGCGGCGACATGCTGGGCGCCGGGCACGGCAGGTTCGACCATGTCGTCGCGATGGATTCCCTGATCCATTACGACAGGGCGGACGTGATCGCCGCCCTCGGCCGGCTCGCCGCCCGCACCGACCGCTCGCTGCTCTTCACCTTCGCCCCCCGCACCGCGCTGCTGGCGATCATGCACCTCGCCGGCAGCTGGTTTCCGCGCGGCGACCGCGCGCCGGGCATCGTGCCGCAGCCCGAGGGTGCGCTGCGCGACGCGATCGGCCTCAGCCCGGCGCTCGCCCGCCTCGAAGCGGGGCGCACGCGGCGGATCAGCACCGGGTTCTACATCTCCCAAGCGCTGGAGTTGCGGCGGTGAAGCGCCGGCGCACCGGCGGGGCGGCGCCGTTCTGGATGCGGCTCGATGCGAGCTGGCTGCCCTTCGCCAATGCCGCCACCCCCGAGCTGCCGCTGCCGCGCCTGCTCCGCCTGTCGCTGTTCCAGCTCACCGTGGGCCTCGCCGCCGCCCTGCTCATCGGCACGCTCAACCGGGTGATGATCGTCGAGCTGCACGTCGCCGCCGCCCTAGTCTCCAGCATGATCGCCCTGCCGCTGCTGCTCGCCCCGGCCCGCGCGCTGATCGGCTTCCGCTCGGATCGTCACCGCTCCGCCTTCGGCTGGCGGCGGGTGCCCTATATCTGGTTCGGCACGATCATGCAGTTCGGCGGCCTCGCGATCATGCCCTTCGCCCTGCTGCTGCTCGGCAGCGGCACCGCCCCGGTCGCCGGCCGCTTCGGCGCCGCCATCGCCTTCCTGATGACTGGCGCCGGGATGCACACGACGCAGACCGCGGGCCTCGCCCTCGCCACCGATCTCGCCCCCGAACACGCCCGCCCGCGCGTCGTCGCCATGCTCTGCGCGATGCTTCTGCTCGGCATGATCGGCGGCGCGCTGGCCTATGGCGCCGCCCTCACCCCGTTCAGCGCGTTCCGGCTGATCCAGGTGATCCAGTCGGCCGCCCTGCTCACCCTCGTCTGCAACGGCATTGCCCTGTGGAAACAGGAACCCCGTCGTCGCCCAGCAACCGAGGAGGCCGAGGATGACGCGGCCGCCATGCCGGCAGAAAACCTCGCCCTCGCCTGGTCGCGCTTCCGCGCCCAGCCGCACGCGCTGCGCCGCCTCGTCGCCATCTTCATCGGCACGCTCGCCTTCTCGATGCAGGACATCCTGCTCGAACCCTATGGCGGCCAGGTGCTGCACCTGCCGGTGGGCGCGACCACGGCACTCACCGCGATGCTGGCCGGCGGCGCCGGGCTCGCTTTCCTGGTCGCGAGCCGCCGCCTCGCCAGCGGCGGAGACCCCTACCGCATCGCCGCCGCCGGCGCGCTCTCCGGCCTGCTCGCCTTCAGCGCGGTGATCTGCTCCGCCCCGCTCGCCTCGCCGGCGCTGTTCGCCGCCGGGGTGGGGCTGATCGGCTTCGGCGGCGGGCTGTTTCTCGCCGGCACCCTGTCGGATGCGATGATCCGCGTCGTCGGCAACATGAGCGGCCTCGCGCTCGGCGCCTGGGGCGCGGTGCAGGCGCTCGCCGCCGGCCTCGCCATCGCGATTGCCGGCGTGCTGCGCGACGCCGTCGCCCATCTCGCCGCCACCGGCGCGCTCGGCACCGCCCTCGCCGGCCCCGCCGCCGGCTACGGCGTCGTCTATCACCTCGAGATCCTGCTGCTCTTCGCCACCCTCGTCGCGATCGGCCCGCTGGTCCGCCGCGCCGGCAGGCAGCCTTCCGGCCTTGCCGCCATCCTGCCCCACCACCCCTGACAATGAGGTCCGTCATGCCAACCGGCGCCATAACCCCCTATATCGATGTCGCCCAGGTCGTTCTCTACGCGTTCTGGATCTTCTTCGCGGGCCTCGTGATCTATCTCCAGCGCGAGAGCAAGCGCGAGGGCTACCCGCTGGTCACCGGGCACAAGGGCGAGCGGCTGGAAGGCTTTCCCACCCTGCCGGCGCCGAAAACCTTTCTCCTGCCCAACGGCAAGACCCATTCGGTGCCGTGGAACGAGCCGATCGAGGTGCTGAACGCGAAATCCAGCGCGCCCTGGGACGGCGCGCCGATCATCCCGCTCGGCGACCCGATGCAGGACGGGCTCGGCCCGGCCGCCTTCACCCAGCGTGACACCGATCCCGAGCTGATGCCCGAGGGCGAGGCGCGGATCGTCCCGCTGCGCGTCGCGACCGATCACTGGGTGGCGAGCGAAGACCCCGATCCGCGCGGCGCCGCGGTCATCTGCTGCGACCGCCAGTCCCCCGGCACGGTCGTCGATATCTGGATCGACCGGGCGGACCAGATGGCCGTCTGGCTCGAAGCGAGCCTCGCCGCCGATCCCGCCCGCCATGTCCTGGTGCCGATCATGCTCGCCCGCGTGACCGGCGGCGCGCCGGGCCAGACGGTCAAGGTCATGATCAAGTCGGTCACCGCTGCACAGTTCGCCGCCGCCCCCGCGCTCGCCCATCCCGACCAGATCAGCCCGCGCGAGGAAGACCGGCTGATGGCCTATTTCGCCTCCGGCCATCTCTACGCAACGCCCCAGCGCGCCGAGCCGCTGCTGTGAGCGCGCCGCGCGGCCTGCCCCACGCGCTGCCCGCCGGCGAGGCGCTGCTCTGGCAGGGCGCGCCGCGCTTCGGCCGTCTCCTGGTCTCCGCCTTCCGCATCCGGCTCTGGCTGGTCTATGTCGGGCTGCTGGTGGCCTGGGGCGGGATCAGCAGCGCGATCGCCGATCACTCCACCGCCGCCGGCCTCGCCGCCGCCGCCTGGTGCGTCGCCCTCGGCGCCGTGCCGCTGCTGCTGCTGGTCGCCTTCGCCGGCCTCACCGCGCGCAGCACGGTCTATACCATCACCAGCCGCCGCGTTGTGATCGCCCACGGCGCCGCCATCCGCAAGCATCTCAACCTGCCCTTCACCGCGATCGACGCCGCCGGCCTGCGCCGCTTCGCCGATGGCACCGGCGACATTCCGCTGACCCCGCGCCCGGACGCGCGGCTGTCCTATCTCCTGCTCTGGCCGCATGTGCGCGCCGGGCGCGGGGCGCGGGCGATGCCGATGCTGCGCGCCGTGCCCGAGGCCGAAGCCGTCGCCGCCTGCCTTGCCGATGCGCTGACGGCGCACGGCGTCGCCCCGCGCCCCCTCGCCACACCCATCGCACCACAAGCCGCACGGCCCGCGATCCAGCCGGCCGGCGCGCATGGCGAGGCCAGCCCGGCATGACCCGCCCCGCCCTGCCCCGCGCCGCCGGACCTGTTGCCGCGCTGCCGCGCGATGGCAGGGTCGTCTATTCCCAGATCGATGACGGTCTCGAAGCGCATGACGACCGGATTCACATCCCCGCCTGGGCGCTCGCCGGCTGTTTCCTGCTGGTCGCCGGCACGATCGCGCTCGCCGCCGGCGCCCGCCTCACGCGCCAGCCACACCCCGCCCCGCCGCCGCGCGAGGCCGTGCTGCTGCGCTTCACCCAGGCGCCGGACGACGCGCTGGTGATCCGCAACGCCGCGACCGCGCAGCCCATCGCCCGCATCGCCCCCACCGCCGACACCTTCCTGCGCGCGACGATGCGGATCCTCTTCGCCGCCCGCGCCCGCGCCGGCATCACCCGCGACCTTCCCTTCCAGCTCGCCCTTTACGGGCCCGACCGCCTCGTCGTCGCCGATCCGGCCACGCACGAGCGGATCGACCTGCGCGCCTTCGGGCCCGCCAACGCGAAACAGTTCGCGACGCTGCTCCGCAACGCGGAGACCCTCAAACCGGGAGAGCCATCATGATCGGCAGCATCCGCGACATCGAGCTGCTCTGCTCGATCGACATCGAGCAAACGCCCGAAAGCCTTCACGCCCACGCCATTCCCGAGGATGTCGAGATCCGCCCCGGCGATGTCGTGATCGTCCACGACATGCCGACCGCGATCGGCTTCGGCACGCGCCTGACCTGCGCGCGCCGCGCCACCCTGCGGCGCGCCAGCCCGATCGAGCGCTGGTGGGTCGAGTTCCGCTCGATCCTCGAGATCACCGAGCTCTACGAGGTCGGCTTCATGCCGCTCGCCGAGGCCGAGGCCGCCCTCGCCGCACCGGGAGCCTGAGCCATGAACGCAAGAACAGCACCCACCGCAGCACCCGACGCGCAGACGGCCATCGCCCAGTCGAGCACCATGCTCAGCCCGCGCTTCTACACCACCGATTTCCCCGCCCTCGACCGGCTCTCGATCGAGCCGGTGCGCGCCGAGTGGGACCGGCTGATGGCCGAGTTCGAGGCCGATCCCAACAAGGGCCATTTCGTGCGGACCGACGAATTCGCCGTCGATCTCTCGAGGATGGAGCCCGAGCTGCACCGCGAATTCATCGACTTCCTGATCAGCTCGGTCACCGCCGAATTCTCCGGCTGCGTGCTCTATGCCGAGATCCGCAAGCGCATCGCCAACCCCGACCTCAAGGCCCTGTTCGGCTACATGAGCCGCGACGAGGCGCGCCACGCCGGCTTCATCAACGAGGCGCTGCACGACATCGGCATGAAGGTCGATCTCGGCTTCCTGACGAAGGCGAAGAAATACCATTTCTTCCGCCCGAAATTCATCTTCTACGCCACCTATCTCTCCGAGAAGATCGGCTACGCCCGCTACATCTCGATCTTCCGCCAGCTCGAACGCCATCCCGAGCTGCGGATCCACCCGATCTTCAAGTGGTTCCGCGAGTGGTGCAACGACGAATTCCGCCACGGCGAGGCCTTCGCGCTGCTGATGCGCGCCAATCCCGGCATGCTCACCGGCGCCAACCGGCTCTGGGTGCGCTTCTTCCAGCTCGCGGTCTTCGCCACGATGTACATCCGCGACCATGCCCGCCCCCGCTTCCACGCCGCCCTCGGGCTCGACCCCACCGCCTACGACATGCAGGTCTTCCGCATCACCTCGGCGATCTGCCGGCAGGTCTTCCCATTGACGCTCGACATCGAGAACCCCGCCTTCCTCGCCGGGCTCGAAACCCTGCGCCGGCTCGACGTCGCCAATCTCGCCCTGCGCGAGGTGCCCGGCCCGCTCGCCCGGCTGCGCCGCGGCGCGAACGCCGCCCGCGCCGCCCTCGCCTTCGGCCGGCTCTACCTGATGCGCCCGAAGCCCAACGCCCTGCCGGCGGACATCCGCATGCAGCCGGTCTGGTAGGAGCCGCGCCATGCACCAGTATGTCATCCCCGCCGCCTTCGCCCTGTTCGTCTGGTGGTTCAGCACCGGCGCGATCATCTATCTCGACGGCCTGCCCCGCCGCACCTTCAAATGGAGCATGCTCGGCGCCAGCGCGGTGCTGCTCGCCTGTCTGTGGGGCCTGCACGACACCGCCGGGCGAACCACCGTCGGCGCCGCCTATCTCGCCTTCTTCTACGGCCTGTTCGCCTGGGGCTGGCAGGAGATCAGCTTCTACATGGGCTACGTCACCGGGCCGCGCCGCGCGCCCTGCCCGGAGAATTGCGCCGGCTGGCGGCATTTCGGCCACGCGGTGCAGACGAGCCTGTGGCACGAGCTGGCGATCATCGCCACCGCCGGCCTCGTCGTCGCCCTCACCTGGGGCCAGCCGAACCAGATCGGCACCTGGACCTTCATGGTGCTGTGGTGGATGCACCAGAGCGCCAAGCTCAACGTCTTTCTCGGCGTGCGCAACCTCAACGAGGAATTCCTCCCCGAGCACCTGACCTTCCTGAAGAGCTTCCTGCGCAAGCGGCCGATGAACCTGCTCTTTCCCTTCTCCATCACGATCTCGACGGTGATCGCCGTGCTGATGTTCCAGCGCGCCACCGCGGCCCCCACCGCCTTCGCCCGCGTCGGCGGCATGTTCCTCGGCACGATGATGTCGCTCGCCATCCTCGAGCACTGGTTCCTCGTGCTGCCGCTGCCGGCGGCGCGGCTGTGGAAATGGAGCCTGCGCTCGCGCGCCCCGGCGCGGCCGTTCGCGGTCGAGATCGTCGCCGGCTTCCTCGGCGCCGGCAAGACCACCTTCATGCGCCGCCGCCTCGCCATGCTGGCCGAGCAGCCGGCCGCCACCCGCGAAAAGACCGTCGTCCTCGTCAACGATTTCGCCACGGTCGGGATCGACGGCTCGCTGCTGCGCGGCCAGGGGGCGGATGTGGTCGAGCTGCCGAACGGCTGCATCTGCTGCTCGCTGCGCGACGATCTCGCCACCCAGCTCGAGGAGGTGGTCGCCCGCTTCGCGCCCGACCGCGTGCTGATCGAACCCTCGGGCGTGGCCGATCTCGCCTCGCTGATCGGCGTCATCCAGCGCCCGACCATCGCCGGCTTCGTGCGCGACCTGCGGGTGATCACCCTGATCGATGCCGGCGCCTTCCTCGCCGATTTCGCCGAGATGCAGGCGCACCTCACCGTCCAGGCCCGGCTCGCCTCGCTGGTGGTGATCAACAAGACCGATCTCGTCAGCCCGACCGAGCGCCTGCTGGTCGAGGCGACGCTGCACCGGCTGAGCCCGGAGACCAGGCTGGTCACCGCCTGCTACGGCGCGGTGCCGCCGGACGCGCTGACCCCCCGCCCCGCGCCGCAGGCCGCGACCCCGCACGCGCACGCGCACGATCACCACGATCACCACGATCACCACGCGCATGACCACCACGACCACGCGCCCGATCATGCGCACCACCACGACGCCGCTCACGGCCATCACGATCACGACGACCACGACCATGATCACGACCACGACCACGACCATGACCACCACGATCACGACCACGGCGCCGCCGCCGGCTTCGTCTCCTGGCACGGCACGCTCGGCCCGCTCTGCGATGCCGAGGCGATCGGCCGGGTGATCGAGGCAGCGGCGCGCGGCACCTTCGGCCCGGTCGCCCGGCTCAAGGGCCTCGCCCGCGTCGGCCGCGGCTGGATCCAGTTCGACGTCGCCGGCCACCACGCCAGCATGGCCGCCTTCGCCGCCGCCGAGGGGGAGGCCCCGCGGGTCGTCGCCATCGGCCGCGATCTCGATGAAACCGGCCTCGCCGCCGCCTTCGCCGGCTGCGAACTGCACCTCGCCACCTGATCCGTCACCGCGCGGCACCAACACCAAGAAAGGGAGGATACGCGCCATGGACTACGAACAGTTCTTCCGCTCCCAGCTCGACCAGCTCCGCAGCGAGGGGCGCTACCGCGTCTTCGCCGACATCGAGCGCCATGCCGGCAACTTCCCCCGCGCCACCCAGCACGGCGACGATGGCGGCCGCCCGGTCACCGTCTGGTGCTCGAACGACTATCTCGGCATGGGCCAGCACAGCGCCGTGCTCAGCGCGATGCACCAGGCGCTCGACCGCTGCGGCGCCGGCGCCGGCGGCACCCGCAACATCGCCGGCACCAACCACTATCACGTGCTGCTCGAAGCCGAACTGGCCGACCTGCACGGCAAGGAAGCGGCGCTGCTGTTCAACTCGGGCTACATGTCCAACTGGGCCTCGCTCTGCACCCTCGCGCACAAGCTGCCGAACTGCGCCGTGCTGTCGGATGCCTCGAACCACGCCTCGATGATCGAGGGCATCCGCCACAGCCGGGCCGAATGCATCGTCTTCCGCCACAACGACCCGGCCGACCTCGCCCGCCACCTCGCCGCACTCGACCCGGCGCGGCCCAAGCTCGTCGCCTTCGAGAGCGTCTACTCGATGGATGGGGACATCGCCCCGATCGCCGAGATCTGCGACGTCGCCGACCGCTACAACGCCATGACCTATCTCGACGAGGTGCACGCTGTCGGCCTCTACGGCCCGCGCGGCGGCGGCATTTCCGAGCGCGAGGGCCTCGCCCACCGCCTCACCCTGATCGAGGGCACGCTGGCCAAGGGCTTCGGCGTCATCGGCGGCTACATCACCGGCAGCGCCGCGCTGTGCGACTTCGTGCGCAGCTACGCCTCGGGCTTCATCTTCACCACCGCCCTGCCGCCCACCGTCGCCGCCGGCGCGCTGGCCAGCATCCGCCACCTCAAGACCAGCGACGCCGAGCGCATCGCGATGCACGCCCGCGTCGCCACCCTGCGCCGCAAGCTCGACGCGATCGGCGTGCCGCATCTGCCCAACCCGAGCCACATCGTGCCGGTGATGGTGGGCGACGCGACGCTCTGCAAGCAGATCAGCGACATCCTGCTCGACCGCTTCGGCATCTACGTCCAGCCGATCAACTACCCCACCGTGCCGCGCGGCACCGAGCGCCTGCGCCTCACCCCTTCGCCGCTGCACACCGAGGCGGATATCGACCGGCTGATCGACGCGCTGCGCCTGGTCTGGCGGGAGATGGACGTGGCGCGCGCCGCCTGATCCAATCATGGCGTGGATGATTGACCGTCCCCCCGATGAGTGGTCCGGGTTGAAAGTTGGTGCATTGTTGTGTCTGGCGCCATGACCGGCCGCGGGTGGAGCGAAGTGGAGCCGGAGGCCGGCCATGGCGACGGCGCGGCTTCCGGGGCTGCCGATATCCGAGCGAACTGTGCGGCCTGACGGTGTTGTAGGCCCCCGCCAGGCCTCGATCAGAACCTTCGCTTTCACCAGTGTGTAGAAAATCTCCCATTGAGCAGTTCATCACGCAGCAAGCCGTTGAAGGACACGCAGTATCCGTTTTCCCATGGCGAACCTGGCGTGATGTAGAGCGTCTTCACACCGGCCTTCCCGAGCCATTGCCGCACCGCCCTGGCGATGAATTCAGGACCATAGCACGTCGGGAATGGGGTCCGCCGAGCCAGCGTGGCGTCTTGCGCTGCGTCCATCGGCGCTGTCCGAGCACGCGGCAAACACGCCGCTCCGAGACAGTCATCTTTTCCATGATATGATCGATGCAGCGCCGGCGCCGCGCAGGGCTCAGAGGTTTCCCCGCGCCGCCTCCGTCAGGATCGGCTTGCCCAGCGACAGATCAGCGACAAGCCGCTTCAACCGGGCGTTCTCACGCTCCAGGTCCTTCATCCGCGGCACCTGATCAATCTTCAGACCGCCATACTCCTTGCACCACGGATAGTTGCTCTGCTCGGTGACGCCGATCCGGCGGCACGCATCCGCAACCGTCCCGCCCTGCGCCAGAACAATCTCAGCCTCGCACAACTTGCGATGATCTCTTCTGGCTTGTGTTTCCTCGCCATCCCTCTCTCCTTCATGCCAAAATCTAAAGCAGATCCAGGATCACTCCGAAGGGAAAGATCAGGCCATGTTTTCAAGGCACAGGTATCCGCAAATTATTTTTATATCTAAATTATCGAATTCAGTGATGTATTTGATCTCCCAAGCAGTCTGTTTGTTTATATCGGTTAAGAGGATACTACAGGTAAAGGAGATCGTCGATGCGAATGCGCCGTCCGAGATCGTCGAGATTTGCTGTCATCAGTATGGCTCTCCTCGTCAGCCCCATCTCCATTGGAAACGGCATTGCAGCGGCACCGCCACAAATCGCGACATGCGCTAGTTGCCACGGCGTCAACGGCATGGGCAACCTCAGCGCCGGCTTTCCAGCCCTGGCGGGGCTGCCGGCGCCGTATATCGAGCGCCAACTCACCGCCTTCAAACATGGCGAGCGCAAGAACGCCGTGATGCAGTCAATGGCAAATCCACTCGATGCCAAGGCGCGCGCGGCCATCGCCGCCTATTATGCGACGCTGCCGGTGCCAGCCACGCCCGAGTCGACCAAGAGGCTGAACACGCAGGGCGAAGCCCTTGCCATGAACGGTGTCTGGGGCGGCAAACTGACAGGTGTTCCCGCCTGCGATTCCTGCCACGGTCCCTATGGTATCGGCGTCGGCGTCTCGTTCCCACGCCTTGCAGGGCAGCCGCAATCCTACATCTCGGCGCAACTGACTGCCTGGAAGAATGGCAGCCGCACAGGCGATCCGCTCCACTTGATGAGCAATGTAGCGAGACAGTTGTCGGCGGCCGAGATTTCGGCGGTCAGCGCCTTTTACGCCAGCCTGTCGCCGAACCCGACCACCCTGCCCGGTCTCGTGCCGGACGGAGGCAAACAATGATCCGCCGGACAATCGCCGCACTTCTCGCGGCTCAACTGCCGATCGCCGCGGCGCTGGCCACCAACCCCGCACAACCCTCATTTGCACCGCCGCCGCGGGCCGACATGCCGAAAGGCCCGTTCGGCGATGCCGTCAAACTTGGAGAGAATATTTTCCGCCATACCACCGTCTATGCCCATGGCGTGATCGGCGACGCGCTGAACTGCAGCAACTGCCATCTGGATGCCGGCCGCCTTGCCGGTTCGGCGCCGATGTGGGCCGCCTACACGGGCTATCCGGCATACCGGAAAAAGAACCGCAAGGTGAACAATTTCGGCATGCGGCTACAGGGCTGCTTCCGCTTCAGCGAGAACGGCAGAGTGCCAGCGCTCGACAGCAAGACAATCATTGCGCTCGAAGCGTATTCCTTCTGGCTCGCCAAAAACGCGCCGACCGGCGCGCACCTCGCCGGCCGTGGCTACCCCAGGCTTGCCGCGGCAGCGGAATCACCGGACTATGCCCGCGGCAGGACCGTCTATCGTCAGGACTGCTCATTGTGCCATGGGGCCCGCGGCCAGGGGCAATATGCGCGCGGACAAACCGTCTTCCCGCCGCTCTGGGGCACGAAGTCCTTCAACTGGGGCGCCGGCATGGGCAGCGTGAAGAACGCTGCCGAATTCATCTATGCTAACATGCCCTTCGGCGCCGTCGGCACACTGAGCGTCCAGCAAGCCTGGGACGTCGCGCAATATGTCGACAGTCACGATCGGCCGCAGGACCCGCGCTTCTCCGGCAGCGTCGCGGCAACACGGAAGGCATTCCACGATAGCAAGTTCTCGATGTATGGCCGCAAGGTGAACGGCCATCTGCTCGGATCGAATAAATAATCGGTGCAAAGGAGCACGGAATGTCTGACACTGGCCAGACTGAACGGGATTCATCCCTCCAACTCAGCCGACGTACTGCCCTCTCCCTACCCGCGGTAGGTGTCGGAACAGCCGTCATCGGCGCCATGATCATGCCCGCGGCCGAAGCTGCGAATTCGGCGCCTCCACCGAACCTGATCACACCAGAGAGTAAAAAACTCAGAGCTTTGGCTGCGGCCCTTGCCAAGGCGCCCCGTCGGCGGAATTACAAATCCGTGCCAATGATCCTGACAAATTCCGATCAATGGGACAGTGAAGCTCTACATATCCTTTTTACCTATGCGGCCGGTCCGAAACAGATCTGGGACAACACAGACCTTACCGGTCCGTGGCTCAACTTGATGCGAAACGCTATGAATGCGCAGATCTGGTCCTGGAAGCATCCGAACTTTATCGCCGTATCGGCCACCCACGGAAGCGCCCATCTCGCACTCTATGACAACTATATCTGGAAAAAATACTTATCCAGTTTTACCGGCGGAAAATTCTCATCGAACATCTGGATCGAAGAGCCGTCGGCGGCTAGTTCGCCGGCCTCCAGCTTCAACGATCCGAAGGGAGTCTTTTCCCCGCACGACAACTCTATCGTCGTGCTGCAACGGCGCGGCGCCGTATTCTGCGCATGCCATAACGAAGTGTGGGAACTCACGATGGCTGTGCTCAAAAGGGGCATTAATCCCGACAAGCTTTCCCATGAGCAGCTCGCCGCCGAGTTCACCAATCATCTGATCCCCGGGGCCATACTAACACCTGGTATAGTTGGGACGATTCCCCAATTCGAACTCGCAGGATTTCAGTATGCGAAATAGGCATATAAAAGCGGTCGCGACGGGCTTGTTCGTCCTTTTGGCCGGTGCAGGCCTTGCCCACGCCACGTCGCCGCACGACACGGGGTGGCGTGGCAAGGTTCAGCCGCCACAATATCGCGGTGCCATCTTCCCGCCCTGGCAAGGCGGCGCCAACAACGACACCGTAAACAAGGGCTTTGTATTCACCATTCCGGAAGTGGACGACGTTGCCGATTTCCATGGCGATGTCGATCATCCTAGGCTCGTTCTGTATATCGGTGGTAACTACTATTTCGCCGTCGCTCCACTGGTGAAGATGTTTGAGAAAGAAAACCCCCAATACTTGGGGAAGGTCTTCGTTGTCACCATCCCGCCAGGAATGTTGATTAAGGCCATGAATGCGGACGGGCGATTCATGATCGGCAATATGAGCTTTACCGCTAAGCCCGACGCTTATCTCGCAGGCCTGAAGAAGGTAAAGTCGCTGATCGCTGCTGGTAGGCTGACGGCGCCGGCGGTGGCCTATGCGACGAATGACCTTACGATCATGGTGCCGAAGGGGAATCCTGACCACATCAGGGATCTTGCAGATCTCGCACGCAAAGGCGTGAAGGTGGCGATGCCAAATCCTGCTTTTGAAGGTATTGCCCGTCAGATTGAGGCTAGTTTGCGAAAAGCTGGTGGCAAGAAGCTCGAACATGAGATTTACAACACTGGAGTCAAGAATGGCACGACGCTTCTCACACATATCCACCACCGGCAGACGCCGTTGTTTTTGATGCAAGGTCTTGCTGATGCGGGCGTAACCTGGAAATCAGAGGCAATCTTTCAGGAAGAGATTGGTCATCCGATCAGCCATGTCGATCTGCCGGCACGTTACAACACGACCGCTATTTACGGTGGCGCGATGGTGAAGAATGCTCCTCATCCGCATGCAGCAAAGGCTTGGTTGTCATTTATTCAGTCACCAGCAGCGCTGAAGATTTTCGAGCATTATGGATTCAAACAGTACAAGAGGGTTTGAGTTCTGCACCTATTTCCATGACTACGGCGCGTTTGATTCAAGGCCCTACGGAGGGCGTGGAACGTGGCGGGCCATTTCTGGCTTGTCCGTTGTCGAAACATTTGGCGCAAAGTTTGGGGTGCGATACGAAAGAGAAGGCCTCATCTGGGTTGGATTTTAGGTGGCTAACTTGCGTTGCTGCAAGCGCCGATAGATGACGGGCGGGGGGTCGGCGGGATGATCTGCGTGATCCCGCATGGCCTGCAGTGGAAGGATGCGCCAAGCGGCTACGGGCCGCCGAAGACGCTCTACAATCGTTCATCCGCTGGAGCCGCCTTTGGCGTGTTCAGCCGCATCTTCGCGGCCCTGGCGGCCGAAGCCGGCACGCCGGAACGGCTGATGATCGACGCCACTCATCTGAAGGCGCATCGCACCGCGGCCAGTCTGCTTCAAAAGGGGGCTTGTCGACGCTCTATCGGGCGCACCAAGGGCGACCTGAACTCGAAGCTTCACCCCGTCTGCGACGGACAGGGCCGCTCGATCATGTTGCTTCTGGCCGAAGACCAGATGAGCGATCACAAAGGCGCGGCGATGATGCTGTCCGCCATGCCGTCGGCCCGCGAACTGCTCGCCGATCGCGGCTACAACAGCAATGCTTTCCGCGCGGCCCTCCTCGAACGCGGCTTCACGCCCTGCATTCCATCAATCAGGAGAGGGAAAGAGCCGCTGCCTCACGACAAGACGCCCTGCCGCCCACGCCACCACATCGAAAACATGTTCGGCCGCCTTAAAGGCCATTTCGGAATGGATGTGTAACGGTTTTGATGAGGGGTTGGATAGTTGGGCCGGATATGATTCCGGGCAGGTGTTCAAAGCCTTGCCGGAGACACCATGTGGACGCCAACCACCCGTGTGCAGCGTAACCGCAGTGGACTACGCTATGGAAGTGACGTGACCAACGCGGAATGGCTGCTCCTGTCGCCGTTTCTGCCCACGCCGCGCCTATGCGGCCGGCGTCGGAAGTGGGAGATGCGCGAGATTGTCGACGCGATCTTCTACGTCCTGCGAGGCGGGATTGCCTGGAGCCTCTTGCCGAAGGATTTTCCGCCATGGCCCGCGGCCTATCGCTGGTTTGCACGCTTCCGTGACAATGGCACCTGGGAGCGGATCAACCATCATCTGGTGATGCTGGACCGCGAACGGGCGGGTCGGGAGGCGAGCCCACGGCGGCAGTGATCGACAGTCAGAGCGTCAAGACGACCGAGAGTGGTGGGACCCGGGATTACGACGCGGGGAAGAAGATCAAGGGCCGCAAGCGCCACGCGATGGTCGATACCGACGGCCCGGCGCTCAAGCTGCATGCCCATTCGGCCGCCATTCAGGATCGTGACGGGGCTGGGCCGCTGCTCCGTGCGTCGCGTGCGAGTTGGCCGTTCGTGGCGCTGGGCTACGCAGATGGCGGCTATGCCGGGCCCCGCGTCGCCGACGCCAGCCCAATCCGCATCGAGGTGGTGCGCAAGGCCGACAGACAGGTTGGCTTCGCCGTCATCACCCGCCGGTGGGTTGTTTGATCGCGACTGACCTGTCAACTCCTTTCTTGCAGCTCGCTGCATCATCGCCGGATCTTGGTTGTTTCCGGGGTCGACCCTCGTTGGTCGCCGCAACATGCTTTTCGAAGGCGAGGCCCACCATGTCGAGAGCGCGGTCCGGATAGTCCGGCAGCAAGACCCAACTCGGGGTAGCCTCGTCGCGTCCGGCGAGGACGCCTGCGTCCGCCTGAGGGGCGGATTCAGTAAACTGGCGAAACCGTCAGGCTGCTCGGGTCTTGGGTGTTGCGCCGTGCCAAGCCTCGAACGGCTTGTTGGACTTCCACATGGCGTGCAGCACAACGCCGATCTTACGGGCGACGGCAACGGCTGCCCGCTTGAAACCAAGTCGTTGCACGAGTGCCAGCCCCCATGTTTTCAATGCTGATGAGCTTTGCACCCGCACCAGCAGCGAGGCAGCCGCCTCGAACAGGTAGCTCCGCAGCAACCGGTCCCCGCGCTTGGACACGCCGGCGCTGTGGTCGATTTCGCCGGACTGGTTGCGTCGGGGCGTAAGTCCGAGATAGGCGCCGATCGAGCGTGAGTGCCGGAAATACGCTGGGGCCTCGACGGCGGCGCTGAAGCTCGCGGCAACCACTACGCCGACACCCGGACAGGTCATCAGCAGCCGACATGTCGGGTCGGCCTTGACCGCGGCCATCAGCTTGCGGTCGAGTACGGCGACCTGATCGCGGACGGCGCGCCAGGCCGCAAGCAACGGCTCGACCACGCCGGCGACCTCGGGCCGGCCCTCCAGCGCGATGCGCACCTTCGCTTCGAAGACGCGTCCGGCCCCGCCAGTCGCCCTCAGCCCAAACGTCTTCAGCGTACTGCGGATCTGGTTCGACAAATCGATGGAAATGCCGACGAGTTGCGAACGGGCACCGACCAGACGGCGCATGGCGTGTGCGGCCCAGCCTTTCACACGAGCCTCCCGATACCAGCCAGTCCGGACCAACTGCGCCAAAGTTTCAGCGTCGTGTGCGTCAGTCTTGTTCCGCTGCAACGCTGTCGCCACGCGTGCATGGCGCGCATCGAGGCAGATCACCGGAAAACCGAGGTCCTTGAGCGAATGGTAGAGCCACGGCGCCAACTGTCCGGTCTCGAGCCCGACCCGAACGAGTTCGGGCGCATGCCGGCGCAGGGCCGCGGCGAGCACGTCCGGCTCGCTGGCCCTCTTGCCCCGCCAGACCAGCTTCCCGTTGTCGTCCACAACGTGAATGGCGGTGTCTTTGTCCGAAATGTCCAGTCCTGCGTAGTGCGCCATGATTGCCTCCCTCGGCTCCAACAAGCGGACCACCCGCTCGCTTCGCGCCCCAGTTTGACAGATCAAACCGCCGGATCGCGATCACCGCATGTCGAAAGGTTCTTCGCCTGGATCAATCGCAACAGGCGGCTGGCAAAGGACTTCGAGGCAAGCATCGAAAGCGCTGAAACCTTCCTCTACGCCGCCTCCAGCATCCTCTTGCTACGCAGGTTGGCTCGTTGAAAAAAGATTCGAAATGGACTCTGAGAGCCGGACCGAAAAAGATAGTTGAGCGATTTCAGTAGGTTGTGATTCTGTCGGTTTGCAACAACAGACGGATTCGCAATGGCTTGGACTGAAACCGCTCGGCAACGATATTGCCGGGCCGGATTGCGCTACGCAAGCGACCTCACCGACGCCGAATGGGCCTTGATCGAACCATTCATGCCCTTGCCGCCGCATCGAGGCAGGCCCCGAACGGTGGCACTGCGAAGGATTGTGGAGGCCATCTTCTACATGCTGTCGACCGGTTGCCAGTGGCGGCAGATCCCGAAGGAATTCGCGCCGTTCACCACTGTGCAGGGCTATTTCTACCGCTTCTGTCGCGACGGCACGTTCGATCGCATCAATCACGTCTTGGTCATGCAGGCGCGGGAAATAGCCGGACGAGAGGCGTCTCCCACAGCCGGTGTGATCGACAGCCAGTCGGTCAAGACCACCGAGGCTGGCGGGCCGCGCGGGTTCGATGCCGGAAAGAAGATCAAGGGACGCAAGCGCCACATCGTCACCGATACAATCGGCCACCTCGTCGGTGCGATCGTTCATCATGCCGGTATTCAGGATCGGGATGGGGCGCCCGACGTGCTCAAATCCGTCAAATCCCTGTATCCCTGGTTGCGGCACGTATTCGCCGACGGCGGCTATGCCGGTCCCAAACTCAATGGACGCCTCGCCAAAATCGGCAAATGGACCATACAGATCGTCAAGCGCTCCGACGCCGCCAGCGGGTTCGAACTTCTGCCGCGACGTTGGGTGGTAGAGAGAACCTTTGCCTGGCTCGGCAGATGCCGGCGCCTCGCAAAGGATTTCGAAGCCACCGTTATCAGCGCCACCGCATGGCTCTTCCTCGCACATATCCGCCTGATCACACGAAAAATCGCCCGTCACAGATAGCCACACTACCATTCAGATTCGGGCTCTGAGGCAGACCACTTATTCCATACCGAAAGACAGATAGCGTCGGTCTGCGAAAACGAACCGAGTCATCACCCATTGAAATTGTTAAATTATATTTTAATATCCGTCTATAAATAAATACAGAAATTCAAAATGCTTTCAGATGGACAATCAGAACGGAACAATATCGTCCAGAACCTGCTGACCATATCGCGGTGATTGTTCACCGCTTACAATACCTCGGCCGCCATACGAAATTCTGGCTTCCGCCAACTGATTGGATTGTATTGTATTATTTCCTGAAATGTCTTGTGGACGACAAATACCTGAAACAGTCAGAACGCGTAGTTCGTGATTCACACGCATCTCTTGCCGGGCTACCACGACAAAATTACCATCTGGCAATACTTGCGTGATCTCGCCCGCTAAGGACAAAGAAACTGATTCGTTTCGCTGAATTTGCCCGGTTCCGGTCGAGTTGCCTGCACTGGAAAGAGACACCAGACTCGATGGGTTTACCGATTTGCCCAGAACACGGGGAATCAGACTCTCCAGGCCAAAAAGATTTGGTACGCCCAGGGATTCTGAGCCTGTACGTCCAAGTGTGGTCTGATCCTTCAAAGTTGCGGCATCGTTGATATTGATCAAGATGGTGATGATGTCACCCACCTGCGAAGCTCGTTGATCCTTGAAGAAGGCACGCGCCCCACGGCGCCATAAGCTATCAGGTTCCGTTGGTGCTCGTCTGAGCGGCGGCATCGGCATGCTCACCGGACGCCATGATGGTGCCTTTGTCGGATTCGTGATCGGCGTCATCGGCGGCGCATGGCCAACATAGGCAAGATTGGAGAAGGTGCCGCAACCTTCGAGCAGGGATACAAGGCCGAAGGCTGCAAGCCGGAAGAGGTGTCGACGGCTTCCCGCGCAAACCATTTTGGAAAGCTCAGCCACTTTGTCCTACCATGCGGTTATAATAAGAAATTGTCCCGCTCTGAGGCATTGGGCGGCTGCCAGGGATGACGTGAGCGTGATTTTCACCGTCTATCACAGCCTGTACCACCTCGTGTGAACTCGGATTCAGAACTGGAATCACGGCGCCTTTCGGGCCAGCAGCCAGGGCAACGCCCTCGGCCGTTACTTCAAGGCCTGGCATTTCCACTGCGAGGTTTACTGTTGCTCCTCGGTTTACCATCATGACCTGCGCAACAACCCTTTTGCTGAGAGGGGTTCCGGCAGCAATCCGACGGTCAACCTGCATGCCCAGAGCATCCGCGGCTTGGGTTAATGTGCCTTGAGGCAGCGCAGCTCGGGCCACCCAAGACATCTTCACGTCGTTGATCGTGACGATCTCTCCCGGTTCCAGGGTGCGGCGAGCGACAATTACGCGCTCTGCCTGTGCAGCGATACCTGAGAGCTCGAAGCTTTCCGGTTTCATTCCTCGGGCATTTAGAAGAACAACGGCATCGAACTGCCCGTTCACTTGATCATAGCGAATATTGTTTACGACGACATGTGGTCTTGTTCCGGGTGGAACCATCGGCAAGTTGGTCGTACCGAGTTGCACAACGAAGTGGTTCGGTGCGTCTGCGCCCAACAACAGCGGGCGCAGTGCCCGGATGATGAAGGACGGCTTGACGGGAATGCCTGACCTCTCGATAACCACGGCGTTATCAGAGCCGTCGTCCTTCCATTTGAGGCCATATTGGTGTGCGATCGCTGCAAGTTGCGTACCGCCGACTTCGATTCTCTGGCCAGGCGCAGGAGCTGACCCCAGCACGTCCTTGGCATGCGAGCCTGCATCGTTGAAGAGATCCTGAAGTTCGACAACCGGACGATCTATTGAAACGATCCCTCGAGGCGATGGTGCGGCCAGGGAGGTACGCGCGACGAGGCTGGCCATGATAGACATGACCATGGCCGCATATCCGGTTGAACGAGGCATTTTGCGATCCTCAGAGTTGTGTCAGTGTAGACAGCATCTGGTTTGTTGCGGTGACAACCTGGCTGTTCATGTCATAAGCCCGCTGGGCGGTTATGAGATCTGTGACTTCGCTGACGACATTCACATTCGAATTCTCGACAAAGCCTTGCATGACTGTTCCGAAGCCCGGAGCGCTGGGAGCGCCTGTAACTGGATTTCCCGAGGCCGCAGTCTGCAGGAAGAGGTTACCGCCCTGCGCGGCGAGACCGGCATCGTTCGGGAAGACGGCGAGCTGCAACTGTCCCACCGTTTGCGGGGCCGTCTGGCCGGGGAGCGAAACCTGGACCTGACCTGAAGCATTGATGGTGACATTCGTTGCATTGGTCGGAATCTGGATGCCAGGCTGGACGACATAACCGTCTGCGGTAACGATCGTGCCGTTTGGCGACAGGCCGAACGTACCGTCGCGCGTATAGGCCGTCTGGCCGGAAGGAAGGGTGACCTGGAACCACCCATTACCGGAGATCGCCATGTCAAGCGTGTTGTTCGTCTGCTGAAGGTTTCCCTGTTGGTCGATCCGGTAGATTGCAGCAGTCTTCACACCGAGGCCGATCTGGGTGCCGGAAGGAACGATCGTGCCCGCATCCGAACTGTTCGAGCCAGCGCGCCGCAGATCCTGATAGAGCAGGTCCTGGAAGGCGACTCGCTGGGCCTTGTAGCCCGTGGTCGTCATGTTTGCGATATTGTTGGAAATGACTTCCACATTGGTCTGCTGGGCCTGCATGCCCGTTGCCGCGATGTCGAGTGCGCGCATTCTTGCTTTCCTGTCGGGGGAGTGGGTATCAGCTGGTCGTCGCACCCAGAATCTGGGAGATGGCGGTCTGGCTACGGTTCTTCTCGGAAGCGAGGAACTGGGCAAGCATCTCGTAGTTCCGGCTGGCCTGGATCATGTTGGTGATCTCGACAACCGGTTGGACATTGGATTCTTCGATGGCCCCCTGCACGATCTGTGGATTGGGATCGGGAATCGGGGTTGTCGAGGCCTTGAAGAGATTTCTGCCTTGCGCTGTCAGCGACTGCTGATCGGGGACGGTCACGACGCCGACCTGCCCGATAATGCCTTGTGGTGTGCTGATCGTACCGTCGGCAGCAATTGTCAGAGTGCCGCTCTGCGGTGGTACGGTGATGGGTTGGCCGTTCGTGCTGAGCAGACTGTATCCGTTGGCGTTGGCGATTGTGCCATCCGGCATCAGGTTGAACTGTCCGTCTCTGGTCAGGCGGGGGCCGTTCGGGGTCTGCACAGTGAAATAGCCGCCGCCGGGCAGAGCCAGGTCGAGAGCGTTACCTGTGTTGCGGATCGCGCCTGGCCGTTCATCACGCCAGGTCCCGTTCGATTGTGTGTAGGCAAGCGTCGATCCGCCGGGAGGCGCTGTCACATTGCGCATGTGATCAAGCCAGGTCGTAGAGGCGAGATGCATCGACTCGTAGCCGGGCGTCGAGACGTTGGCGATGTTGTTCGCGATCACGTCGACATTGCGCGATGCCGTGAGCATGCGCGAAAGAATGATCGTGCTGGTGTTTTGCATCCTGTCCTGTCACCCTTTTGGGACATCACGAGCGGTCGTGCATGGCGAGAATGGCGCTGAAAGCTTAATGAACCGCTAAGCGGCGGAATAAATTCGCCCAGCCGCCATCGCGATACCCGGATTGACGCCGCCCTAAAAAAGAACAAAATAAGAACAAAGGACAAGATCATGACCAGTGTGGCGCTCTTTTCCGGTCTGCAGTCCCCGGAGATCCGACCGGGGACTGTGCATGAAATCGCCGGCGATCAATCCATCGTGAGTTTCGCGGCCCTGCTGCTCGGCCGCACGCGGGGGGCGCCGATCTGCTGGGTCGGCAGTTCGATCGATCTCTACCCGCCAGGGCTTGCCGGGCTGGCGCTCGATCCCGGCCGGCTCGTCATGGCCGAGGCGGAGCGGGAGGAGGACCGACTGGCGCTGCTCGAAACCGCCCTGGCCGGCGGCCTACATGCGGCCGGGCCGGTGGCGCGGATCTCCCGCCTCGCAGTGCGCCGCCTCGCGCTGGCGGCACGGCGGGGCCAGGCTGTCGGGCTGGTGCTGAATATGGGAAAGGCAAGTGACTCTAATGCGTTCGCGACGAGATGGCGGATTGGCGCAGAACCCTCGGGGCCGGATGGCGCGCGGCGCTGGCGAGCCGAGCTGCTGCATGCGCACGGCGTGCCGCCGGGCTCCTTCGGCCTAGAGCTGGGCCATGACGGCGCGACGTATGCTTTCGATCTGGCTGGCGGCGGGACTGCCCGCCAGCAACCTCTCAGACGCGCCGGCTGAGCAGACCCTCGCGCGGCTCGCCCTGCGCTGCCAGGCCTTCACGCCACTGGTGGCGCTGGACCCGCCGGATGGTCTTCTGCTCGACATCACCGGCTGTGCCCATCTCTTTGGCGGCGAGGCGCAGCTGTGCGCGCGGATCGGCGCCATGCTGCCCGGTGCCCTTGTGGCGATCGGCGCCACCGCAGCGGCGGCACGGGCGCTGGCGCGGCACGGCATGACGGCGGGCGCCAGACTCGACGATCTGCCGGTGACAGCACTCGGGCTGGACGCGCCGGTGGCGCGGCGACTGCACCGGCTGGGCATCAGACGGATCGATGCGCTGGCGCGCCTCTCGCGCGGCGAGATCCGGGCCGGTTTCGGGGAAGACCTGCTGCTCAGGCTCGACCGGCTGCACGGACGGGTCGCGGAGCCGCTGCATTTCCTGCCGCCGCCGGCCGCGTGGCGCGAGGCTGAATCACATCACGACCCCTTGCTGACGGCCGAACAGCTCCGCGCGGCGCTCACACGGCTCGTCATCCGGCTCTGCGACAGGCTGGAGGCAGCCGAATGCGGGCTGACGGTTTTGCGGGTCAGGTTCCGGCGGGTCGATGCGCGGGTGATCGGGGAGACGATCGGCTTCGCCGCCCCCGCCCGCGATGCGCCGCATATCTGTCGGCTACTGGCCGAGCTTCTGAACCGGGTCGATCCGGGATTCGGCGTGGAAGGCCTGGAGATCGAGGGGGAGGTGGCGTCGCTGCCGGCCGGGCAGCCGGAGCTGGGCGGCGCTGTGCGGCCGGATCACGCCCGCACCTTCGACCTGATGGCCGGCCGGGCCCGGCTGTCGCGGCTGGCGCCGGTGGCGAGCCATGTGCCGGAGCGCGCGATGCGCCGGATTCCGGTAACGGAGCCGCCGCCAGGCTGGCCACCCGCCGGGCATCCGCGGCCGGTCCGGCTGTTCGTCCGGCCCGAGCGGATCGAGGTAATCGCGCCGGTACCCGACGATCCGCCGCGGCTGATGCGATGGCGCGGAGCGAGCCATCGCATCGCCCGCGCCACCGGGCCGGAGCGGATCGCGCGGGAGTGGTGGCGGCACGAACCGCGCGAGGCCGCCGGCTGCGCCGAGGCAGAGATGCTGCGCGACTATTATGCGATCGAGGATGAGACGGGGCGCCGCTTCTGGGTGTTCCGCGCCGGGCTGCATGGCGGGGCGCGGCCGCCGCGATGGTTCATCCACGGGGTGTTCTGATGCCCGCCTACGCCGAACTCGCCGCCGCCAGCGCGTTCAGCTTCCTCGAAGGTGCGTCGCACCCGCAGGAACTGGTCGACCAGGCACTTTATCTTGGCCATGCGGCGCTGGGCATCGCGGACCGGAACACGGTCGCCGGCGTGGTGCGCGCGCATGTCGCGGCGAAGCAAGGCGGGCTGCGGCTGCTGGTCGGCAGCAGGCTGGGCTTCGAGGATGGCCCTGACGTCATCGCCTATCCGCGCGACCGCGAGGGCTGGGGGCGGCTCTGCCGGCTGCTCAGCCTCGGCAAGGGGCGGGCGGCGAAAGGCGGCTGCCGCCTTCGCCTCGATGATCTGGAGGACCACGCGGCCGGGATGGCGCTGATCGTGATGCCGCCGCCCTGGCCCGATGCCGCCTTCGCCGCCAGCCTCGACCGCATATCGGGCTTCGGCGCCCCGGTCTGGCTCGGGGCGGCGCGCCGCTATGCGCCGGACGACGCCGCGCGGCTGGAGGCGCTCGCCGCGCTGGCCGGACGGCGGCGGCGGCTGGTGGCGGTGAACGACGTTCTGTATCACGCGCCGTCCCGCCGGCCGTTGCAGGACGTGATGCGTTGCATCCGCCATGGCTGCACGATCGCCGAAGCCGGCTTGCGCCTTGAGCCGCATGGCGAGCGGTATCTCAAGCCGGCGGACGAGATGGCACGGCTGTTCCGCGGCCATGAGGCGGCGATCGCGGCGCAGGCAGAGATTCTGGATGCGGTCGGCTTCACGCTCGGCGACATACGCTACGAATATCCCGACGAGCCGGTGCCGCCCGGCAGGACGCCAGATGCGCATCTCGCCGACCTCGCCTGGGCGGGGGCGGCGATCCGCTATCCCGGCGGCGTGCCGGTGGCGATCGCGGCGACGATCCGTCGCGAGCTCGACCTGATCGCCCGGCTCGGTTACGCGCGCTATTTCCTGACCGTGAACGATATCGTCGGCTTTGCCCGGCGACAGGGGATCCTCTGCCAGGGGCGCGGGTCGGCGGCGAATTCGGCGGTCTGCTACGCGCTCGGCATCACCGCGGTCGATCCCGCCGAGATCGACCTGCTGTTCGAGCGCTTCGTCTCGGCCGAGCGGGGCGAGCCGCCGGATATCGACGTCGATTTCGAGCATGAGCGGCGCGAGGAGGTCATTCAGTATATCTACGGCCGCTACGGCCGCGCGCGGGCGGCAATCGCGGCAACAGTGATCCACTACCGGTCGCGCAGCGCGATCCGCGATGTCGGCAAGGCGCTCGGCCTCGACGCAGCGACGATCGAGACGCTGGCGGCGCAGAGCTGGAATCCGGGCGATGCGCTGTGGTCCGATCCCCGGCTGCGCGAGGCCGGGCTCGATCCGGCCGCGCCGGACCTGCGGCGCGCCATCGGCCTCGCGCGCGAGCTGGTCGACCTGCCGCGGCACCTGTCCCAGCATGTCGGCGGATTCGTGCTGACGCGCACCCGGCTCGACGAGATCGTGCCGGTCGGCCCGGCCGCCATGCCGGGGCGCAGCTTCATCGAATGGGACAAGGACGATATCGACGCGCTAAAGCTGATGAAGGTCGACGTGCTGGCGCTGGGCATGCTCACCTGCATCCGCAAGTGCTTCGCCATGCTGGGCATCGCCGATCTGGCCGACGTGCCGCGCGAGGACCCGCGCGTTTACGACATGCTGAGCCGGGGAGATGCGCTCGGCGTGTTCCAGGTGGAAAGCCGGGCGCAGATGAACATGCTGCCGCGGCTGCGGCCGCGCGCCTTCTACGACCTGGTGATCGAGGTCGCGATCGTCCGGCCGGGGCCGATCCAGGGGGATATGGTGCATCCGTATCTGCGGCGGCGGAACGGGCTGGAAGCGCCGGACATGCCCTCGCCCGCCCTGCGCTCCGTCCTCGGCAAGACGCTCGGCGTGCCGCTGTTCCAGGAACAGGCGATGCGGATCGCCATCGAGGCGGCAGGCTTCACGCCCGGCGAAGCCAACGAACTGCGCCGCGCCATGGCAACCTTCCGCAGTCCCGGTACGATCGAGCGGTTCTTCAACAGGATGATCGAGGGCATGATCGCGAGCGGCCATGAGCGCGATTTCGCGGAACGCTGCTTCCGCCAGATCGAGGGCTTCGGCACCTACGGCTTTCCCGAAAGCCATGCCGCGAGCTTCGCGCACCTGGTCTATGTCTCAGCATGGCTGAAATGCTACCACCCGGCGGAATTCGCCGCTGCCCTGCTGAACGCCCAGCCGATGGGGTTCTATCAGCCGGCGCAGATCGTGCGCGATGCACGCGAGCATGGTATCGCCGTCCGCGCCGCCGATGTAGCGGCGAGTTCGTGGGACTGCACGGTGGAAAGCGGGGCGCTGCGGCTCGGCCTGCGCATGATCAGGGGCTTCAGGGCGGACTGGGCCGCACGGATCGACGCCCTGCGGGCGGAGGGCCGAATCTGCCTGCCCGCGCTGGCATCGCTGCCGACAGCCGCGCTCGAAGCGCTTGCCGAGGCCGGCGCCCTGCGATCTCTGGGCATGGACCGGCGTACCGCGCTCTGGCAGGCCGGCCTTGTGGAACCGCCGGCCTCTTTCCCCCTGCTGTCGCTGGCTGCGCCGCCGCGCGGAACCCCAGACCTGCCGGCGATGCGACCCGAGGACCACGTGGCCGCCGATTATCGTGCCACCGGGCTGTCGCTGCGCGCACATCCGATGGGCTTGCTACGCGGCCACCCCAGGCTTGAGGGGATGATGACCTGCCAGGCCGTTACGGCCTTCGCCGCCGATGGCAGCATCGTCGATCTCGCCGGGATCGTCACCATCCGCCAGCGGCCCGGGAGCGCACGGGGAACGGTTTTCATTACGATCGAGGACGAAACGGGGATCGCCAATCTGATTGTCCGGCCGGCCCTGGTCGAAAGCCTGCGGACACAGGTGATCGGCGCATCGCTGCTCGGCGCGCGCGGACGGGTGCAGCGCAGCGTCGAGAAGGATGCTGCCATCGTGCATGTCCTGGTCGAAGCACTGAGCGATCTCTCCGCCCTGTTGGAGGCGCTGGACCGGCCTTCAGCTGAGGCCGAGCCGTGCGGCACGGTACCGCAGAGGAAGAGCCTGCCACGAAGCCGTGATTTTCACTGACCGCAACACCAAACATAACCATTCATTAACATTCATCCACGATACTGCGCGAGCAGGACCAGAGGACGACAAATGGCCAAAACGCCCACCGCCGCAAAAAATGCTGCCGATACCCCTTTGCCTGAAGCCGGGGCCGAGGAAGCGCCAGCCAAGTCATCAAGACGCAAGCTGTTTGTGATTGGTGGGGCTGTTGCCGCTATCATGCTTTTGGTTGTCGGTCTCTGGATAACGGGAATCCTGCCTCATCTTCTCGGGCAGAGAAATCATCACAAGTTGGCCGGTCCAGTCTATGTCAAGGTCCCTGAAATTGTTGCCAATCTCAATGTACCAAGTGGGCAAGATTCATACGTGAAACTTGAAGCTACCATAGAATTAGCTGATCCGAAATCAGCAAAAATTGCAATGACCGACATGCCGCGCGTTGTAGATGTATTTGAAACCTATCTTCGTGCCATGCGGCCGGACGAATTGCGCGGTGCTTCAGGTACTTATCGCTTACGTGAAGCTTTAATCAATCGTGTTAAAATCGCGACCGCTCCGGCAATCGTTAAGGATATTCTCTTTCAGGAACTGATTGTCCAATAGCTTCGATATCTGGTGGTTTCTTAAAACTTAGGCGCAAAATGGTGCAAACGATGCTAGTAGATCTGCTCGAGTTCGGAACCTGGGGGTTCCAGGTTGTCCTTTTTGGGCTTCTGGTATTCACTCTGATCTATGCGCGCCGTCTGGACCGATCAATCATCCAGATGCGAGCCGAACGGCAGACGTTGCAGGAGCTTATCGACCGGATCGGCACATCTGTGACTGCTGCCATAGACGCCACAGATCGGCTCACGAAAGAAGCGGGCAAGAGTTCCGCTGTACTAGATGAAGCTTGCCAGGCAGCGGCGGTAGCCACCAAGCGTCTCGACGACGCAATAAGCCAGGCAACAATCGTTGCCAATATGCCTCCGCTCATGGAACGCCAGGAAGCTGTCGAAGCACCGTTAAAGCCCGCGATGACAACGCAGCCTCAGAGCACCCACTTGATAGCTCCGCCGCACGGAGTGTTAACCGCCACACCAAATTCCCTTGCACGCCCCTCATCGTCACGACGGAGCGTCAAGTTGCAGAGCAGGGCCGAACGCGATCTTGTCCGGATGTTGGCTGATGTCACCTAACGACTCCCGATCCGGCGGTACTCCACGCCTCCTGCCTATTGTAATGTTCTGCCTATGTGGAACCATCCTCTTCAAGTCGGCTGGCCTCATTGAGGCTGCGTTTGCGAAGACCGAGGCTACGTCGCAAGTAAGCAAGAAGATTGACGCCCGTCATTCCGATGCCGAACCGACAGGACCGAACGCGCCACCGAATTCCAACACAATGCCTTATGCACCCGTCGCTAACTGGACAGATCGCCCCCCTCCGCCTCCTCTTTGCAAGCCAGATCCGCTTGATCAGGCTGGAGAACGCAAGATACTGCTTCAACTCAAGCAGCGGGCTAAACAACTTGATGCGAGAGCCGCTGCTCTGGATCAACGGGAAGCTGAACTGACGGTGGCAAAAGCAGCAATTGCAAAGCAAGTCGCCGCACTCAAGCCATTGGCCAAGCGGCTTGAAGCGATGAATGCAGAGCATCACGCCGCGAATGAAAAGAAGTGGGCTGCTTTGGTTTCCACATATGAAACGATGGATCCACGCAGCGCGGCACGCATTTTTGACGGGTTAGATCCGGAAGTCGTACTGAATGTGCTTCAGCGAATGAATAGCCGGAAATCAGCACCGATACTGGCGGCCATGACTCCCGAGAAAGCACAGATGGTTACTGAGAAGCTTGCGGGAATTTCACAGCCATCCATCGAAGCTCAGCCTGCTGCCTCACTTCTGCCCGATGGCGCGCCATGAATCGTTCACCTCAAAAAAAGATATGTAGCAAAAGAATTAAAATGTTGCTGCATATTTGCGGCATTTTGGCTGTCAGTACGGAACCGTCCCTCGCCATCAGTACGAAGCCATATTGGTTTCGTATTCTTGTTCCAAATAATTTAGCGCCGTCCCAAATTGGCCAGGCAATTTTCCGTGAAGGAAATTATGAATACATCGTACTGGCAGCCAAGCTCCCTGTTCGGAAATTTGCCCTCCGCCAAGTCACCGGCATTCCAGATGCCACAGTAGTTCATCTCCCCGGCGCAACGGTCTTACAAATTCCGCTTCCGCTTGGACAAGACATAATTACAACGGTCGGCAATAGTTCGTTTCTTGCCTATCCGGTTGTTACCCACACCCACTAAATGTAGGGTGTGTCCATTCCCCGGAATAAAGCTCGTCAAAGGTTGGTGCGGCTGCCCTACCCGCGATTCCGAGCAGCGAGCGGAACGCGTTGAAGGGATAGAGGCGCCGGTTGAACCGAAACGTGAATTCATTGAGGTAGGCTTGTAGATGTTTGGCGCTGACCCCGTGATGGATGCCGTTGATCCAGGTCTTCAGGTTGGTAAAGACCAAGTGGACGATCGGCAGGAATTCTTCTGCCACCTCCGGGTCGCCGCATTCGGCGATTGCATGGTGGTCGAACCCGCGCCTTCCGAGACCGGCATAGCCGCTCCAGTCGTCGGTAACGATCAGCGATCCGGGAGCAACGGCGTTTTCGACGAATCCGCAGAGCGAATTGGCGCTACGGTCGGGGACAACAGCGAGACGAACGCGTCCCGCGTAGCGACCGTCTTTCCGATTGTCGAGCTTGGTTCCCGGTTTCCGGTGGCGCACCTCCACGGCACAGGCGACGAGAACCTTGTGATGGACACCCCGTCCATCGCCTCGGGTTCGTCCTCCAACCCACGTTTCATCCACTTCGACGTGTTCTTGCGGCGTGTCGCCAATCTTGTCGCGCTCGGGGCGCACCATCCCGGCGCGCAGCTTATGAAGGATGCCGAAGGCGGTCTCGTAGCGCGACAGGCCGAGTTGCCGCTGAAATTGGACGGCCGACATTCCGGGCGTCTGGCTGGCGATCAAGTAAGCCGCCCAGAACCAAGTCGACAGCGGCGTGTGACTGCGTTCCATAACGGTCCCAGCCATCAGGCTTACGTCTTTGCGACAGGCCCGGCAGCGCAGAACGCCCGGGCGCGCCTCGAAACGGAACGGCTCGCCAACGACGCCGCACCTTGGGCAGGCGAACCCTCCATTCCAGCGGGCGCTTTCGAGATAGGCGGCACAGGCCGCGTCGTTCGGGAAAATACGCTGGAATTCCGGCAGAGACTGCGGGAACGGCAGGTCTTCACGGGCCAGGACATCCATGCCCAACACTAGATCTAGTAGGTATGGGAGTCAACCGGATAGGCAAGGTTCGTTTCATGTAGATATAGCGAAATCAATTGCATCAAAAGCAATGCCTGTTTCATTCAATAAGGGTGCAATCAATCTGAAGTGTGATCGATCCGCAGCGGTCGTATCAATGTCGGATCCTCGGACTGGCCGTCCCTTGCTTGTCGGCACTGTGCTTGGGTCCTGCTCGATAAAAAGTAATCTCAGCGGCCCAGGATATCGGTTCATACCGGCATCTCGTGGAATTGCCGTGGTAGCGTCATCCGATGCAATAACGCTGTCTCCAGAGCCATCAGGCTTTGTATTGCAAGCAATGGAGCCTGAAGCCAGGCTGCCGATCGGAAATCCATTTGTAAAGCCACCTTTGACAGACGTTTCAGACACTCCGAATGGCATAAATTTACCACAATACGGCATAATCGGATTGAGACGAAGGCTTGGTATTGAACGGGTAGCAGTTGCGGAAGCTCCGCCTCTCGATAGGCGAGAGGCAACATTTCGCCTAGCTCGCGTGATGCTCGCCTTGGATATGGGGCCCGAAGCTGGAGCTGCCCTGGATCGTCTAGCACAGAGCCAACCATACATCGTGCGGAGCGCGCAGTGGCAGTTGCTGCATGCTGTTTCAGATATCGTCTCATTTCATCCGAACAAGGCCCTGAAGCATCTTCAAAAGATGCCGAAAAGCGAAGACCAGGCGAATTTTTGGCGCGGGGTTGCCGATGCAGAAATTTATAATAATCAGAATTCTGGTAATATTCTTAGAAAATACATTAATGTTTTGTCGGCGTTACCAGTTGCATTAAGAGGACAAGTTACCCCAATTGTTGCCGAAGCACTTATTAGATCTGGAAAAATTCATGCTTTGGAGCAATTATTTCAATTATTCCCAAATGAGAAATACCTCCGGCTGGAGAAAGCGGAGCTGCAGGAAAAATTAGGCAATAACAAAAATGCTCTAATAAGCTATCATGATATAATAAAATCGAGAAATAATCGTGATGCTGCCATCGCTTTCTCACGCATGATTATGCTTGAATATAAGTTGAATAAAATTGATGCCAAATCGGCGGCGTCTTTATTATTAAACCATATCTATGATTGGCGGGGGGAGCATCATGAATTGTCCCTACGCTTGCATTTAGCCCAACTTCAGGCGGCTTATGGTGCATGGACAGAGGCAATGGCCGGTTTGAATCGCGCACTTATATTATTTCCCAACGAGACTGATTCAATTAATGGGTTGCGGCAAAAATTCTTTAACACACTTGAAAATGATGATAATTTAAAAAAAATGAGTCCATTGGCTGCCGCTGCGCTAATTGAAGATAATATGGATCTTATACCAGGTAGTTCGCTTGGTATGCCGGTGCTAAAGATATTGTCTAGTAAACTTCTTGATCTCGGCCTCAATCATCCGTCCGAAAAAATATTTAATACAATCATAAAAACCGTAAAAAATGACCGAAAAAAATTTGAATTGTCAATTGATTTAGCAAAATTTCAAATTAGGCAAAATAATCTGGACTCGGCACAAATTATATTAAACCGAATCAACAACCTGCCCCTTTCTTTTGACCAAAAAAGAATAATTGACAAATTGAATAATGAAATGGAAACAATGAAGAAGAATAAACATGTAGATGAAAAAATATTCATCGAAGAAAAACATAAAAACAGTGAATTAAAAAAAATTATTATTGACGCTGACCGGAAAAAAGATTGGAAGACCGAGGAGCATGCGTTGTCTGCTCTAGCTAGACTGCAAATCCCCAAAAGTGGAATGCTTAGCAATTCTGAAGCGCAGATTGCTGTAAATTTAGCTTTTACAGCTTCAAAGATGCATGATATTTCAAAAATTAATGAAATAAAAAATGATTATATCAATAGAATTCCGGCAGGACCGCAGTCGGCTTTGTTTATGGTGATAACCGATCCACCGATATCAAAAAAAGGAAATTTGCAGGATGCAATCAGGAAAATAAAAAACTTAGAAAGTGTAGTAGGCGATAATAAAAAATGAATGGTTCTTTTCTGATACTGCGAGAATGCCATTTCGGAACGACTCAGGAATTATCTTGTGAGGGGTGACTTGCCAGATGTGATTGTGGGAGGTGTTCGAAGCCTTGCCGGAGACACAATATGGACTTGCAACCACCCGTGCACAGCATAGGTTCTGTACCTATTGCGATGACTACAGAGGATTTGATCCAAGCCGCTACTGAGGGCCATGGAACATGGCGGGCCTTTCCTGGCTGAACGACACGCAATGGGCGCGATCGAGCCGTTACTACCTCAGAGCCTGAATCTGAATGGTAGTGTGTGATGATCTTGTCATCGAAGCCCGGAAACCGGCGCTGGCGTTTGGCGATCAGTTGCGGATCGAAGCTGCCCGCACGGTCACGGGGAACCGCAATCTCGATCTTCTCCGTGCCGGTCGACACCGACTTGCGGCCGTAGCCGTTGCGGCTGTTCTCAACTTCCGTATCATCACTCAAATGGTAATCCATCTCCGCCATCAGGCCCGCTCCGCCAGAGCCTTCTTCTGCGCGTTCACCAGATCACCCGAGTACAGGGCTGCCGCCGCATCATCGCCAGTCAGCAACTGATCCAATAAGTCGTCCGGGATCGCCAGTGCTTTCCGTCATGCCATATGGGGCTTCCTTTCTACCCATTATCCCAAACACACACAAAATTCAGGATAGTGCCCGATACCCTGGTCGACGGGCGCCGCTTCCGCATCCTGTGTGTCATCGACGACTTCAGCCGGGAGTGCCTTGCGGCCGTTGTCGACAATTCGATCTCCGGGGAACGCGTGGCCCGAGAACTGGATGCGATCGCCGAACATCGTGGCTCCGCGCCCCGCTGGCTCGGCGGCTCCCATTCCTGACGTGCTACGGAGCCGAACTCACTCCAAACGCCATGCTGAAATAGCAGCGGGATCGCGGTGTCGCATGGCACTACATCGCGCCAGGAAAGCCCATGCAAACGGCTTCGTCGAGAGCTTTAATGGCCGCCGCAGGGACGAATGCCTCAACGAGCATCTGTTCCGCAGTTATCGCCACGCAAGAGACATCATCGAAGAATGGAGGATCGGCTACGACCTGAACAAACCACACACGAGCCTCGACGGTCTCACCCCGACCGAATTTGCAAACTAGTCCAGAGCGGACCAAAACACGAACAGCGCCAACTTATGGACGCTGACAAATTGGGGAGCAGGTCAATTCCCTAATTTATTCGACATTCGGAATCGACTCAGCTCGGTTGCCTGACCGAGGATCGAGCGATCTCCGAAGCGGACGCAGCCTGCAATAGCGGCACGACCTGCGCCCGCAGCCATGCGAGTGCCGGGTCACGGTCGTTCTGCATCGACCACACCAGAGCCACTGAAGGCAGGCGGAGGTCGAGTGGAATCTCCGCGACCGTGAGGCCGAAGCGCGGCGCATAGCGTGCTGCCATTCGCGCTGGCAACGTGGCGATGACCGGTGCCTCGGCGGCAGTAGCCAGAACGGTGAGAAAATCGGACGCCGCCAGCACCACATGCAGCGCCTTGCCGGCGCGCGCCAAAGCCTCGGACAGGCAGCCCTGGATATCGTCCTTCAACGTCATCAATGCATGCGGATGCGCAATGTAGTCGGCAGCGGTCAAAGGCAACCCGGGCTGCACGAGATCCGGATTGAAACAGCAAGCAAGTGACTGTTCAAATAGCGGCGTGCCGCAATGCCGTTCCAGCTCGTAGTCGAAACAGCCGATGGCAAGATCGAGTTCACCGTTATCCAGCATGCGATGTGCGTCACCCCGCGCAACCGAGCGGGTCAGCAAGCTGATGCCCGGAGCATGGGCCTGCAAATAGGCAGTCAGCCTGGGGAGCAGTAGAATCTCCAACTCAGACGAAAAGCCAAGCCGTACTATTCGCGTTTCGGATTGCGGGTCGAAGGGCTTGCCGTCTGTCAGGGTGTTCTGAATCTGCAACAGAAGCTCGCGCAGCCGCGGCGCCAGCGCGATCGCCTTGGCAGTCGGATTCATCGCCGTGCCGACACGGACCAGAACCTCGTCATCCAGGAGAAGCCGCGGCGTTGACAGCGCGTGGCTCATGGCCGGTTGACCGAGTTTCAGCCGCTGCGCCGCCCGCGTCACGCTGCGCTCGGTCATCAGGGCGTCGAAGGCGGCCAGCAGGTTGAGGTCGAAGGAACGGAGATTGAAGTGATCGATAGAGCGCATGACCGAAATCGATTTGCATGATGACCCCACGGACCATAGCTTCCCGTTCATGACGCAGCAATCCTCCAACGGCGCAGAACCCCCGCTCTCCTTCCGGGTCGGCGATGCGCTCGTGACCCGTATCCCTGAACTCCGCTGGACGAATGCCGATCCTGCCCGGCTCTATCCCGATCTCGACGCCGCAGCACTGGGCGCCTATGGCAGCCAACTTTCGGCCGGCTCCTACAATCCTGATACGGGCAAGCTCGCCCAGGGCACGCATTCCTGGCTGGTGCGTCATGCCGGGCGCGTCATTCTGATCGACACCGCCACCGGCAACGACAAGCCGCGGCCCAGCGCCCCGATGCTGGACCGTCTCGACACGCCCTATCTGTCCCGCCTTGCGGCCGCCGGGGTGACGCCGGAACAGGTCGATCTCGTCCTGCTGACGCATATTCATGCCGACCATGTCGGTTGGAATACGGTGCTGCAGGATAACACCTGGCAACCGCTCTTCACCCGCGCACGACATGTCTATTCCGAAACAGAGGCACGTTACGCCGCCGCCTTGGACGGCTTCGCGCCTGCGCCCGATCTGCCTCCAGCAGATCTCGGCCGCGCGGATCATCCGCCCATGCCGCAGGTTTATACCGATAGTCTGAAACCCGTGATCGACGCCGGCCTGGGCCAGGCCATCGCGATCGACGGCAAGGAGATTGCGGACGGCCTCTCCTTCCATCCCGCACCCGGGCACAGCATCGACCATGCCGTTATCCGCCTACGCTCTCGCGGTGAGGAAGCCTGGTTCATCGCCGATATCATGCATCATCCACTGCAGGCGTACCGGCCCGATCTGCGGTCGGTCTACTGCGAGTTTCCCAAGACAGCAGAGCAGTCGCGCCGCGGTGTATTGGCGCAAGCCGCTGAAAGTGGTGCTCTCTGCTTTTCCGCCCATTTTGCCGAAAGCGGCGCCGGCCGTATCACGCGGAACGGCCCCGGGTTTGCCTGGAAGTTCGTAAATCCGAAGGAAAACTCTGCATCATGAGCGACCTCACCACCGAAAACCGGCTCATCCCGAGTGATACACCGGGCATTTCCCTCCATCTCCGCCGCAAGCGCCGCACCGGCATCGCCGCCTTCGGAGCAGAACGCACCCTGCTGCTCATGCATGGCGCGACGCTCCCGGCCGAAAGCCTCTATGACGTGCCGGTCGGCGAAGGCGCTTTCATGGATGTGTTGGCAGAAGCAGGCTTCGATGTCTGGGCGCTGAATGTGCGTGGCTTTGGCGGTTCGACCCGCCCCGCCGGCATGGATGGGGCGCCGGACGCAGCCCCGCCTCAAGTCTCCACCGCGGAAGCGGTACGCGACCTGGCTACTGCTGTGGATCACATCCGGGCCGCGCAGGATCTTCTTCAGTTGACTCTCATCGGCATGTCCTGGGGCGGCACGGTGACTGGCACCTACAGCGCGACTCATCCCACCAATGTCGCGAAACTCGTCCTCATCGCCCCGCAATGGCTGAGCGACGGGCCGCCGCGCATTGATCCGGGTGGCCCGGTGCCGGCCTATCGCCGTTTCGATGTCCATGCCTTCCGCAACCGCTGGCTTGAAGGCGTGCCGACCGAGCGGCAGGAGGAGATTTTGCCCAGCGCATGGTTCGCCGCCTGGGCCGAAATCATTCTGGCGAGTGATCCGGCGTCCAAGGACGGCATCATTCGCGCCCCTGCCGGCGTCATCCAGGATGTGCGGGATTATTGGTCCGTTGGCCGTCCATTCTATGAACCGGAAGCGATCACCGCGCCTGTGCTGCTGCTGCACGGCGAATGGGATCTGGATGTGCCGCTGCCGCGCATGTCGGCCCTCTTTCAGCGCCTCACTGGTGCCCGCTATCGGCGCTGGATCGAGATCGGCGAAGCCACACATATGATGGTGATGGAACGCAACCGCTGGCAAATTCTGAGCGAAATCCTGCTTTTCCTCCGCACATTGCCTGGATAGCCGCCGCTCGCGATGCATCGCGAGTGGTCCTGAAAGCAGTGGGCTTTCGGTAGAAGCTCGAGTGCAAGGGCGTATGCAGGCCGCAGTTTGACGCCGGAATTGGCCATCCGGTTCACTGGGCATCGTGACAGTCGTCCGCAGGCGACTAAATCTGGTGCCCGATCACACCCGGTGCCGCATGAAGGCGGAAGGTGGTCTGTCCAGAATCCGCTTGAACATTGTCGTAAAAGCCGCCGGGCTTTCGTATCCCTGATCCAGTGCGACGACCGTAACCGGTGTCCCGTCCGCGAGACGCGAGAGCGCAGCCAGGACGCAGGCCCGCTGACGCCAGTGGAGGAGAGTAGTCCCGGTTTCACGCAGGAAAAGACGGTTGAGGCTACGCCGACTCATGGCAAGGCCGCGGGCCCAGTCATCGGCCGTAATCCGGATATCGGGGGCGTGCAGGAAGCGACGGCACAGCTCCAGCAACGCGGGGGACGCAGGAAGCGGCACATGAAGGGGTAAAGCCGCGGCACGGCCGATCTCGTGCAGCAATAGTTCGAACAAAGCCCCATCCCGTTCCCCGGCTTTGTAGTCCGCAGACGCTTCCACCGCTTCGATAAGCAACTGTCGTAACAAGGGCGTCACTTGCAGCACTTCGCAGAATTGCCCGGAGCGTGGTGCGACAGGTGGATCGACATACACACTGCGCGTGCTTGCGCGCTGCATCAGGACCTGATGCGAATGGCCCGCCGGGATCCAGACCGCTTGCTGCGGCGGCACGATCCAGGTGCCGTTTTCCGTGTCCACCCGCATCGTACCCACGGCGGCGTAGAGCAGCTGCGCGCGGGCATGGCAGTGCCATGATAGCAAGGTCCCGTCCGGGTAGTCTGTGCCGAAGGCCAATACCGGCCGATCGATGCCGTCGCTGCGGGCGACAGGGATCTGGCGGCTGTTCATCGTGGCGTTCCCGTTTTGGCGCATTCTCGAAAATATCTGACCTATCATCGCAAGCAGGGCAAGATTTATCTGTGTAGAGCGATCCTGTTCGAAAGCGGGAATACGGCGTGCTGACCTACCTGATTCTGACTGTCTTTGGCGTCCTCAGCGGTGTGACAACGGTGCTCTTCGGCTTTGGCGGAGGCTTTGTCATCGTCCCGCTGCTCTTCTCGATCCTCACGGTGGATCTGGGGCGGGGTACGAGCGCGAGTCCTGCCGCCATGCACGTGGCGGTTGCCACGTCGACCGCAGTAATGGTGGTCAACTCTTTCATGGCGACGATGCGACACGCACGGCTCGGCAACCTCGTCGCGGCTGAACTCTGGCCACTCGCAGGATACATCGCGATCGGCGCAGGTATCGGAGCGATGCTTGCGACCAGCGCTTCCGATGACGTCATGCGCTGGGCCTTCGTGGCCTACCTGGGCGTGACAATCCTGGATTGCCTGCTGCGGCGCGGCTTCCTGTCCAGGGCAGCAGACGACGGCCCCCTGCCGAGGATGCCGGCCCAGTTTACGGCCGTTGCCGGTATCATCATAGGCACGATTGCGACCTTTCTCGGCGTGGGGGGCAGCGTGATGACGGTTCCGATGAACCGGCGGCGGGGCATGGACATGACTCGGGCCACGGCCATGGCAACGCCGCTCACCCTGCCGGTGGCATTGATCGGCGCGGGCATCTACATGCTGCTGCCAGCCGATGCCGTAGCGGTCTCGCAATGGCAAGTGGGAAGCGTCGATGGGCTCGCCTTCGTCGTTCTCGTGATCGGGTCCCTGCTGGGCATCCGCGCGGCAGCACCCTTCATCGGGCGGATTCCGGATGGCTGGCACGCCCGGACCTACCTGCTTCTTCTGGTCGTCGTGCTGATCGGCATGATCGTCTGATCGCCCGCGGAAGCGGGCCGTCCGTGCCGTCGTCGGCCTTTCCCTTCACGCGATCGCCGGGGCGGCACAAAATTACGCCCAGGGGCGGTCGCCGACAGAAGTGGGAAAGCGCTCGCAAGAGGGAATTCTGTACAGGTGGGTGCCAGAGAGATTAAAGACCGCCCCGCTATGTCGCTGGGGAGGGGCGAAGCGACGCGTTTGGGCCGCTACCAGACATAGCGCACGGCTAAACCGAGATCTTGCATGGAGCTGTTATCGCCCCATGCTCCCTCCCAATAGGCTTCAGCGCGCCAATGTCCGGTTCCGATCACTTTCACTCCCGCGCCTTCCGTGTAAGCTGCTGTTGCTGCCACGGTCGCCGTCTGCACCGAACTCGAGAGTTGCAGCGTCTCAACGTTACTGTAGCGGCACTGCCCGACGCTGCCATAGCCGCCGGTTGAAACGAACGGTTCGACAGTTCCGAAAGATCGGCGCAGGACCATGCCTCCGGTTATGCCCGCGGAGATCCGGCCGAGATCCGTGGCGAGCGCCTCATAGGTCAGACCCAAACTGCCGACCCCAGTCTCCACCACCGTCCCGATCTGTGTATGAGCGTAGGCTGCCTCGATATCCGGAGCCAGGAAGAACAGGCCCTGCCGCAGCGCATACTGCGCCCGCATCGCCGCCACGTCATAGAGTCCAGCCCCGCCGGCACGGGCACCGATGCCGAATTCCGGCACCGAGCGCTCGAAATTGTCAGAGAGACCGCCCACCGCATTACTGAAGGATATCTGGAGATGGCGATGATGATAAATCCCATAGAGGGCGATGCCGGTCTCCGTATTGTTTACCGTGCCGTAGCGGCCACTCGTGCCCGTGAACAACGCATTCACGGCAAAGCCCGCAATCCAGACGGGCGAGATCGGAAAGCCGCGTCCGACCAGCGTTCCGCCTGTGCGGAAGTCGAAGCCATTCGCGCTCCCGAAATTCCCGAGCGCATGCATCCAGACGCCCGAACGCGCCGAGCCTGCACTATCGCCGCCAAGGATTGCGTCAATGTCGTCGAACAGCGCCTCGTTGATGGCGAACCGGCTCGCAACATAAGCCCGGCCGCTATCGACCAATACCGGCTGCGGGCTGAGTTCGAGATACACATCATCCGGCTGGTAAACGACGCTGGGGAGGATGTAAGGGCCGAAGCTGCCCGCGTAGCCGACCTGCGAGAAAGTCCCGGAGACCCCGCCACTCGCGTGGATAAGGTCGTACTTGCCGCCGATTGCGTAGGTGCCAGAGCCGAGATCGATACCGAGCGCGCCGGAAAGCGTCGCCCGTCCGCTCGCCAGCAGCTGAGAATAGCCGGTGCCGATTGTCATCGTCGGGGTCGCACCGAGCACCAGCAAGCCACTCCCGCTCTGGGTATAGTCGCCGCTGAGCCTGACCGATTGCCTGGAGCCGGAGAGATCGAATGTCGCGTTGTTCGTCACCGCGGCGGAATCGACAATTCCACCGGTTCCCGAAAGCGCAAGCGTGCCGGCATCGATCGTCGTCGCTCCGGTGTAGGTGTTCGCCCCCGTCAGCACCAGCGCTCCGCCACCCTGCTTCACGAGATCGCCGGCGGGACTCCCCGGGGTCGCGTTGGAAATCACGCTGCCGATCGTGGTGGTTTTGCCGCTGGCAATATCGAAGGTCGGATCGCCCTCGAGCACGATCGGGTCAGTTATGGCCGTCGTGCCGGTGACACTCAGTTCCGCGGGCATCGTGGCCGTACCCAGAAGCGCAAGCGTCCCCGAACCCAGAGCGCTCGCAGATGCGATCTGCAGCGTGGCGCCGGCCAGGACCTGGATGCCGCCGGTGAACGTATTCGCCCCAACGGGATCAAGGACGATGACGCCGCCGGCACTCGGATTGGACGAGATGATCAGATGCCCTGGCGTGCTGCCATTGGCATTAGAGAAGACGCCTGTGAAGATCAGTGTATGGCCGGCGGCATTCAGTGTGCCACCCTTGCCGGTGATGGTGAAGGAGGCAGCCGTGGTGGCGTTGGCGTCGCTGGTCAGGCTGCCTCCGTCGAACTCGGTGGTCAGCGACGATCCGACGTCAGATAATTGCCCGCCCTGACCGGAGATATTGGATTGGGAGAGAAGGAAGCTGATGTAGCCGTTTCCAAAATTTCCGGCGACCGAGATGGCGTTGCCGGAGCTGCCGGCGGTCGCCGAGATCAGCGTGAACCCGCTTGCTTCGTAAGAACCGCCGCCGCCACCGCCGAAGCTCAAATATCCCGAGCCGCCGCCGCCGCCCGAATAGCCGCCACCGCCGCCGCCTTCGGTGGTCCCGGCTCCGCCGCCACCATAACCGCCCGCCTCGCCGTATCGTGCAACACCGCCGGCGAGAGACGGGTAGGCGGCGCCGCCGGTCGCGAAAGAACCGCTGTTCTGCCCAGCCGTAAGAAAGCCGCCCCCGCCCCCGCCATGGTCGTAGGGGTTAGCTGCGCCGCCATCGCCGTTGCTACCCCCGGCCCCGGCGCCCGCGCCACTGCCAGAGGCACCTGAGGTCGTAACCTGTCCGCCGCCGCCGCCGCCTCGATTGGAGCCAGCGCCGCCGCCGCCGCCCGCGACCACGACCAATGTGTTGCTCGACTGGTCGAACACGAAGCTACCTCCCCCGCCGCCGCCGCCGCCATAAGTCGAGCTACTCCCGGCCCCACCCGCAATGAGGTTCAGGACCTCGCCAGCGGAAAAATCATAGTCGCCGACGATCACGGCACCGGCGCCGCCTTGCCGTGAATTGCCACCATTGCCGCCCTGGGCGCCCGCGACTGTGATCTGGTAGGTTCCCGTGATCGCGATGCGCAGGGTTTGGGCGGCGCCGGTATAGCCAAAGGTGACGCTCTGAGCCCAGGCATTACCGACAATTGGCAAGCAGGCGAGAAGGATGCCCGCCACGAGAGTCCTGCGGGATTTCGACGCGGCGAGGCGAGATGTCACAACAAGCACAATCCGGAGTTTCTGGCATGGCGGGTGAGGAAACCGCATATCCACTTTCTTGCTTGTGATTCGATGAGGCGAAAATCCGTTTCGTCGTCTTTAGGCAGCAAAGGGTTAATATTGCCTGCTTACCCATGAATCTCCGCCAATTTCAGTAGTCTGTAGGGCATTGGCGGCGCGTGGATGACAGCGTATCCGAGCCTTGGGATCATACTCGCGAGATCGTATCGGCGATTATAGCGGTACTCGAATTCGGCGAGATATCGCGGCGCGTGCTTGCTGCTGATCGCCCGGTAGGTGCCGACGATCGCGGACTTGATGTTCCCCAGGGTGGTGTTGACCCATCGGAACACCGGGTGACGCGCGGCTTCGGCACCGCCTCCGGTGACGATCGCCTCGTGCGCGCAGCCGGCGTCGGCGACCCGATGAAAGCAGGCCAACCCATCGCTGACGACGTTGCAGGCAGGATCGAGACTGTGCAACGCGAAGCGTGAAATCGCCTGGCCGGTGAACCCCGCGACCCGGCGCAGTTTCAGCCGGACCGGCTTGCCGTCTTCGGTCGTCTCGACCGCCGCGACAAACGGCGTCTTGCCCGGCGCGCCGCGTCCGCGCTTGCCGCCGGAGCGCTGACCGCCGAGAACCGCATCGTCGATCTCGACCCGCCCTTTCAGACGTTTGCGCCCGTCACGCTCCATCATCGCCTGCTGGAGCTTGTGCTTGAGCATCCACGCGGTCGTCTGCCGCACGCCGAGGCGCCGTCCGAGTTCGATCGAGGAGATCCCCTGTTTGCTCTGCGTCATGTGGTATATCGCGCGGAACCACGTGCGCAGGGGCAATTTCGTCGCCGCGAAGATCGTCCCTGCGGTCGGCGAGGTCTGGCGACGGCAGCGCGTGCACTGAAACAACCCGCGCGCGGTATGGATACTATGCGCCGTGCCACCGCAGACGGGACAGGAAAACCCATCCGGCCACCGCAGCTTGATGACGACCGCCCGGCACAGTTCCTCGGTGCCATACAGCCGGTCAAATTCTGCCTCGCTCAGCCCCTTCTGAAACTGCACCGCGTTGCGCGCCATCCAAACCTCCCGATCATGCCAGCACGTTCATGTTTCGTACCGCGCCAGAATCAGCGGATCAAGATGGGTAAGCAGGTAATATTGTGAGTATCCGTTCAGGCAATGGGCCGGAAATGACGCCCAAGGCCTTGCCGAAATGGCTCAGCAATGCGGAAGCGACGTCGCGACCGCCGTGCGCAAAGACTCGGGACAACGTCTCTTGTCGCCCTCAATGAGTGGTTGGGCAGCACTTTAGGTTCTGGCCTCAACTGATCCATGAGGTGACGGCGAGGACGAGACAGATACCCGCGAGGAAGTTTCGTGCGGTTTTGTCGTAGCGTGTGGCGATGGCGCGCCAGTCCTTGAGCCTGTAGAAGGCGCGCTCGATGAGATTGCGCTTTCTGTAGGCGACGGGGTCGAAGGCCGGTATGGCGCGACGGTTGGGCATTGGCGAGATCACTGGCCTTGTGCCCTGCCTGGTGAGGAAGGCGCGGAGATCATCGGTGCGTAGGCTTTGTCGGCGATCGGGTCTTCTAACGGCGGCATGGTGGGCAGAAGCGTTCGGGCGCCGCTGATATCGGATGCCTGTCCTGGCGTCAGGAGGACGGCGGCGATGCGCCCCTGCTCATCCGCGACGGCGTGGATCCTGGTCGTCCGTCCACCCCTCGACCGGCCGATCGCCTGGCTTTGCACCCCCCTTTACCGCCCGCGGCCGCGCGATGTGCCCGAACCAAGGTGCTATCCACCATGGCGATGCGCGGCGGATCCGCGCAGGCGACAAGAGTGGCAAACATCTCCCGCCAGAGGCCACGCTGGCTCCAGCGGTTGAACCGGTTGAATTCGGTGGTTCGTGGCCCTTAGGCATCCGGAAGAGCTCGCCATCGCGAGCCCTCGCGAATGCGATGCAGGATGCCGCTCAGCACCCGGCGATCGTCAACCCGCGGTTTGCCGCCGAAGTCCGGCGGCAGTGGCTCGATCGCTGCCCATTGCGTGTCGTTCAGCCAGAATAGCTCCGGCATCTTCCAAGCCCTCCGAAGAGGCTTGAATCAAACGCGCCGCCGTAGTCATGCAATAGGTACAGAACCTAGAGCCGCGCTCTTGTGCTGCGCGGGGTATTGAGCAGCAGGTTAGTCTCGCTGGCGGTAATGCCGGGAATCAGCCGGACCCGGCGCAGGATGCCATCCAGATCGGCGAGGGTGGGTGAGGCCAACTCGACGATGAGATCCCACCGGCCATTGGTTGTATGGATCTCGACCACCTCGGGAAAGGCGCTGAGGGCGCGGACCACCCGGTCGGCGGCGTGGCCTTCAACCTCGATCAGCATGAGGCCGCGTACCGGTGCGGCAACAGTATCGGCCCGCAGGATCACCGTGTAGCCGATGATCACGCCGCTCCGTTCCAGTCGGTCGATCCGTGCGCGAACCGTCGCCCTCGACACGCCGAGTTCGATCGCGAGGTCGGAAATGCTTCGCCGGCCGTCATGGCGGAGAAGGGTGATCAGCCTGTCGTCGAGCGGATCGTTCTGTACCATGAAGGAGGTGCCATTCTGATCAATTCAGCTTTTCAGAATGCTAGATACCACTTGAAAACATGTCAATTTTCCGGGTGCATTCCGCCGCCAGCCTCTGGTTTGATGTGTATGGCAATGGTGACGGAGGAGCAATCGATGATGCAGCGGAAGCAATGCCGGCTGATCGGTGTTCCGGTGCAGGATGGCGCCGGCAGGCCTGGTTGCGAGATGGGGCCGAGCGCGTTCCGAGCCGCAGGAATCGCGAGCGCCATCCGCGATCTCGGTCACGCGGTGGACGATCTCGGCAATATCGCACCCCGTCCGACAGCATCGAAGCCGCATGGCAACGGCACGGTGAAGTGCCTGCCGGAGGTTGCCGGATGGACGTCTTCTCTGGCCGAGGCTGCCTATTCGGCATTCGATGCCGAGGATGCCTTTCCGGTCTGCCTCGGCGGCGATCACAGTCTCGCTGCCGGGTCGCTGACCGGCCTGGCCCGCCGGGCGGCGGAGCGGCAGCGCGAATTCTTCGTGCTCTGGCTCGACGCCCATCCCGATCTCCACACGCTCGATACGACCCGAAGCGGCAACCTGCACGGCGTTCCGATGGCCTATGCCACCGGGCAGGCTGGGTTCGAGGGCTATTTCCCGCCGGCCGCGGCACGCATCCGTCCGGAAAATGTCTGCATGCTCGGCATCCGCAGCGTCGATCCGGCGGAGCAGCGCATCCTGGAAGGCGCCGGCATCACGGTTTACGACATGCGCGCCATCGACGAGCACGGCGTCGTCCCCCTGCTGCGTGACTTTCTTGCCAGGGTGGCGGCGGCGAACGGCCACCTGCATGTCAGCCTCGACGTCGATTTCCTTGACCCAGCAATCGCGCCCGGCGTCGGCACCACGGTTCCCGGCGGGGCCACCTTCCGCGAGGCGCATCTGGTGATGGAGATGCTGCACGACAGCGGCCTGGTCGGCAGCGTCGACCTCGTCGAACTCAATCCCTTTCTCGATGAACGCGGCCGCACCGCCATCCTGATGGTGGACCTGCTGGCCAGCCTGCTCGGCCGCCGCGTGCTCGACTATCCCACACGGAGCTTCTGATCATGATCCCGAACCTGAATATCGTGCCGTTCGTCAGCGTCGACAACATGATGAAGCTCGTGCTTCGCGTCGGCATCGAGCGCTTCATCGCCGGCCTCGCCGAATATGTCGAGGAGGATTTCCGCCGCTGGGAGACCTTCGACAAGACGCCTCGCCTCGCCTCGCACAGTGCGGAGGGCGTGATCGAACTGATGCCGACCAGCGACGGCCGCACCTACGGCTTCAAATACGTGAACGGCCATCCGAAGAATACGCGCGAGGGGCGGCAGACCGTGACCGCCTTCGGCGTCCTGGCCGATGTCGGCACCGGCTATCCGGTCCTGCTGTCGGAAATGACGATCCTGACCGCCCTGCGCACGGCGGCGACCTCGGCGGTGGCCGCCCGCCACCTCGCGCCGCGGGATGCCGCGTGCATGGCGATCATCGGCAATGGTGCGCAGTCCGAATTCCAGGCCGTGGCCTTCCGCGCCCTGCTCGGCATCCGGCAGCTTCGCCTCTACGACATCGATCCGGCGGCAACGCGGAAATGCATCCGCAACCTCGCCGGGTTCGGCTTCGACATCACACCCTGCCAGTCGGCGGAAGAGGCGGTGGCCGGCGCGCAGATCGTCACCACCGTGACGGCCGACAAGCAATACGCCACGATCCTGACCGACAACATGGTCGGCGCCGGCATCCACATCAACGCCGTCGGCGGCGATTGCCCGGGCAAGACCGAACTGCATCGCGACATCCTGATGCGCTCCGACATTTTCGTCGAATACCCGCCGCAGACGCGGATCGAGGGGGAAATCCAGCAACTCGCGCCGGATCATCCGGTGACCGAACTGTGGCAGGTCATCACCGGCGCCGCGCCGGGCCGCGCCAATCCGGGGCAGATCACCCTGTTCGACTCGGTCGGCTTCGCAACCGAGGATTTCTCGGCCCTGCGCTATGTGCGGGACCAGTTGGCCGGAACCGGGCTCTACGAGGGACTCGACATGCTGGCCGACCCCGACGAGCCGCGCGATCTGTTCGGCATGATCCTCCGGGCGGCCGCGCCGGCGCCGGCGAAGGCACCGGCCGGGGCCTGACCCGTACCCGGCGGGGCGCTGTCGCGATTCTTTGTGCGTCATCCCCTTTGATTTCCCTGCCGTTTGCGTCAATCTGTATCCGCGAGAGGAAATCGGATGCAGAACCAGAACACCGAAAGCCCGGACCGACCCCGAGATTTGCCGATCGCCGACGAGCAATTCTGCGACCTCGCCGGCGGGACGCGCCTCTGTTACCGGGTCCGCGGCAACGGGCCGCCGATCCTGCTGATCGCCGGCCTGCAATTGCAGTTGCACTCCTGGCCGGTCGCCATGGCGGATGGGCTGGTCGAGCGCGGCTTCAGCGTCATCACCTTCGACAATCGTGACGTCGGCCGCTCGTCCCGCATCGGGATCGCACCGCCCTCGAAGCTGCAACTGCTCCTGCGCCGGGCCCGGACGCAGGACTACGACCTGACCGACATGGCGGCGGACGCCGCCGGCCTGCTCGAATACCTTCGCCTCGGCCCCGCGCATGTGGTCGGCATGTCGATGGGCGGGATGATCGCGCAGACCCTGGCGGCGACACGGCCTGACCTGGTGCGCAGCCTGACCTCCATCTTCTCGACCACCGGCGCGCGGCGGGTTGGCCAGCCGGCGCTGGCCTCGCTGCTGCGCCTGCTGCAGGGGCCGCCGCGCACGCGCGAGGCGGCGGTGCAGCGCTTCGTCGACTCGATGCGCGCGATCGGAGGCCGCGGCTTCCCGATCGATGCGACGGCGCTTGCCGATTACGCCGGCAAGGCCTGGGATCGTGGCGGCCCGGACCGCGATGCCGGCATCGTGCGGCAGATCACCGCGATCGTGAAATCCGGCGACCGGACCGCGATGCTGCGGCGGATCACCGCGCCGACGCTGGTGGTGCATGGCGACCGGGACCCGATGGTGCACCCGAGCGGTGGCCGCGCGACCGCGGCGGCGATCCCGGACGCGCGCCTCGTCGTCATTCCCGGCATGGGCCACGACATCGCGCCGGGCGTGGTGCCCCGGCTGCTCAACCTGATCTGCGACAATGCGGCGCGGCCCCCATCCGCGGCCGCCGGTTCCGGATCGCCCGGTCCAACACGCTGACGCGCAGGAAATCCGCCATGGACACCACCCTCGAACAGAAGCTGCTCCACTACGCGGAGAGCCACAGGAATCGCCGGAATGTGCTGATCCATTGCGTATGCGTGCCGGCGATCGTCTTCGCGGTGGTGGGTGGGCTGGTGGCGATCAATCCCGTCGTGGCGGGTATCGCGCTGATCGCCGCCGTCATCTACTACGCCTTCATCGACCCCGATCGGATGGTGGCCTTGCGCGCCGCGGCGGCGATGGCGGCCGTCCTTGCGGCGATGCTCGCGCTCTGGACCCTCGTCATTCCGCCGTCAGCGATCCTGCCGCTCGCGCTTGGCATTTTCGTCATCGCCTGGATCGGACAATTCGTCGGCCATCACATCGAGGGCCGCAAGCCGTCCTTTTTCGACGATCTCCGCTACCTGCTGGTCGGCCCCCTGTTCGTGATGCACGAAATGCTGCCGGGCCGGCGGCAGACGTGACCGTGGCAGACATCGTGCCTCCCACCCGCCGCCGCTCTGGTTGACCTGCGTCAAGGCTTCACCCGGAAGAACGTGGAATAGAAAGCCGCGCGGCAGGAGTTGGGCCGCTTCAATTGCGGTGGAGCCGGCCATGGCGGATCGAAAACATCCTGCGCGGCAGCCGCCGCGCCGCCCCCCGCCGCGGGAAGTGCGGCCCTCGCCGAACGCGCCCGTCCTGCCTTCGCGTCGCCGGGCCGATAGCGGCACGACCGCCATGCCGGGCTTCGCGACGTTCGACCGCCTTTCGCGCGCGATGTTCGCGCGGATCAGCCAGGGTGTGTCGCCGCTCGCCGTCGCCGATGCCTGGACAGACTGGGCGCTGCATCTCGAACTGGCGCTCGGCAAGCAGGAGGCCCTGGCGATGCGCGCGGCGACGTTTCTGCTCCGGCTCGGCTTCTGGCTTCCTCGCGCGGCCATCGGCGAACCTGAAAATCCGCCCTTGCGCCCCCCCGAGGGAGATCGCCGCTTCGCCGATGAAGGCTGGTCGGCCTATCCGTTCAACGCCATCGTCCAGGGCTTTCTTGTCGCCGATGACTGGTGGCGGGAGGCAACACGACAGGTGCCCGGGCTGGTGCGGCGGCACGAAGCCGAGGTCGCCTTCATGGCGCGGCAGATCCTCGATATTGCCGCGCCCACCAACATCCCGTGGTTGAATCCCGAAATCATTCGCCGGACCTTGCAGGAAGGCGGGTTCAATCTGCTTCGCGGATGGTCGAACTGGATCGAGGACGCGGAACGTCTTCTGGCCGGGCAGGGCCCCTATGGCGCGGAGGCGTTTCCCGTCGGCGAGGTGGTCGCGACGACGGCCGGAAAAGTCGTCTACCGTAACGAACTGATGGAGCTGATCCAGTATGCGCCCGCGACGGCAAAGGTCACGGCCGAGCCTGTGCTGATCGTGCCGGCGTGGATCATGAAATACTATATCCTCGACCTGACACCCGAGACGTCGCTGGTTCGCTATCTGGTGACGAACGGCCATACCGTCTTCATCATCTCGTGGATCAACCCCGACCGGCACGATCGCAACGTCGGCCTCGACGATTACCGGCGCCACGGCGTGATGGCAGCCCTCGATGCCGTATCCCGCATCGTGCCCGACCGTGCCATTCACGCCTGCGGGTATTGTCTTGGCGGAACGATCCTCGCGATCGCGGCTGCGACCATGGCGCGGGATCATGACGACCGGCTGGCGAGCCTGACCCTGCTCGCCGCGCAGACCGACTTCGCGGATGCCGGGGACCTGATGCTTTTTCTCGACGAGCGGCAATTCCTCCTGCTCGAGGACCTCATGTGGGATCAGGGCTATCTGGATACCCGGCAGATGGCCGGAGCATTTCAGGCGCTGCGCTCCAACGAACTGGTCTGGTCGCGGCTGATCCGCAACTACATGCTGGGCGAGCGTGACAGGATGACCCCTCTGTCGGCCTGGAACAGCGACCAGACCCGCATGCCGGCACGCATGCACAGTGAATACCTTCGCGGGCTGTTTCTCGAAAATCGGCTTTCAGCCGGCCGTTTTGCGGTCGAGGGGCGGGTCATCGCCCTGCGGGACATCCGCGTCCCGCTGTTTGCCGTTGCCACCACGCGCGACCATATTGCGCCCTGGCGTTCGGTCTATAAGATCGCGCTATTCGCAGATACGGATATCACGTTCGTGCTGGCATCCGGCGGGCACAATGTGGGAGTCGTGAATCCGCCGAACCAGTCCATCGGCACATTCCAGATCCTGACGCGCCGCCATGGCGAGCGCTATGTCGATCCGGACACCTGGGCAACGCTCGCCCCGGAGCGCCAGGGAAGCTGGTGGCCGGCGTGGCGTGACTGGATCGGCGGCGTCGGCACGGGCTGCGCGGCAGATCCGCCGCCGATGGCAGCGCCATCGCGAGGATTGCCGGTGCTCGGCGATGCGCCGGGGGCGTATGTGCACGAACGTTAGGTTCTGGACTTAACTGATCCACGCGGTGGCGGCGAGGACGAGACAGATACCGGCGAGGAAGTTTCGTGCGGCTTTGTCGTAGCGTGTGGCGATGGCGCACCAGCCCTTGATCTTGCAGAAGGCGCGTTCGATGAATTTGCGCTTCTGTAGGCGACGGGATCGAAGGCCGGCATGGCGTGGCGGTTGGGCATGGGTGAGATCACCGACCTGCTGCCCTGCCGGGTGAGGAAAGCGCGGCGGTCGTCGGCTTTGTAAGCCTTGTCGGCGATCAGATAGTCTGGCGGCGACATGGTCGGCAAAAGGGCTCGGGCGCCGCTATTTCAGACGTCTGTCCTGGCGTCAGGAGGATAGCGGCGATGCGCCCCCCTGCTCATCCGCGACGGCGTGAATCGTGGTCGCCCGTTCACCCCTCGACCGGCAGATCGCTTGGCTTTGCGCCCTGTACCTATCTGGCCGCGGTTTATGATTCTTCATAGCCGTATCGGGCTGATCGGTTGAGAGCTGCCTTTTTGCCCCCTTTGCCGTTGAGCACCTTGGGGGGGTTACGCGCGCCTCATCCGGTCGCCCATATTGTACAGTCGCGCCTTGACTGATTGCAGCCGTGAACGCCAGTACAGGGAACGGCGAAGCGGCGCGGCGGCTTGGCAGGTAGTGTCCGGGCTGGTGGTGGACTTTTGGAATCCGTAGCGGTGTAGATTGGGGTGGCCATCGGATCAGTCGGCTATGGTGGAGTTGCGACACTTCAACCTGAAGCCTGGAGACCCCGATGACCGAGGAGAGATTACCATTGGCCGAGCTATTGGCCAAAGCCGGCGACGGCGACTTTTTGCGTAGCGTTGCGGAGACCGTGGTGCAGTTGCTCATGGAGACCGATGTGGATGGGCTGATCGGCGCCGGCCGTTATGAGCGCAGTGGCGAGCGCGCCACCTATCGCAATGGCTACCGGGACCGGGCATTGGACACTCGCCTTGGTAGCCTGCAGCTGCGGATCCCAAAGCTGCGGCAGGGCAGTTATTTCCCGCCCTTTCTGGAGGCACGCCGGACTTCGGAGAAGGCGTTGGCAGCGGTGATCCAGGAAGCCTGGATAGGCGGCGTCTCGACCCGGCGTGTCGACGACTTGGTGCAGGCGATGGGGCTAACAGGGATCAGCAAGAGCACGGTCTCCAAGCTGTGCAAGGACATCGACGAGCGGGTGAATGCTTTCCTTGATCGTCCGCTTGCCGGTGATTGGCCGTATCTCTGGTTAGATGCGACCTATCTCAAGCAGCGCGAAGGCGGGCGGATCGTCTCGGTTGCGGCGATAATCGCTGTGGCGGTGAACACCGATGGCCGGCGCGAGATCGTCGGCCTGCACATCGGCCCGTCCGAGGCCGAGACCTTCTGGTCAACCTTCCTCAAGAGCATGCTCCGCCGCGGCTTGCGCGGCGTGAAGCTGGTGATCTCCGATGCTCATGAGGGACTGAAGACAGCAATCCGCCGGGTGATGGGCGCTTCCTGGCAACGGTGCCGGGTTCACTGGATGCGCAACGCGTTGTCCTACGTGCCGAAAGCGCAGCAGAGCATGGTGGCCGCTGCGCTGCGCCAGGCGTTCATCCAACCGGATCGCTCCAATGCGAGCCAGACCCTGCGCCACGTCGCTGATCAGCTCCGCGGCAAATGGCCGAAACTCGGCGCGTTCATTGATGACAGCGAAATCGACGTGCTCGCCCACATGGACTTTCCCGCCCAGCATCGAACCAAAATCCACAGCACCAATCCGCTGGAACGGCTGAACAAGGAGGTGAAGCGCCGCTCCGATGTCGTCGGGATCTTTCCCAACGAGGGCTCGATCATCCGCCTGATCGGCGCCGTGCTGCTGGAGGCCAACGACGAATGGCAGACCCAGAACCGCTACATGCAGATCGAGGCGATGGCCGAACTCGCGCCGCTCTTGATCGACATCAAGCCTGCTGAAATTACCACCGTGGCCGCATAATCAATGGCCGCTCAATCACACCCCAATTTCCACCACATTGACGGACGCTATCGCTTGGCACAACAGCAAGCGGGAGGTAGCCATCGACACTGAATCGCTCGTCCTCGTCGGCATTGACTGGGCGAGCAGCGCACACCAAGTCCGCTCGATGGGGGCCGAAGCAGCCGGTCCAGCGAGCGTTCGCCATAACGCCGCCGGGATCGGCGCGATGGTCGATTGGTTGTGCAGCCAGGCCAAGCAGCCGGGCCAGGTCAGCGTTGCAATCGAGACGCCGCATGCGCCGGTTGTCGAAGCGCTGTTGGACCGCAGCATAACCGTGTTCGACATCAACCCCAAGCAGCTTGACCGTTTCCGCGACCGCTTCTCGCCGGCCGGTGCCAAGGACGACCGCCGCGACGCCCTGATGTTGGCCTCGTCGCTGCGCACCGATTGTCGCTGTTTTCAGCGCGTGGAAGCACTCGACCCTGCCGTCGTGGAATTGCGCGAGTGGTCGCGTATGGCCGAGGAACTCAAGGGGGAGTGTATCGGTCTGGCCAACTGCGCCCGTCAGCAACTTTGGCGATACTACCCGCAAGTCCTCGATCTCACCGAAGACGTCGGCACCGACTGGGCACTGGCGCTGTGGGCACTATCCTGAATTTTGTGTGTGTTTGGGATAATGGGTAGAAAGGAAGCCCAATATGGCATGACGGAAAGCACTGGCGATCCCGGACGACTTACTGGATCAGTTGCTGACTGGCGATGACGCGGCGGCAGCCCTGTACTCGGTGATCTGGTGAACGCGCAGAAGAAGGCCTTGGCGGAGCGGGTTCTGAGCGCGGAGATGGATTACCACTCGGTAACGACACGGAGGTCGAGAACAGCCGGAACGGCTACGGCCGAAAGTCGGTGTCGACCGGCACGGGGAAGATCGAGATTGCGGTTCCGCGCGACCGTGCGGGCAGCTTCGATCCGCAACTGATCGCCAAATACCGGCGCCGGTTTCCGGGCTTCGATGACAAGATCATCTCGATGTATGCGCGGGGGCTGAGCACCCGCGAGATTGCGGAACATCTGCCCGAGATCTACGGCATCGATGCGTCCGCAGAACTGATCAGCACGATTACCGATGCGGTGCCGGACGAGGTGACGACCTGGCAGCAGCGCCCGCTGGGCCCGGTCTATCCGGTAGAAGTGCAATCGTACGCCGTCGTTCAAGATCGCAGACAATCGTGCCGTAGCGGAAATTACGCCGCCAAGCCGAATCATCAACGCCCACGACACGCGGCGGTATCAGAGGTGATGTACCGCGCCGGCGCACCACCCGCAGCAGCGTGTCGTTGCTGACCGGGATCATCAGCCGCCCGGCAAAACAGCTGCCGGCCGACCACCGAGTGCCAGCCCAAGATGCTGAACAATCGTATCCAGTCGTGCGGTTCGGCGTGCCCATGGTGCCAGTTCCCTGAACCGCTCGGCGAAAATCCGCCGGCTGCACCGAGCCTCGTGGCAATAGAACCGGCGCGCCAGAACAACGAGCCGGACCATTCGTCCACCAGCGGGCAGATCCGCCAGGCGGCGATGGTAGCGACTATGAACACGAAAAGACGCCCGCCCACAGTTCGGGCAAATACCGCGCCCGGCCACCGCGCGAACCCTGATGGTGGCCGTATCTCCTTCTGTCTCTACGCTTTCCGCAGCAAATCCAACCGGATCAGCAACGCCGGACGGCAACCTCGCATGCCTTTGATTCCTTTCCCGAATCCAAGGCAATACAAACAGCCAATTCCATCAAAAGTGAGTCAGAGCCAATTTTCCACGCCGAAACACAGATTGATTTTCGAAACCCATGTCGATCGTGTCCATGTTGAAGATGCTATTATGCTAGTCGTCTGTGAATTAAGCGATGTGGTAGTTCGGTAGGCGAAGGTCTGGAGAGGGTCTTGCGGCCGAGAGCCATGTGAAGATGGCGCAAAGAAGCCTGATCAGCCATCTGCGGAGCAGCCGGAGGTTGTGGCCGGCGCCGGCAAGGATGGCGTTGATGGCATCACCGTCGAAGCCGAGCAGGAAGTTTCGCCCCAGATGGCCATCGGTCTTCATGTGGCCGATGACGGGTTCGATGGCTGTGCGTCGGCGCAACTCGCGGCGGATGGTGGGGGTGATGCCGCGTTTCTGGCGGGAGATGAAGATCCTTCTGCCCTCGGCTTCGACGCCGTGGCCGCGATAGCCGCGGTCGACATAGGCGCGGGCGACGGCAACGCCGGTGATCCGCTCGACCTGCTCGATCTGGCCGGCCAGGGTGTGGCCGTCATAGGGATTTCCCGGCTGGCTCTGCATGCCGAGAACGAACTGACCGCCGGGTGCGGCGGCGTTGGTGGTGGCGATGGAGACCTTCACGCCGAATTCGAATCGCGTCCTGGCCTTGCCCTTGCCGATGCACTCCACCTCAGGCGCGTGCAGGGAATAGAGCTTGTCGGCACCGCGGTCGGAGCGCTTCTGGCGAAGCAGGCGATTGATCAGGCCCAGCGTTTCGGCGAAAGTGGCCTTCGCTTCAGCGTTGCCTGCGATCTTGCGGGTGATGTCACGAGCCAGCCGGCCCAGCCAGGTTCGCAGCTTGCGCACGCGAGCCTCGGCCTCGCGGCGTTTGCCACCATGGTGCAGGCGCGCCGCCTCCTGCCTGGCGTAGCGCGCGACCCGGCGATACGACTGGCGTAGCGTGATACCGTGCTTGCGTGCCATCCGCGCCAGTGTCTCGATGCCGCTGTGCAGGAGCTTGCTGTCGGTCGGATGCGTCACGGCCTTTGGCTGGACCGTGGTATCGATGGTGACCCGCTTGTAGTGCTTCTCCGCCACGGCCCCACCCCGCTCGGCGGCCGCCAGCGTCTCGGCGAGCAGGGCCTCCATCCGCTCGGGCCCGATCCGTTTGCGCCAGCGCGTCATCGAGGATCGGTCAAGCGGCAGCGTGTGCTGGAAATGCGTCTCGCCGCAGAATGCCTGGACATACGGACTGTCGAGATAGCGCGCGCAGATCGCTTCGTCGGACAGCCCATCCATGTGCTTGAGAAGATGCAGCGCCACCATCAGGCGGGTCGGCAGTGCCGGACGTCCCGCCGCCTCGGCGTAGAGTGAGCCGAAGCGTTCCTCGAAAACCCGCCAGTCGATCAGCCGGGCCAGCCGCACCAGGGGATGCCGCTGGTCGATGATGTTCTCCAGCCGCGAGCGGAACAGTTCGAGATCATCCTGCGAGGCATTCAGCTTCGGCGGCATTCTTTCCTCCACGCCAAACGCATGATGTTCGACATCAAAGGGAGAGAATCACGATCGCGACCACCGCGCAACGCTCCAACGGTTTTGCAAGGTTTTTCCCCTCAGCTCGCCCAGACCCTGCAAATCCCAATATTGCCAGCCACCAAAACATCGCCCCCAGATCAGCAAAGTTCGATTTTTCACGGGTGACTATGCTATTGCCCTTTCCGAACCGTGTCGATCCGGATTGTTGGCAGCCCTGGATTATGAGTTTCCAGCAATTTTACGGCCTGGCTTTTGGCAGGCTGCGAAGTTCGCGCCTATGCTCAATCCCAGAAGAACAATACGGGGCCTGAACTGCTCTGCCTTATGGGGCGGCTGAAGGAATGCAATCAGCTTCAGCACCGATGGTATCAGAGCTTCTTTACCGCCACGTTCCCTCTTACGCTCGTAATCTCGCAGACGTCTTCACAGGGAAATGCCTTCCGCCACCTCCCGCGCGTAACGCGCGGGAGGCACCCCCTCACGCTGTGAAAAGGCCACACTGAAGGAACTAGCGGACTGATAACCCACCTGCGCCGCGACCTCCGCTACCCTGTAACCATTGCGCAGCAGCCTCTTCGCCAAAGCCATCCGCCACGTCAGCAGGTATTCCATCGGCGCCAATCCCACCTCTCGGTTGAAGCGTTCAAAAAAGGCCGAGCGCGACAAAGCAGCTTCCTTCGCCAGCTCCGCTGCACTCCAGGCTCGCTCTGGCGCCTCGTGCATTCGCCTGATCGCCACGGCCAGTCTTCCATCCGCCAGGCCGCGCAGCAGGCCCGGTGAAGCCCCGAATTCGGCAGCTGATCTCAACGCTTCGATCAGCATCACCTCCAGCAGATGCGCCAGAACTATTCCTTGCCCCGGTTTATTTGCGCGATCCTCCTCCCCGACTAGCGCCACAAGCGTCGCCAGATTTGATTGGCCCCTCACATGCACCAGCTCCGGCAGGAGCGAGACAAGCAACGCCGCATCTGGCGAGGCAAATTCACAATGTCCTATTAAATTCCGTACATTTGCTGGCCCCGCCAGATCGCCCAATCTGAACTCACCCGACGGCAAACGCACCGGCTCGGAGAGGGGCATCTCTTCCGCCTCCGGATGCAGGCTCATCATGATGCAATCCACCGCGGCGGGAATCAGCACGAAATCATTCACGCCCAGCGTCAACGCCTCGCGCCCTTCCACTTGCAGCCGGCAACTCCCTTCCACGACGGCACCATAGAAAAGATGTCCATCCCCCTCTTTGCGCAGCCGCCATGGCCCCGCTCCGCTGGCCACTTTAGAAAACTTCATCCGGGGCCGGAGCAACGTGACGATTTCGGCAAGAGGATCAGCCATCTGGACTCCTTAAAATGAAATATGGATTTCTTATCATATTCCGTCCCTGCGTGCCAGTCTAACCTCCTTTTCCCATTCATTCCTCTTCATCGCAGGAGTCATAATGAAATCCATACTCATCACCGGCTGCTCCTCGGGCTTTGGCCTGGAGACCGCGAAATACTTCCTCGAACGCGGCTGGCGCGTCATCGCCACCATGCGCACCCCGGATGATAGCGTTATTCCCCCTGCCCCCAATCTGCAGCTGTTGAAGCTGGATGTGACAGACCAGAGCAGCATCGCGCAGGCCATCACCGCGGCTGGGAATATCGACGTGCTCGTGAACAATGCCGGCATCGGCTGGCTGAACGCGCTCGAAGGCACGCCGATCGACATGGTCCGACGCATCTTCGAAACCAATACCTTCGGTACCATGGCGATGATCCAGGCCGTTCTGCCGCAATTCCGGGCGCGCAAGTCCGGCACCATCATCAATGTGACCTCGACGGTTACGTTGCGCCCGCTGCCGCTGCTCTCGGTCTATACGGCCAGCAAGGCGGCGGTGAACGCCTTTACCGAATCCTTCGCGCTGGAGCTTGAACCCTTCAACATCAAGGTCAAACTCGTTCTCCCCGGCCTCGCACCGGAGACCCGCTTCGGTGACAATGCCCGCGCCCTCACCCCAGGTGCGCTGCAGTTTCCCGAACCCTACGCCCCGCTGGGCCAGGCCGTCATTGCGGGCCTGATGGGCGAGCATGAGGAATTCACTCGCCCGTTGGACGTTGCGGAGGCTATATGGCGGGCCACCACGGACGACAACGCGCCAACGCGCATTCCCGCCGGGGCTGACGCCGTCACATGGTCAAGGCAAGTCTGATGACCTGGGCAAGACGTGGCGCGGCGGCATGAATTTCCCGGGCCATGCCGCCGGCCCGTGACCCGGACCGCCCTTCCAAGCCATGGCCGCCCGGTGGAGACGCCGGTCAGGCCAGGCTGGAACATCATCCCCGCATGGACCGCGGCCTTGTCGGCAGTCCGCCTTTCGCAGTTTCGGGTTCAAAAGCAGTGAATTTGAGCGTCACGCGTCCAGGCGGGTTGGTGAATCGGCCGCAGCGATGAGCCGCTGATGGAGGAACCGGCCAATGGCGTTCAGGGATTGCTCGGCCGCAAGCAAGCGGTCGAGGGAAGACTGGAAGACGTGGGGCATACCGTTCCAGACCGCTAGCGTGACGTCCACGCCGGCTGCCCGCGCCCGATCCGCGTAGCGGACGGAATCGTCGAGCAGGACCTCATCTTCGCCGACATCGATACGGATCGGCGGCAGACCGCCAAGCCGTGCGTAGAGCGGCGATGCCCTGGGATCGGTGGCTGCCTGCCCTTGCAGGTAAGCGTCGGCGAAGGCCTGGAGTGTCCCACGCGTGAAGATCGGGTCCGCCTCGGCGCGGGTTTCGAAGCTGGCGCCGGTGAGAGCGAGGTCGGTCCAGGGCGACATCACGGCCGCCGCGACGGGTTGCAAAGTTCCCCTCTTCCTTTCGTCCGCGAGGATCGACAGCAGTGCCAGCGTCAGGCCACCGCCTGCAGAGTCGCCCGCAACAACAATCCGTTCGGCTCCGTCTGCGACGAGGCCCCGATAGGCGGCGAGCACATCGTCGATTGCGGCCGGGAACGGGTGCTCGGGGGCAAGCTGGTAATCGGGCACGAACGTATCGGCGCCGTTCCGCGTGGCGATCTGCCCGGCGAAGCTGGCAAATGCCCGGGCCGAGCCAAGCATGTAACCACCACCATGCAGGTAGAGCATCCGTGCCGCGGGCCGCGCCGTGTCCGGGCGAAGCCAGAAGCCTTCGATGCCGCCGACCGTCGCCGGTTCGATACGTATCCCCGCCGCAGGGGAGGTCGCGGCGAGCATGGCGTCGAATATCGGCCGCGCCTCTGGGCCGAGGACCTCGCCCTTGTGAGGTGACGCAGCCTGCCGCATCGCGGCGACAGCCGCGGCGTCCTGAGGAAGCAGGGGATGAATGTCGGTCATGAACCGTCTCCTTGTTTGACGTATGGCCCGGCACTCAGCCCTTCGCCCACTGGGCGGCGGCATCCTTGGCAAAGTCCGCGTAAGAGCGGGGTGCGCGACCGAGCAGCTTGGCAAGATGAGCAATGTCGGCAGCTGTCGCCGTGGCACCGTCAGTCTGATAGCGACCGAACATCAGACGCAGGTCGAGCGCGTGCCACGCGGGCAGCATGGCTTTCATCCGCTGCTCCATCACGGTGAGATCGTCGCCGCCATAGCGAATGGCGCGGCCGAGTGCGTCGCTCCAGATCGCCGCGAGACCTTCTCCGGTCAGGCTGTCTGAGCCGACCAGTTCATAGATCTCGCGACCAATCGGTGCGGGTGCCTGGTCCCGGCGGAGCAGTTCGATGGCAGCGGCTTCACCGATATCGCGGATATCGACCATCGAGACCCCCTTCGAACCGATCGGCGCGGCATAGGCGCCGAACTTCAGCAGCGGGTCTTTCTGGCGAAGGTCGTTCTGGATGAAGTAGGCCGGACGCAGGATTGTCGCCGGCAGGTCCAGCGCCTCGATCATCCGCTCGACCGTGTGCTTGCCGGCGAAATGCGGCACGTCGGCATAGGTCTCGCCCTTGAACACCGACAGATAGACGATGCCCTTGACGCCGGCCTCGCGCGCGACCGTCAGTGTCAGCATGGCCTCGGTCAGCTCATCGGCAACATTGGGAACGAGCAGGAAGAGTGTGCTTACTCCCTCGAGTGCCGCGCGCACCGAGTCGATATCGGCGAGGTCGCCGCGTACCGGCGTAACGCCGGAGGGAAGCGACGCCTTGCCAGGCGAGCGGGTGAGCGCGCGGATATCGGCCCCGCGCTCCTGGAGATAGGCCAGAACCTGGGCGCCAATCGTGCCGGTGCTGCCTGTAACGAGAATGCTCATGATAGGTACTCCTCTGGTGGCTGCGGAAATCCATCCGCGATAAGGAGCAAAATGGCCGTTCCATTTTTAGCTGAAAGCCGCCATGTTTGAAACAGACCATCCTAAAAATGGAACATCTTATGGACCTGCAAGCCCTGTCCGATTTCAATCTGGTGGCCACCCATGGCGGGATCGGTCGCGCCAGCCGGGCTTCTGGCCGGTCGAAGGCGACGCTGTCGCGCAAGGTCGCGGAACTGGAGCAGAATCTCGGCGTGCGGCTGATCGAGCGCGGCTCGCAGAGCCTGCGCCTGACCGAAGAGGGACGCGCCCTGCATGAGCGCACCTGTGGGCCGCTTGACGAGATCGCGGAAGCACGCGAGGCGGTGGTGCTGGGAGCTTCCACCCCGCGCGGTCGGCTCAGGGTCAGCATCCCGGTCGTCATCGCGCATATGGCATTCGGCCGGATCGGCGCGCGTTTCGCCCTCACCTATCCGGACGTTCAGCTCGAGATCGTCGCCGAGGATCGCAAGGTTGACCCGGTGGAGGACGACTATGATCTCGTCATCCGCGTTGATCCAGCGCCGGACGACCGACTGGTCGGCCGCCGGTTCCTGAATGACGAGCGCCTGATCGTGGCGCCGCCGGACTTGCCGCGGGCTACGAGCCATTCAGCGGCGATGGGTGAACTTGCCGTGCGGGCGGTGGTGTTGACCACGACGCCGCCGGACATCACCTGGCGGCTCCGCGCCAATCAGGGATCTGATATCTTTATCAAGCCGGAGCCTGTGCTGCGGCTGTCATCGCTGTTGATGGTGCGCGACGCGGTGCTGGCCGGCGCCGGGGCTGCGGTGTTGCCCAAAATGCTTGTCGCCGACGATGTCGCGGCGGGCCGCCTCGTCCTTTGGGGACCAGTGTCCGAACCTCCAGTCGAGCTCTGGGCGCTACAAAGTTCCCGCCGGCTTGTCGGGGCGAAGGTGCGCGCCTTCCTGAACGTCGTGGAGAAATCCTTCCCAGACAGGGCATTTCTGCCGCCTGCGTGACGCGGGTGCGTCGGCTCCGACGCACATTCGGAAATAATCGCCAAGAAAATGCAACCGCCCCTGAAGGGTCAGCGTGCAAGAAAACGTTCGAGATTGCTGCGGACGATAAGGCGGTGGAACGGGGCGATCGTCATCAGGTACACGCGGCCCGGCAGATTATGGCAGTGCACGGCCGTGGTCATGATAAGGACGCGCTTCTCCTCGTCCGTCGTGACCCGCACCAGGACTGAGGCTCTAAAATCGAGGTGCCGGTCGTCTTCCCCCAGCACAAGCTCCCGCTCCGAACGCGCCAGGACCGGAAAGAACGCCACGGTCGCGCGACCTTCGGACTCGGCATCCTGCCGTATCCGCCGAGAGGATTTTACGCCGCCCGCCGAGACGACGGCGTCGCGGAGGCGGAGCAGCACCCGAAACCAGGCCGGCGGGTGTTCCAAGGCCTCGCGCGCCAGGGCCTCGATATCATGGGGCGCCTCATCGGGCAGCATTATGGCATAGGCGTCGACCAGATCCGCACCGACAAACCAGTCCGCAATAGCGCTCTCGGCGGGCGGCCTGACGAGATTTGCTCTCTTGCCAGGCGTTCGAGGCGAACCTGGCGCGGAACACAGACGCATAGAAGGTAGCACGGGAGTCTCCTCAGGAATGCTGAGGGAGACGTTCATATCAGCCCCGTCCTCGCTCGACCAGTTCCAGCGCGGGCACACCAACGAGCGGTGCCAGCTTTTGCTGGATTGCAACGATTCCGGCCAGCAAAGCCTTCAAAACGCTTACAACCGCGTCCCGGCCGACGAACGGCTCAGGGAGGAATGGGCTCCTGAGAGTGACGTCCGGGTCGAGATATTTTTCCAACGCCACCGAAGCCTTCGCATGCATTACGTCGAGAAAAGGTTGGGCATGGATCATGTTCATGATGAAACGCTCCTTGGCATGAACCGCAATATCGTCGGATTGCGGAGCCGCTTGAAGCGCCATTGGAGCCCAAATAGTGTTGACATCATGCCCACATCGTCACCCCTGACAATGACCCAGCTGCCATGCTTCCTGGCCGTCGCTGAGGCGGGGTCCTTCGCAGCGGCCGGGCGTTGCCTCGGCATGACGACCCCGACGTGCCCAAGACGATCAGCAGGCTTGAACAAGCACGGACAATACGGCTGCTTAACCGTTCCACCCATGCCGTCTCACTCACCGAGGATGGCGAGCGCCTGCTGCCACTGGCGGGGGAAGTCACGCGAGGGATAGAGAAGGCCGATGCTGCAATCAGTGTTGCGTCGAGGGATTGCGTCGCAGGCCGAGTACGCATCACGGCGCCGACGTCTATCCTCACGACCTGCCTGGTGCCGCTCCCGCAACACGCCCGAGACCAATTGCAGCAGACCGAACGCAATTTGCGCGGAAGCGACCGTATGGCCGATCTCGCGGATGAGGCAATTGATCTTACGATCCGCACCGGTCCGCTGGATGGCATTCCGGGCAACCGCGCCCAGGTCTTGTGCGAGTTTCCTTGGGTAACCTGCGTGGCGCCGAACGATCTCGCCCGTCGCGGCACCTCACAGGCACCCAACAATCTGGAGAGCTACGATCTCATCAGCTTGTCTGTCGTTAGAACATTTGGCGTAGATTTCGGCATAGATTAGCGGAGTGCGGGCCTCGTCTAGGGGTGGACGGACGACCAAGATCCACGCCGTCGCGGATGAGCAGGGGCGCATCGCCGCCGTCCTCCTGACGCCAGGACAGGCATCCGACATCAGCGGCACCCGAGCCCTTCTGCCCACCATGCCGCCGCCAGAAGACCCGATCGCCGCCAAAGCCTACGACGCCGATGACCTCCGCGCCTTCCTCACCCCCAAGGCACCAGGCCAGTGATCTCGCCGATGCCCAACCGCCGCGCCATACTGGCCTTCGACCCCGTCGCCTACAGAAAGCGCAATCTCATCGAGCGCGCCTTCTGTAGGCTCAAGGACTGGCGTGCCATCGCAACACGCTACGACAAAACCGCACGAAACTTCCTCGCGGGTATCTGTCTCGTCCTCGCCGTCACATCACGGATCAGTTGAGTTCAGAACCTAAACCGCGCCGCCACCTGCCGCGCCGACATCCCTTCCGGCGAAGCCTTCAGGACCCGGGGCCGCAGATCATCACTCAGTGCTCTCGCCATCATCCACCTCACTCAAAAATCAGCCAAACCAGCCCAAGTCACTTCACATTCGATTCATCGATCAACAGACGCGCTCTAGCTGTGGTCCTGAACGTTCCGCATCGTCGACACCATGGATCGTAAAGACGTTCTTCGACGCATCAATGGAAATGCGCTTTCAGGCATTGGACGATCTTTCCCCCATCCGCCGACTTTGTTTCGAGACCTCATCTTGGCACATGCGATGCTGACGGGTCTTCCGACCCAAAATCTAGGCGATAGGGTCGAGCCGGCGGACCGGCACGCCGTCGAGGAAGGCGAGGACGTTCTCGATCCCCTGGCGGTAGAAGGCACGGAACGTTTCCATCGTGCCGTAGCCGAGATGCGGCGAGAGCACGACATGTGGACAGGCGCGGAGCGGGTGGCCTTGGGGCAGCGGCTCGCTGTCATAGACATCGAGGGCGGCTCGAATGCGGCCGGTGGACAGGGCGGCGACCAGCGCTGCCTCGTCGACCAGCGGGCCGCGCGCGGTGTTGACCAGCAGCGCTCCCGGCTTCATCGCGGCCAGCTCAGCGGCGCCGATGATGCCGCGGGTGCGCGCGGAGAGGACGAGGTGGAGGCTGACCACGTCGGCGGCGGCGAGCAATTCGTATTTCCCGACCCGGATGGCGCCGGCGGCGGCGGCGGCCTCGTCGGTCAGGTTCTGGCTCCAGGCGAGAATCTTCATGTCGAGGGCGACGGCGTAGCGGGCGAGGCGCGCGCCGAGGCGGCCGAGGCCGATGATTCCCAGCGTCTTGCCGGCAAGCTGGAATCCGGCCGGCACGCCCGCCTGGAAGCCGCCGGCGCGGATTGCCGCGTCGCCCGCCGGGAGCGAGCGGGCGGCGGCGATGATCAGACCGAGCGCGAGTTCGGCGGTCGCCTCGCCGGAATCGGCGCCGTCCTCGCTGGCGAAGGGGGCGGAGAAGAACACCACCTCGGCGCGACACTCGAGCGCCGCCCAGTCGGCCGCCTCGCGGGCGAGGCCTTGCCAGTCGTCGAGGACCGCGACGCGGACCGGCATAGAACCCATTGTTTCCCCTTCCCTTTCCGCGCCGGCGCTCATGCGGCGGCCTGGCGCTCGATCTGCGCAGAGAGACGAGCATAGACCCGGCGGGCGTTGCCCTCATAGATCTGCTGGCGGTCGGACGCGGTGAGCCAGGGCACGGCCTCGATGTAGCGGCGGGTGTCATCGAAAGGGTGGCCAGTCTCGGGATCGACGCCGCGGACGGCGCCGAGGGTTTCCGAGGCGAAGAGAATGTTGTCGACCGGGATGACGCGCGCCAGCAGCTCGGTGCCGGGCTGATGGTAGACGCAGGTGTCGAAGAAGACGTTGCCGAGCAGCAGCTCGGGCAGCGGCGGGAGGCCCATGTCCTGCGCGAGGCCGCGATAGCGGCCCCAGTGATAGGGCACTGCGCCGCCGCCATGCGGGATGACGAATTTCAGCGTCGGGAAATCGCGGAACAGGTCGGAGGTGAGGAACTGCATGAAGGCCGACGTGTCGCCGTTGATGTAGTGCGCGCCGGTGGCGTGGAAGTTCGGGTTGCAGGACGAGCTGACATGCACCATCGCCGGCACGTTGAGCTCGACCATCTTCTCGTAGAGCGGATACCACCAGCGGTCGGTCAGCGGCGGGTCGGTCCAGTAGCCGCCGGAGGGGTCGGGGTTGAGGTTGCAGCCGACGAACCCGTATTCGGTGACGCAGCGCTCGAGCTCGGCGACACAATTCGCCGGCGAGACGCCCGGCGCCTGCGGAAGCTGGCAGACACCAACGAAGTTGCGCGGGAACAGGCGGCAGACGCGGTGGATCAGCGTGTTGCACAGATCCGCCCAGGCGGCGTTGCCGACGGCGTCGGCATCGTGGTGCGCCATGCTGGCGGCGCGCGGCGAGAAGATCGTCATGTCGACGCCGCGCGCGTTCTGCACGCGAAGTTGGCCGCCGATGATGGTGTCGCGGATCTCGTCGTCGGAGATGCGCGGGGCCGGGCCAGGGGGCGCGCCCGGCCCCGCCGCCACCTGCCGGCGCCGCCATTCCTCGTGCGCCGGAGGGGACGTGGTGTAGTGGCCGTGACAATCGATGATCATGGCGGGGCGGATCCTTTCGCTGGTGGTCAGGCTTCGCTCGCCGCCGCCGCGGGGCGCGGGGCGACCCGCATCGCGAAGGCGATGAGCGCGGCGATGATCAGGAAGGCGGCGAGCGCCAGCAGGGCGATCTCGAAACTGCCGGTCGTGCCCTTCACCCAGCCGATCATCCACGGCCCGATCAGGCCGCCGAACTGGGCGACGCTGTTGATGAAGGCAATGGCGGCGGCGCCGGCGGTGCCGGTCATCATCGCCGTGGCCATGCTCCAGAACAGCGGGTTGCCGGCGAAAATGCCGAAGCCGGCGACGCAGAGCAGCACGTAGGCGAGGATCGCGTTGGGGCAGACGGCGCTGAGGGCGAGCGCGACGGCGCCGAGCACGTAGACGGCGCCGAGATGCACCTTGCGGTCGCCGGTGCGGTCGGAACTGCGGCTGACGGCGATCTGGCCGACGACGCCGAGCGCCGGCGGGATGGCGGCGAGCAGGCCGACCTCGAACAGGCTCATGTGGCCCATCGCGTTGATGATCTGCGGCAGCCAGATGAGCAGGCCGTAGATGCCGACCAGCGCACAGCCGAACAGGATCGAGAGCGACCAGATCCGGCCGTCGGTGACGACATCCGCGAGGCGGAAGCGGCGGACACGCTCGGCGGCGGCGCGCTCCTCGTCGAGCTTGCGCTGGAGCCACTCGCGCTGCTCGGGGGCGAGCCAGCGCGCATCGGCCGGACGCTCGGTGAGCAGGAAAAGGAAGGCTAGGCCGAGCAGGATCGTCGGCAGGCCCTCGATGATGAACATCCACTGCCAGCCGTGCAGGCCGAAACCGCGATCGGTCATCGTGATCAGGAAGGCGGCCAGCGGACTGCCGAAGATGGCCGCGGCCTGGCCGGCGATGATGTAGCCGGCGATGGCGCGGGCGCGGTAGGACGCCGGGAACCATTGGGTGACATAGAGTGCGAAGCCCGGCAGCGCGCCGGCCTCAGCGACGCCGAGCAGGAAGCGCACCGCATCGAAACTGGTGGCGCCCTGGACGAAGGCCGTCAGCGTCGCCACCACGCCCCAGAAGACCAGGATCACGGGAATCCAGACCCGTGCGCCGATGCGGTCGAGCATCAGGTTGCTCGGCACGCCGAGCAGCATGTAGCCGAGAAAGAACACGCTGGCGCCGAAGCCGAAGACCGAGGGGGTCAGGCCGAGATCATGGTTCATCCGCAGCGCGGCGAAGCCGATATTGATGCGGTCGAGATAGTTCAGGAACATGCCCGTGAACAGCAGCGGGATCAGCCGCCAGTAGACGCGACGCATGGTCGCCGTCTCGAGATCTTCGCTCGATGACATCGTTTCCTCCTGATTGTGATGGTTTGTCAGCTGGCGTCGAACGCGCAGCCGAGGCGTTTGAGGGTTTCGTCGACCCAGGAGCGGTCCTGGCCGTGGCCGGCACGGATGGCGGCGAGGATCTTGTCCTCGGCCGCCTGCTTGGCGGCAGCGGCGGCGCAGACCGCCTCGGCATGATCGAAGGGCACGGCGACCAGGCCGTCATCGTCGCCGAGCACGAGATCGCCGGGTTCGATGACCATGCCGTCGAGGGCGATGGCGACGTTGATCTCGCCCGGCCCGTCCTTGTAGGGGCCGCGATGGGCGACGCCGGCGGCGAAGACCGGGAAGCGGCCGGCGCGCAGGGCCGCGGAGTCGCGGATCACGCCGTTGATCACGATGCCGGCGACGCCGCGCGCGGCGGCGTGGCTCGCCATGATCTCGCCGATGATCGCGGTGGTGAGGTCGCCGCCGGCATCGACGACGATGACGTCGCCCGGCAGGGCGATGTCGATCGCCTTATGGACCATGAGATTGTCGCCTGGGCGCGTCTTGACCGTGAGCGCCGGGCCGGCGAGGACGCCGCCGCCATGCATCGGCCGCAGCCGCGCGCCGCCGCCGGCCATGCGGGCCATCACGTCGCTCACGTTCGCGGTCGGCAGGTCGTGGAACCGTGCCACCAGGTTGGCCGGCACACGGCGTTCGCGGCGATTGATCCTGAATCCCAGCATGCTGTCGTTCTCCCCATTTTGGGGCATACGACGCGATGCGACTTATAAAGTCCAATACGATCTTGACCGCCGACTTATCAGGAAAGAATATAAGTCATGGAACTTCGCCAGCTCCGCTATTTCGTCGCGGTCGCCGAGGAGCTGAGCTTCAGCCGCGCCGCGGAACGGCTGAATGTCAGCCAGCCGCCGCTCAGCATGCAGATCAAGGCACTGGAGGAGGAACTCGGCGCGACCCTGTTCAACCGGACGCGGCGGCGGGTAGAGATCACCCATGCCGGGGTGCTTCTGCTGGATTCCGCGCGCAAGGCGCTAGGCGAACTACGGCGCGCGGCGGAGGTGGTGGCGCTGTCGGCGAAGGGCGAGGCCGGGCTGATCCGGCTCGGTTTCACCGGCTCGGTGCCGATGCTGGACATGTTCCCCCGGCTGATGCGCGCCTTCCGCGACCGCTATCCGGAGATCGGGATCGAATTGCGGCACATGTCGACCGCTCAGCAACTCCAGGCGCTGCTCGACGAGGAGCTGGACATCGGCATCCTGCGGCCGCCCTATTACTTCCAGGCCGGGCCGGGGCTGGTCGCGCACCGGATCTGGCGCGACGAACTCGCTGTGTTCCTGCCGGCGGGGCACCGGCTCGCCGGGGCGGACGGGCCGCTTGAACTCGCTCGGCTGGGAAGCGAGACATTCGTCAGTGTTGCGCCCGATATCGGCTGCGGCATGTACGACCATTTCATGACGCTGTGCAGCGAGGCCGGGTTCGCGCCGCGGGTAGTGCAGCACGCGCGGGAACTCGGCTCGGTGCTCGGGCTGGTCGCCGCCGGGATCGGCATCGCGATCCTGCCGGAATGCTACGTGCGCATCGGCATTTCCGACGTGGCAAGCCGCAAGCTCGGCGAACCGGGGGCGGCGAGCGAACTGCTGCTCGCGGTCAAGCCACAGACGGCATCGCACCGGGTGCAGCGCTTCGTCGATATCGCGCGGGAGCAATGCGGGATGGATCTCGCATGAACCCAACGGAGGCGGAACTAAAATCCATGTGCAAATTTCATGGACAAGCCGAAAAACACGACTTAGCAAATTATAGAGTCAGAGGCTATTTCGGAATGAAATCGGAACGTTTTTGATTGAAAGTTGAATGGTTGGGCCATACGTGATTCCGGGTAGGTGTTCGCAGGGCATTGTCACGGTAATCGTGCCTGGCTCTGGCGGCGGAGCCTGAGGCGGGGAAGACTGGGGACATGAAGCGGTCATCCGATCCTCATTACCGCCACCGGTTCCCGGCTGAGGTCATCAACCATGCCGTCTGGCTCTATCATGTGTTCAGCCTCAGCCTGTGCTGGATGTTGAGCTGCTTCTGGCTGAGCGTGGCGTCACGGTCTCGTATGAGACCGTGCGGCGTTGGTGTCAGAAGTTTGGCGCCAGCTTCGCTCACGCTATGCGCCGACGGCGACCTCGTCCGAGCGACAAGTGGCATATGGATAAGATCTTTATCCGGATCCAAGGCGTTCAGCATTACGTGTGGCGTCCCGTCGATCATGATGGTGTCGTGCTGAAATCCTCGTTCAGCTGCGGCGGGACGCCCGCGCTGCCAAGCGCTTCTTCAAAAAGTTGCTGAAGGGGTTGCAGTACGTGCCGAGGGTGATCGTCACCGACAACTGAAGAGCTACGGCGTGGCGCGCCGGTCACTGCTTCCCAATGTAGAGCACCGGCAAAGCCGGTATCTCAACAACCGCGCCGAGAATTCACATCGACCGACGCGACGACGAGAGCGGCAGATGCAGCGGTTCAAAGTACCGGATCAAGCGCAAAACTTTCATTCTGCGCACGCGTTCATCCACTGCCACTTCCATCCGCGGCGTCACCTCATGACCGCCACGGCATACCGTGCTCTCCGCTCTCAGGCCTTCGATATCTGGCGGCAGGACACGTGTGACATCACCTGTGCATCTCCATCCACTGCGGAGCTCTGCTGCCCGACCGGGGTTAACGTGACAATGCCGCTTGACGCGCCCCGGGGCGCAAGCGAGGATTCATCCATGGACGAACCAGGCCCTCTCTGCCCCCGCCCCGCCCCCTCCCCGCACGGTCCCGCGCGGTTCAGGGTGCCGCATGGCGCGGTCGATACGCATGCGCATGTCATCGGCGCGCCGCCGCAACACCCCTATGTCGCCGAACGGAGCTACACCCCGCCGCCGGCGACGCCGGAGGCCTATCTCGCGATGCTCGACGCCACCGGCATGACCCATGGCGTGCTGGTGCAGGTCAGCGTGCATGGCACCGACAACCGGCTGATGCTGGAGACCGTGGCGGCGCATCGCGCCCGCTTGCGGGGCATTGCGGTAAGCCCGCCCGACCTGCCGGCGCAGGCATGGCGGGCGATGGCGGAGGCAGGCGTCGTGGGGCTGCGGATCAACACGCTGTTCGGCGGCGGGGTCGGGTTCGACCAGCTCGACCGCTACGAGGCGATCTGCGCCGAGCATGGCTGGCACCTCCAGTTCCTGACCGATGTTCGCGCGCTCGGCGACCGCGCCGGCCGGCTGAGCCGCCTGCGCGTGCCGTTCGTGATCGACCACATGGGCCATTTCTCGGTTGCCGGGGATGCCGGGCGGCGGGGCTTCGACACCATGCTCGGCCTGGTGCGCGATGGCGGCTGGGTCAAACTCTCGGGTGCCTATCGGCTGGACGGGCCGCCTTATGCGCGGACCGTTGAGCTTGCCCGCGCGCTGGTCGGGGCAGCACCCGAGCGGTGCGTGTGGGGGTCGGACTGGCCTCATGTCGCGAACTGGGCGCATATGCCCAATGTCGGCGACCTGCTCGACCTGCTGGCGGACTGGGCGCCGGATGACGCGGTCCGGGACCGCATCCTCACCACCAACGCCCACCGGCTCTACGGGTTTCCGTAACCGCCGCCGCCGGGGGTTTCGATGACGACGGAATCGCCGGCGGCGATCGTCGCCTGGTCGCGGCCGCCCATGGCCTCGATCCTGACCTCGCCCCCAACCTCCGCGCGCTCGACCCATTGCCGGCCGGCCGCGCCGGGAGCGCCGCCATCCATACCGAAGGGCGGCACGGTGCGGCGCGAGGCGAGGATCGTCACGGTCATCGGTTCGAGAAAGCGCAGCCTGCGGCGCACGCCATCGCCGCCGCGATGCCGCCCGGCGCCGCCGGAGCCGCGCCTGATCTCGAAGGTTTCGACGCGCACCGGGTAGCGGAGTTCAAGCACCTCGGGATCGGTCATGCGCGTGTTGGTCATGTGGGTATGGACGGCGTCGCACCCGTCGAAATCCGGCCCGGCGCCGGCGCCGCCGCAGATGGTTTCGTAATATTGGTGGCGGGCGTTGCCGAAGAGCAGGTTGTTCATCGTCGCCTGCGCCGACGCGACGACGCCGAGCGCGCCGAGCAGCGCCGCCGTCACCGCCTGGCTGACCTCGGTGTTGCCGGCGACCACAGCCGCACCGGGTGCCGGGTTGAGGAAACTGCCGGCGGGGATGATGATGGTGAGCGGCCGGAGGCAGCCTTCGTTCAGCGGGATTTCATCGTCGACGAGGCAGCGGAACACGTAGAGGACGGCCGCGCGGGTGACGGCGGGCGGGGCGTTGAAATTGCCCTTGTGCTGCGGCGCGGTGCCGGTGAAATCGATGGTGGCGGTGCCGGCGGCGCGGTCGACCCTGATGGCGACCATGAGCCGCGCGCCATCGTCCATCCGGTAGTCCCAGCTGCCGTCGCGCAGCCGGCCGATGGCGCGGCGGACCGAGGCCTCGGCGTTGTTCATCACATGCGCGATATAGGCGGCGACGGTGGGCCAGCCATACTGGTCGACCATGGCCCGGAACGCGGCGATGCCCGCTTCGTTGGCGGCGAGCTGGGCCTTGAGATCGGCCACGCATTCATCGGGGTTGCGGGCCGGATAGGCGGCACCGGAGAGCACCGCGCGCAGCGCCTCTTCCTGGAACACGCCGGCATCGACCAGCTTCATGTCGTCGATCACCACGCCTTCCTCTTCCAGCGTGGTGGCGAAGGGCGGCATCGACCCCGGGGTTCGGCCGCCGATATCGGCATGATGCCCGCGCGACGCCAGAAAGCCGCGCAGCGTGGTGCCCGCATCGTCGAAGATCGGGGTAATGACGGTGATGTCCGGCAGATGGGTGCCGCCGTCGAACGGGTTGTTCAGCGCGATGGCATCGCCGGGCCTGAGAGCCGCGCCGCGGCGGCGCAGCACGGTCCGCACGCTTTCGCCCATCGCGCCGAGATGCACCGGGACATGCGGCGCATTCGCCACGAGATTGCCCTCGGCGTCGAACAGCGCGCAGGAGAAATCGAGCCTCTCCTTGATGTTCACGCTGCTTGCGGTGTTGCGCAGCACCGCACCGGCCTGCTCGGCGACGGCCATGAACAGGTTGTTGAACAGTTCGAGGCGCACCGGATCGAGGCTGGCGTCATCGGCGCTGGCGGCAGTCCTGATTGCGGCGCGGTGCGTGATGAGCAGGTGGTTGTGCGGGGTGATTTCGGCGCGCCAGCCGGGTTCGACGATGGTGGTGGCGTTGGCCTCGCGCAGCATTGCCGGGCCGTCCACCGTATCGCCGGCGAACAGGGCCTCGCGGTCGAATACCGGGGCGTTGTGCCAGGTGCCGCGGCTGTAGAGGCGGATATGGTCGATCGGCTCCGGCCGGCCGGACGCGCGGGCGGGCAGCATCTGCTCTGTCACCTTCTCGCCCGGCGCCACGGCCTCGACCTCGACGCTCTCGACGATCAGCGCGCGGTCCGCCGCGACGAAGCCGAACAGGCGGCGATGCGCGGCCTCGAACGCGGCGCGCATGGCAGTTGCATCGTCCAGGGTCACCGGCAGGGGCGTGTCGGTGCCGGCATAGCGCAGCTGGGCGCGGCGCAGCGTCCGCACGACGCCGGGATCGACCCCCTGCTCGGCCAGGGCGGTGGCGGCGGCGCGGGCGAGGCCGGCGGCCACCTCCTCGATCGACGCCACGGAATCGGCGCTCAGCTCGCGTTCCACCGCCTGCTCGCGCAGCACGATCTGGTCAGCCAGACCCATGCCATAGGCCGACAGCACGCCGGCGAGCGGGTGGATCAGGATGGTCCGCATGCCCAGCGCCTCGGCGACGAGGCAGGCGTGCTGACCGCCGGCGCCGCCGAAACAGGCGAGCGCGAACGCCGCCGGGTCGCGCCCCTTCTGGATCGAGATCTGCTTGATGGCCTGCGCCATATGCGCAACGGCGATGCTGATGAACCCCTCGGCGATGCGCTCCGGCGTCTGCGCGGTGCCGGTTGCGGCGGCGACTTCGGCGGCGAGCTCAGTGAATTTCTGCTGCACCACCGCGGCATCCAGCGCCTCGTCATGGGTGGGGCCGAAAATCTTCGGGAAGTGATGCGGCGCCAGCTTGCCGAGGAAGAGATTGGCGTCGGTCACGGTCAGCGGGCCGCCCAGCCGGTAGCAGGCGGGGCCGGGATTCGCCCCGGCACTGTCGGGCCCGACGCGCAGACGGGCGCCATCGAAGCCGAGAACCGAGCCGCCGCCGGCGGCGACAGTGTTGATCGACAGCATCGGCACCCGCAGCCGCACGCCGGCGATTTCGGTCTCGAGGCTTCGCTCGTAGGCGCGGTCATGGATCGCGACATCGGTGGAGGTGCCGCCCATGTCGAACCCGATGATGCGGTCTATCCCGGCCATCTGAGCGGTGCGGACGGCACCGACGATGCCGCCCGCAGGGCCGGAGAGGATCGCATCCTTGCCGGTGAAGTGGTGCGCCTCGGCGAGGCCGCCATGCGACTGCATGAAGAACAGCCGCGCGCCCGGCAGGCCGGCGGCGACACGATCGACATAGCGGCGCAGGACGGGCGAGAGATAGGCATCCGCCACCGTGGTGTCGCCGCGCGGGACCAGCCGGAGCACCGGGCTGACCGCATGGCTCGCGGAGATCTGGCGAAAGCCGAGATCGGCGGCGAGTTGCGCCAGCCGCAGCTCATGCGCCGGATGGCGCCACGCGTGCATCCGCGCGATGGCGACGCTCTCGATCCCCGCCGCCCGCGCGCCGGTCAGGGCCGCAATCGCCGCCGCTTCGTCAAGCGTCTCGATCTCGGCGCCATCGGCGCCGATGCGCCCGCCGATTTCGGCCACGCGCTCGTAGAGCATGCTCGGCAGCCGGATGTCGAACGCGAAGAGGTCGGGCCGCGCCTGGGTGCCGATCCGCAACACATCGCCCAAGCCCCGATCGGTCAGCAGCAGCACCCGCGCGCCCTTGCGCTCGAGCAGCGCGTTGGTGGCGACGGTGGTGCCCATCTTGACCGCCTCGATCGCATCCACCGGCATCGGATCGTCCTGCCCGAGGCCAAGGCAGATGCGGATTCCGGCTATCGCCGCGTCATCATAGCTGCCGGGGTTTTCGGACAGCAGCTTGAGCGTCCGCCGCGCGCCGTCCGGCGCGATCGCCACGATGTCGGCGAAGGTGCCGCCGCGGTCGATCCAGAATCGCCAGCGGGGCGCGGGTTCGGATGAAGCGGTCGCCGGGCCGGTCTGCATGCGGGTTCCTCCCCTGCCTGGCGCAAGCAGCGAGCGATGGCGCCATTGAAATTTTTTATTGACGATTTATCGACAAATTGTCAATGTCGGGCTGGAATAAAATCGAGGAGGCGGCCTTGGCGGCAAAACCCGGACGCAACGCGGCGCAGAAACCCGCAAGCAAGGTGGCGGGAGAGCCCGTGGTGTCTTCCGCGCATCTGGCGGCGGGGCGGTCGCCCGGATTGTCGGCGGTGGAATTCGGCCTCAACCTCGCGACGATGGCCTATCAGCGCTGGATGGTGCGCTGCATGGCGGCGGCTGGGCTGCCGGGGCTTTCGCCGCTCGAAGTGCTGATCCTGCACACCGTCCGCCATCGCGACCGGCCGAAGCAGATCGCCGACATCATGCTCGTGCTTGACATCGAGGAGACGCATCTCGTCACCTACGCGTTGCGCAAGCTGGCGGCGGCCGGGCTGATCGAGGTCGAGCGCGCGGGCAAGGAAAAGCGTGTGAGCGCCAGCGCCGCCGGCATCGCGCTCTGCGCCCGCTACGGCGAGATCCGCGAGCGCCTGCTGGTCGAGGCGGCCGCTGCGACCGGGCCTGGCGAGACTTCACTCGAAGATGTAGCAACCGTTCTCCGCGCCCTCTCCGGCATCTATAACCAGGCGGCGCGGGCAGCCGCGACATTCTGATAACGCAACAATCCAGCAACAGAGGGGAAATGGCAATGGCGAGCGAGACAAGCGTGGAGGAAGCCGCGACGCGCGGCGGGCTCGGCGCATTTTTCAAGGAGATGAACCCGGCGGAGTGGCGCACCTTCCGCGCCTGCGCCGGCGGCTGGGGCCTCGACGGGATGGATTTCATGATCTACCCGCTGGTGATCGGCACGATCATGCATCAATGGTCGGTAGCGCCCGGCCCGGCCGGGCTGGCGGCGACGCTGACCCTGCTGGCCTCCGCCGTCGGCGGCTGGATTGCCGGCTACGTGTCCGACCGTATTGGTCGGGTGAGAGTGCTGCAGATCACCATCCTGTGGTTCTCCGCCTTCAGTCTACTCTCTGCCCTTGCGCAGAATTTCGACCAGCTCGTCATCACCCGCACCCTGCTCGGCTTCGGCTTCGGCGGCGAGTGGGCGGCCGGCGCCATCCTGATGGGCGAGGTCATCCGCCCGGCCTATCGCGGGCGCGCGGTGGGGTCGGTGCAATCAGCCTGGGCGGTGGGCTGGGGGCTTGCCGTGCTGTCGCAGGCGATCGTGTTTTCGCTGGCCCCCGCGGCGATTGCCTGGCGGGTGATGTTCGCGATCGGCGCGTTGCCGGCGCTGCTGGTACTCTATCTACGGCGCAACGTCGCCGAGCCGGCGATCGCCATCGCCGCGCGGCGGAACGCCTCGCCCGGGCTGCTGGCGATCTTCGGGCGCGAAACCCTTCTCGTCACTATTCTCGGCGCGCTGCTCTCCACGGGTGCGCAGGGCGGCTACTACGCCATCACCTTCTGGATGCCGACCTTCCTGAAGGTGGATCGGCATCTGAGCATCGTCGGCAGCACGCCCTATCTCGCGGTACTGATTCTCGGCAGCTTCGTCGGCTACCTCACGGGGGCATGGCTGTCCGACCGGCTGGGGCGGCGCATGCTGTTCTTGATCTTCTCGGCGGGCGCGATCATCACTATCATCACCTACACCCAGATCGACATCCCCAACGATGCGATGCTGATCCTCGGCTTTCCCGTCGGCTTCTTCGCCAGCGGCTATTTCTCGGGCATGGGCCCGTTCCTGACCGAGCTGTTCCCGACCCGCCTGCGCGGCTCGGGCCAGGGGTTCTGCTACAATTTCGGCCGCGGCCTCGGCGCGCTGTTTCCGGCGTTGATCGGCTTTCTCACCAAATCGGTTGGGTATGGCAACGCCATCGCGATCTTTGCGGTTACGGCCTATACCCTGTTCTTCCTCGCCGCTCTCGCCCTGCCGGAGACGCGGGGACGCGTGCTGACCGCGTAAGGCGGCGCAGGACAGGCCGAGCGCAAGCCGCGCGCGCCCGCAAGGGCGCGCGATGGTTACACGACGAGGCCGCTTTCGGCGTCGAGCAGGTGCATCCGCGCCATGTCCGGCGCGAGCGGAACGATGCCGCCACCGAAGCCGGCGCGTGCGGATCCACCTGGGCGCATGACCGGCTACACTGAGTGGGCCGGGTTGAAAGTTAGTGCAATTTCACCTCTGGCGCTGGGGACCGGTATCCGAGCGAACTGTGCGGCCCGACGATGTTGTAGTGCCACCGCCAAGCCTCGATCAGGACCTTCGCTTTCACCAGTGTGTAGAAGATCTCCCCGTTGAGTAGCTCATCACGCAGCGAGCCGTTGAAGGATTCGCAGTATCCGTCTTCCCATGGCGAACCTGGCGTGATGTACAGCGTCTTCACACTGGCCTTCCCGAGCCATTGCCGCACAGCCCGGGCGATGAATTCGGGACCATTATCCGACCGTATATGAGCGGGTGGCCCCCTGGTGACGAACAGCTCGGCCAGAGCGCCCAGCACATCCTCGCTCCTGAGCCGTCGCGCGACCGGCAGGGCCAGGCACTCCCGGCTGGCCTCGTCGATGATCGACAGGATCCGGAACTTGCGGCCGTCGTGGGTCCGTCCCTCGACGAAGTCGTAGGACCACACATGGCCGGGATACTCAGGCCGCAGCCGGATACATGACCCGTCATTGAGCCAGATGCGTGAGCACTTCGGCTGCCTTTGCGGCACCTTGAGACCCTCGCGCCGCCAGATCCGCTCGACCCGCTTGCGGTTCACATGCCATCCCGCATCTCGCAGCAAGGCCGTCTGTAGCGCGACAATCAGGATGAGAAGCGCGGCGATCAGGATGAGAAAGTGATCGCGACCTCGGAACGTTAATCGGATTGGTTTGATGCTGGCAAGCGTGTTTCGGCGACTTGATTGTCGTGGAGCGACAATCTGATGTTTTCGTTGATTGTCGCGCGTGTGGGTGGGCGTCCTGGTCCGGCTCGTCGTTGGATGGCGGTTTTGCGGCGATAGCTTTCGACGTTCATCTCGAAGATGGTGGCGTGGTGGACGAGGCGGTCGACGGCGGCGAGTGTCATGGCGGGATCTGGGAAGACCTTGCCCCACTCACCGAAGGGCTGGTTGGCGGTGATCATCAGGGAGCGACGCTCGTAGCGTGCGCTGATGAGTTCGAAGAGAACCGAGGTTTCGGCCTGATCCTTGGTGACGTAAGCGAGGTCGTCGAGGATCAGCAGGTGGAATTTGTCGAGCTTGGCGATGGTGGCCTCGAGGGCGAGTTCACGACGTGCGATCTGGAGCTTCTGGACGAGGTCGGAGGTGCGGGTGAACAGCACGCGCCAGCCATTCTCGACGAGGGCGAGGCCGATGGCTGCGGCGAGATGGGACTTTCCTCCGCCGGGTGGGCCGAAGGCGAGGAGATTGGCGCCGGTCTCGAGCCATCCGTCGCCGGAGCAGAGGGCGAGGATCTGGGCCTTGGAGATCATCGGCACGGCCTCGAAGGTGAAGGTGGCGATGGTCTTTCCGGGCGGCAGCCTGGCTTCGAGGAGGTGGCGCTCGATGCGCCTGCGGTCGCGCTCGGCGACCTCGTGCTCGGCGAGCGTGGCGAGGAGGCGTGCGGCGGGCCATGCTTCCTTGTCGGCGCGGGCGGCGAAGTCGGGCCAGACCTGCTTGATGGCGGGGAGCCTGAGCTCGTTGAGCAGCAGGGTAAGGCGCTGGGCGTCGACGGTGCGTGCGGTCTCGCTCATGCGGCTGCTCCCTGGAGCAGGATGTCATAGCTGGCGAGCGGCATGGTCGGGATGGTGAGTGCGGGCAGGCTGGCAGGATCGGGTGCGAAGCGCTGGCGGATGGCCTTGAGGTCGGGCTGACGGCCGGCTTTGATATCGGCGGCGAGGACGCTGGCGAGTTCAGCCTCGCAGGCGCGCTCATGGGCGATGGCGAGGAGTTCGACCATGATCCTGCACGCGTCCCTGGGCGGTGTCTGCTCGAGCAGGTGCTCGAAGGTCCGGCGATAGGCATCGCGCGGGAAGAGCTGGTGGCGATAGACGAGATTGAGCAGCGCCATCGGCTTGCGGCGCAGGCTGTGGATGACGTGGCGGTAGTCGACGACGTGGCCGTGCCTGCCATCCGGTTGTGGCCGGCCGCGGGGGAGTGTCATCAGCGGGGTGGCGGCGAGGAACAGCTCGAGCCGGTTGTCATAGAGGCGGACGCGGAGCCGCTGGCCGATCAGGCGGGAGGGGACGGTGTAGAAGACCTTCCTGAGGGTGAAGCCGCCGGAGGAGGTGACGGTGACGACGGTCTCCTCGTAATCGGCGGTGCGCTGATCGGGGAGTTTCTGCAGGGCGGCGCGCTCGGCGTCGATGCGCTCGGCGTGGCGCCGGTTCTGGCGGCCGACGATCTCGGCGATGAAGCGGCGATAGGCTTCGAGGTCGACGAAGACTGTGCTGCCACGCAGGAGAAGGGCGTCGCGGACCGCGCGCTTGAGATGGCCGTGGGGGCTTTCGATGGCGCCGTTCTCATGAGCGACACCGCGATTGTTGCGCGACGGGGTCATGCCGTAATGGGTGCAGAGCGCGTCATATCGGCGGGTCAGGTCGGCGACGTTCTCGGCGGTGAGGTTGCGGAAGGCGGCGGAGAGGCTGTCGCTGCGATGTTCGCGCGGGGCGCCGCCCAGAAGCCAGAGGGCGTTCTGCAGCCCCTCGGCGAGGGCGACGTAGCTCTCGCCGCCCAGGATGACATGGGCGTGCTCGAAGCCGGACCAGACCAGGCGGAAGTGATAGAGCCGGTGGTCGAGCGGGGCGCCGGCGACGATGATGCCGAGCTCGTTCATGTCGGTGAAGTCGGACAGGCCCATCGCGCCCGGCTCATGGGTCTGGCGAAAGATGACCTCCTGCTCCGGCCCGTGCAGCGCGCGCCAGGTGCGGATACGCCGCTCGAGCGTCCGCCGGACACCCGGGGCGAGATCGGGATGCCGCCGGCACATCTCCTCGAAGATCGCCACGGCCCTGAGGCCGGGCGCGGCTTCCAGCAGCGGCACCACCTCAGCGTCGAAGATCGTCGCCAGCGGATCCGGGCGGCGCCGGCCGCGCGGCGGCTTCGGCGATGACGGTAAGTGCCGCTCCTGCTCGAGCCGGTAGCCCGCGGCCGTGCTGAAGCCGGCCTTGGCGGCCGCCAGGGCAACGCCGTCTGTCTGTCGATATCTCATGAAAAGCCTCTTCTGGTGGTCGTTGATGTGGCGGCCGGGCACGAAGGTCTCCCCGTTGTGACGAGGTATCCTCCGCGGCCCAGACGGCCGCGACCACGGCGGCGCCCTGGCAAGGACGCCGCCCGGCTGGGGAGGCACCGGCTCCGGGCTACGCCCTCCGCCGGTGCCTCCCCAGCCGCATTCTCATCCTGATTGACGCTGGATTCTCAAGTTGATTGTCGCGCGATAGCCGTCACCCGCCGATAACCGTAACGACCATATTGCCGGGCCAGGGCGATGATGTCCCCGGTCAGGGCCGCCTCGTCATCCGCCCCGCGTGGCACCTTGCGCTGCGTCGATCGATGCTGTCCGAGCACGCGGCACACCCGCCGCTCGGAGACAGACATCGTTCCTCTGATGTGATCGATACAGCGCCGGCGCCGCACGGGGCTCAGAAGTTTCCCCGTGCCGCCTCCGTCAGGATCGCCTTGTCCAGCGACAGATCGGCCACCAGACGCTTCAGCCGAGCGTTCTCCCGCTCCAGTTCCTTCATGCGACGCGCCTGGTCCATCTTGAGGCCGCCATACTCCTTGCGCCACCGATAATAGCTCTGCTCGGTAACGCCGATCCGACGGCACGCATCCCCAACCGTCCCGCCCTGCGCCAGAACAATCTCAGCCTCGCGCAACTTGCGATGATCTCTTCCGGACCAATCAGAACGGGGCAGATCAGCTTTTGCCGTATAAACTTCACCGAAAACACTCCCGGCCGCCCCATCCGCAAAGGGCGACCTTACAGGTGGCCAGTTTTTACACCGCCACGCAGCGCAAAATGCCGCCGCTACGTGGCCTACTTCTCTACCGCCACGTACAGCGTCGTACTGTGTATCCTCTCCTTCGGATTGCTTCACGTCCGATCGGCCCCACCGAACTCCCAAAGCGGCGTCTCACCGAAGATAATCCCGCTGAAGCACATGCCCGAACCAGCGATGCCGCGCCCCGCGGACCACTCCGTACACCCCGAAAAACAAACCGATCAGCGAAAGGAAGGCGGCCAAACCGCTGTCGAACTCCTGATGATCTGGATTATAGAAGCCGTAATGAAACATTGCTCCCAGCGCCACCAGAAACACGATGATCTGAAGGGGCAGCGTGATGATCGTCCATCATTTCAGGATGGGAATTACGATCATGTGCTTTCGAAGCGCCCCGAAATAGGCGAAGACCATGGCCAGAATACCGCCGCTGACACAGCCGATGGTCATAAGGTCGCCGTCAAAATGGATGCTGCCGCGAAAAATCAGAATCGATCCTGTCATGAACGTGAACGCGGAACACGCGACGGCAAAGAACAGATATCCTCCGAACAAGCGTGCCTCCCACTGCCGCTCTCCGAACGATGAAGCCGGGCCAGACCGAGGATCTCTCATCGTTCGGCCTTTTTCGACCTGACATGCATCCCGCTGATCAGATGCATGGTGATCCGTACCGAGCTGTGTATCCTTACCTTCGGATCGCCGTGCATCCGGTCAGCTCCGCTGAACCGTTCCGCCGCATAGGGTGTGGATAGCTGCGGCGCCACACCTGCGGCAATCCGCCCGGCACCCGAATAAAGCCACATGCCAATCGCGTCGACATCGCCCATGACACCGTCCTTTATGTCGTGCCAGTTGACCACGTCATTGACCAGCGACAGGCCGTCACCGGGCGCGCCCATCAGCCTCAGCCGGTTGAAATCCCGCCCGACCTCGACCAGAGACTCTCGCATTTCGTGAACGCTCCTTTTCAGAAACGCATAGGAATCGCGAAGTGCCGCATCGCCCTCGGCGCCAATGAACGCTTCGGTCGCCCGCATCTCGCGCAGCACCGCCTTGCCATGCGTGATCATCTGCGACCGCAGATCGCTCACAAGCCGTATTTTCCCGGACAATCTGAACAACTCCCAGATATCGCGGCCGACTGCGGGCAGGGCAATCACCGGTCCCCACGTCTCGATGGGATTATAGAGTGCATGACTCTTGACTGGCTGTTCAGCACGATTACCGCCGGTCAATCTATCTCTGGCTTCCGGTATTGTCATGGCCCCGTCTGCAGCCAGAAAGGCAATCGCATCCAATGCCTCCACGCCCAGAAACGTGATCAGGCATATGGCTCCCGCCCCGACGGCGATATCCGCAACCACTCCCACCACAACAGCAATCGCCGTAGTAAAGGCCTCGAGCGCCATATAGGCAACCACGGTGTCGGTTGTATCCACCAGGCCATCGAGCCGATCGACGGCGTTTTCCGGGCGTGACCGACCTCCTCCACCATCATTTCTGAATAGCCGCTAGGATGGGGCAACGCTGGCTGGAGCATGGTGCACGCATCGCCTTCCTGCCAGACGATTCCCATTTTTGTCGTGCGGGCAAAGCCAAATTTCTTCCGAATAAGAGCGTTGATCCCGTTCTTTGCCTCTACCGAATTACGAAACGGTCCATATGAAATCACACTACCCTTCCGCCGGACGTCCGGCGCGGCTACCGAGTCCGACTGAGCTGCTGCCGATTTTATGGGCAATAAATTAGCATAGCCTGGGCCTTAAACTCCATGAGGGTGACATAGCCGATCTGGATGAAGAAGTATTGCCGCGGCGCCAGACGGCCATCCTCAACGCATCTATGACCAGCGCAGCGTCGCGCTCTGTCTTCATCGACCAGCCGATGATGCGTCTGGAGAAGAGACAATGAACCACGGCCACGTACAGTCATCCTGCGGTGGCCCAAATATAAATGAAGCGGACCTGCCATTTTTAGGTTGGCCGGGCGGCGGAGAACTCCCGATCAAGGATGTTGTCGGGATCATCGCGCGCTCGCCTTTGTCCTTCGCCTAGGCGCGGCGCTTCGGGCGCGCCGGGAAGCCGTTCTCGAGCATCAGCTGCTCAACACGGTGCTGGCCGCAGACCAGGCCCTCTTCACGTACATCACTCCACGCGCACCATAGGACCTGTCACCGGCCTTGACGCTCATGCCCATCGCCAACGAGAGTTTCTCGTCGTGCTCGGCAGCATACGCGCATCAACTCTCGGTGGTTTCATATCCCCGCAACCACCTTAACTTGCTCCTGAATACAGCCCGCCCGTAAAGTATCCGCCGCACGCTCTTTGCCACACAGCCGCCACTCCGATTCAGGCAGGCGCTTGAATGCGTTCGGCCAAACTTCAACTCTGGCCACTCATCGGGGGCCGGCCAATCCATAGTTCCTGCATGATTTATGCGTATGCCCGGGTCTCCACCGATGGGCAGAGCGTGGTCCCCCAGGTCACCCATCTGAAAGCCGCCGGCTGCGGGAAGGTCTTCTAGGAAACTGCTAGCGACGCGACGCCAGGACCGACGGCGTCCAGCTCCGCAAGGTGATCGACGGGCTGGAGGCCGATGATACCATCAATGGTCACCCGGCTCGACCGCCTGGTCCGCTCAACCCGATATCCTCTACGCACTTGGAGCCCCACTTGCCGGATCGCTCATCTCCGAAAACTCGTCGCCGGCGGGCAGTCGGATCGCCCAGAAATGGAATCCGGACATGACCGCTCATCGCCGAATAAGCTCTTGATGAAACAGCCAAACAATTCACTTTGGCTCGAAATTCCGAGCCGCCGATAGATATTTTTCCGATGAATTTTGACGGTGCCTTCGGTGCTGCCAATAATTGTGCTGATCGAGAGCGTGCTGTGGCCGCGCAGGATGAGCTGGACGATCCGGCGCTGTTGATAAGTCAGATAATCCTGCGCGAATCGAGCGAAAGCCGCTTCCAGGCCGCCGCCGGGTGGGCTTACCGGAGCGCTGCTGTCGAGTTGCCGCCAATGGCTGCGCAGCGCCTCGCGTACTATAGGTTCAAACGCGCGCAGACGGCTCATTTCGCCTTCGTTGAATGGCGGCCGCCCCGTTTTGCGCATCAGCGAATAGGCGGCGGTGAAGCCACAGGGCAGCGGCACCAGAAATCCGATTTCCTCGACCAAAGACCCCGGTTCGAGCGAAATACAAGGGTGGACCTCGGACGAACCGTAAAAATCCGACTGGAAAAAATCATCTGGTGCGAGTTCGCGCATCCGCCACAGTCCGGGTGAATGACCGTGTACGCTCGCGGTATAGAACGGATCAAGCAGATAGGCGCCACGCAGGTAGGCATCGAGCGCCTCGTGTGTCGCGTGTGCACCATAGCCATTGTGTAGCAGGCGCGGGCATTCGCCGTACGGATAGCCGAAGACTACGGAGAGATCGAAATCCGCGATAGATTTCAGCACCTGATCAAGCGTGAGCAGCAAATCTGGCGTCCCGATTCGCCCAATTACAGCTGCGATCGTGTCAGCTTCGCGTGCCACCGACATATTAGCGGCCGGTTCATCTGGATATCCGGTCATCCGTCACTCCTAGATCCCTACAGCCCTCGTATCCCTTTCGGGATATAGCGAGTTTTATCCGGCGACGTCACAAATTCATCATATCATAACCCGCCTCTCAAAGAGCGGAAGATCGTCAGGAGCGAAGCGCGCTTAGGGGGGCTCACGTCAGCTTACCCGGTGCCTTCATCGAATTTTGGGAGACCGATCATGTCCGAACGACCCGATGATATCCGCGTGCTCGATCAAGATACAGCGACGCTGCACCAAATGGGTTATGCTCAAGAACTTGCCCGCCGAATGCGGACGTTCCAAAACTTCGCGATATCTTTCTCGATTATTTGTATCGTCTCCGGCGGCATCAACTCGTTCAGCCAAGGCATTGCAAGCGTGGGCGGCGCCTCAATAGGTATCGGCTGGCCACTCTCCTGCCTATTCTCGCTATTTTTCGCGATTGCGATGGGGCAGATCGGCTCGGCCTATCCGACGGCGGGTGGGTTGTATCACTGGGGTTCGCTGCTCGGCGGTCGGTTTCTTGGCTGGATAACCGCCTGGTTCAATCTGATCGGGCTGATCACCGTGCTTGCAGCCATCAATGTCGGTACTTATTTGTTTTTGCTGGGGGCGCTCGCGCCGGCGCTGGGGATCGACACCGCCGCCCTCACACCCAGCATCCCGACCGGCTACAGTATCCTGACCCAGACAATAATCGTCGGTGGCATCACGCTAAGCCAAGGATTGGTCAACCATCTCGGGATCAGGCTCACCTCGAAACTAACCGATTTTTCTGGCTATCTGATTTTTGGCAGCGCTATTGCGCTCACCGTCGCCTTGCTCGCCTATGCGCCGCATCTCGACCTTTCGCGACTCTGGACCTTCGCGAACTACAGCGGCAAGGCCGGCGGCGGTACCTGGCCGCACACCGGCAACCTCACCTATCTGTTCCTGCTCGGCCTCCTATTGCCGGCTTACACCGTTACTGGATTCGACGCTTCGGCACACACTGCCGAGGAAACCATTAACGCCGCTCGCTCGATTCCGCGGGGCATGATCCATTCCGTGGTCTGGTCCGGCTTATTCGGCTGGGTCATGCTCTCGGCTGTGATTCTTGCGGTGCCGAACATGGACAAGGCCGCGGCACAAGGCGGTAACGCGTTTTTCTGGATCATGGATCACGCGATCCCGGTCGGGCTGAAGTTGCCGCTTTATATCGCTATTGCGATTGCACAGTACCTCTGCGGTCTCGCTACCGTCACCTCTGCAAGTCGCATGGTCTTTGCCTTTTCGCGTGACGGCGGGCTGCCCGGTTCACGCTATCTGCGCAAAGTGAGTCACAGTTTCCGTACACCGATGATTGCGATTTGGGTGGTCTCTTTGCTCTCGATCGGCTTCACGGTCTATGCACCGGTCTACACCACGATCGCGGCGGTCTGCGTGATCTTCCTCTATATTTCCTATCTACTGCCAATAGTCGCGGGACTGATCGCCTACCGGCGCAGCTGGACGCAGATGGGGCCGTTCGATGTCGGGCCGCTCTATCCGGTGTTCGCAGTGCTCGCAATCATCGGTGCTGCCGTGCTGCTCTATGTCGGTGTGCAGCCACCGAACAATCAGGCGCTGACCGTAACCCTTGGCGTGCTGGCGCTGACCACCGTTATCTGGTTCGGCTTCGAGCGCAAACGCTTTCAGGGACCGCCGATCAGCCGCGAGCAGATCGCCGAGCGTGCCCAGCTGATCACGCTGGAAGAACAAGCACTGGAAGGGAGCGGAGACTGAACATGCCGACACTGACGAAAGGGTGGATGCTATGAGCGGGCGGTTGGCTGGTAAGATCGCGGTCGTCAGTGGCGGTGCAGGAGGTTGCGGGCGGGCGGCATCGGTGCTGTTCGCCAGCGAAGGGGCGAAGATCGGCATCGTCGATCTGCCAGGCAGCGACGGCGAAGCCTTGGCCACAACACTGCGCGAGGCGGGGCATGAAGCGGTGTTCGCCGCCGCCGACGTGTCGGATGAAGCCGCAGTTACAGCCGCCGTTGGCATGGTGAGCGACGCTCTTGGGCCAATCACCGTGCTGTTCAACCACGCCGGTACCCTGATCGTTAAGCCGTTTCTCGACACTACGGCCGAAGAATGGGACCGGCTGATGGCGATCAACGTGCGCAGCATGTTCCTGATGACCCGTGCAGTGCTGCCGCAGATGATCGCGGCGGGCGGGGGTAGCATCGTTTGCACCTCCTCGATCTCGGCGGTCGCGGCGACGCCGGGCGAGGTGCTCTACGATACCACCAAGGGTGCCTGTCACATGTTCGCTCGCGCGATTGCGGTGGAATATCGCGACCGGAACATCCGCTGCAACGCGGTTTGCCCCGGTTTCATTCGAACAGCTCATGGCGAACGGGAACTTGATCTGCTTTCCGGCATCGGCGTCGATGTTTCTGAGGCGGCGATCGCGGCGCAGCAAGGGCGGATGTGCCGACCGGAGGAGGTCGCGCAAGCCGCCTTGTTCCTTGTTGGCCCTGAGGCGAGCTTCATTAGCGGCGCCCATCTGTTCGTCGACAATTGTTTTACCTCGATCTGAGCGAAGGTGTTCATGTCAGCGTTCGAAAAAGGTGGTCTCTGGAGAAACTGGGTCGGCAACCAATCCTGTGTGCCGCTCTATAAGGGGGCTCCCGCTAGCGAGGCCGAACTGGCCGAAATGATAGCCCGAGCCCATGCGCAGGGTTTGAACATCCGCTGCGCTGGCTCGGGTCATTCCTTCACTCCTATCGTCGCAACCGGCGGGCTGCTGCTCACCCTCGCCGGCATGACTGGCATCCGAACCATCGATACCGAACGCCAGCGCGTCACGGTGAGCGCCGGCACGCGGATCAGCGAGGTGGGTCGGGCGCTCAAGGCGGCCGGGCTGTCGCTGGTCAACCAGGGTGATATTGACACCCAAGCGGTGGCCGGCGCGCTCTGCACCGGCACCCACGGCACTGGGGCACGTCTGTCGAATATGGCCTCGCAGATTGTCGCCATGCGGCTGGTGCAGCCGGATGGTGCTATCCTCACCGTAGATGAACGTGACATGGGCATGCTGCACGCATCGCGGGTCGCGGTCGGCACGCTCGGAGTGATTTCGGAAATCACCCTGCAAGCGATGCCGGCCTACAATCTGCACGAAAGGCTCTGGCGCGACGATTTCGAAACTTGCATGGAGCGCTACGATGAACCTTGCCTATCCGGTTGACTCCCATACCTACTAGATCTAGTGTTGGGCATGGATGTCCTGGCCCGTGAAGACCTGCCGTTCCCGCAGTCTCTGCCGGAATTCCAGCGTATTTTCCCGAACGACGCGGCCTGTGCCGCCTATCTCGAAAGCGCCCGCTGGAATGGAGGGTTCGCCTGCCCAAGGTGCGGCGTCGTTGGCGAGCCGTTCCGTTTCGAGGCGCGCCCGGGCGTTCTGCGCTGCCGGGCCTGTCGCAAAGACGTAAGCCTGATGGCTGGGACCGTTATGGAACGCAGTCACACGCCGCTGTCGACTTGGTTCTGGGCGGCTTACTTGATCGCCAGCCAGACGCCCGGAATGTCGGCCGTCCAATTTCAGCGGCAACTCGGCCTGTCGCGCTACGAGACCGCCTTCGGCATCCTTCATAAGCTGCGCGCCGGGATGGTGCGCCCCGAGCGCGACAAGATTGGCGACACGCCGCAAGAACACGTCGAAGTGGATGAAACGTGGGTTGGAGGACGAACCCGAGGCGATGGACGGGGTGTCCATCACAAGGTTCTCGTCGCCTGTGCCGTGGAGGTGCGCCACCGGAAACCGGGAACCAAGCTCGACAATCGGAAAGACGGTCGCTACGCGGGACGCGTTCGTCTCGCTGTTGTCCCCGACCGTAGCGCCAATTCGCTCTGCGGATTCGTCGAAAACGCCGTTGCTCCCGGATCGCTGATCGTTACCGACGACTGGAGCGGCTATGCCGGTCTCGGAAGGCGCGGGTTCGACCACCATGCAATCGCCGAATGCGGCGACCCGGAGGTGGCAGAAGAATTCCTGCCGATCGTCCACTTGGTCTTTACCAACCTGAAGACCTGGATCAACGGCATCCATCACGGGGTCAGCGCCAAACATCTACAAGCCTACCTCAATGAATTCACGTTTCGGTTCAACCGGCGCCTCTATCCCTTCAACGCGTTCCGCTCGCTGCTCGGAATCGCGGGTAGGGCAGCCGCACCAACCTTTGACGAGCTTTATTCCGGGGAATGGACACACCCTACATTTAGTGGGTGTGGGTAACAACCGGATAGGCAAGCGATGAACTCGCCGCCACCCATCGCCATTTCGGCTTCTTCTGGTGCCCGGTGCCGGAAAGCCGCCACCTCTACTGCCTCCCTGACACCGCGGCAGTTTCCAGCACGAATAAGACTGCCGATGTCTGCGAGATGAAAGTGATGGACATTACCGAGGCCCCGCCGACGGAGGGTGCGTTCGAGCGCATCGCCTATAGCTCGGACATCTATCCGATCGAATACGTACCGAACTTCCACGAACTTGAATACGCAGTGCCGGCCGAACACGGGAAGGATGCCCTGCGTGATGTACGCGAGCTGATGCTGACCAAACACACAAACTGCATCTACCCGATCGAGTTTCGCTTCACCGCGGGCGATCCGGCGTGGATGAGCCCGTTCCATCAGCAGGACAGCGTTACTTTGTCGGTCTCCGGCGGGCCAGGGATCGATTACTGGGACTATCTGCGCGATGTCGACGCGATTTTACGCCGCTACAATTCGCGACCGCACTGGGGCAAGATGCACTTCCTTGACGCCGAGGACGTCACCGCCCTCTACCCCAAGGCCGAAGATTTCCGCGCACTCCGCCGTCAGATGGATCCGGGTGGTGTATTCCTGAATGATCATCTGCGCGCACTGTTCGGCTGAGCGACGAGGCCGACACCCAGCAGATCTGGGGCTGGCAACGGCAAGCCCACGAAGGGCACTGTAAAAGGAACGTTGCTCGAACCAATCTCGCTTTTTGGGCGATGGCTATGGCAGAGCTGACGTTTGTGCTTTGTGCTCGGAAAGAATTACGGTCGTTTGAACCTTGCGCACACCGGGAAGGGCCTGCAGCTTGTCCGCCAGGTCGGACAAGGACGCAGCAGATGCCACTGAAGCGACGAGAACGGCATCCTGATCACCTGCTATTGAATAAACTCGTTCGACCACCGGCCATGACAGGAGTTGATCCACCACAAGGCTGCAGGGTCGAACAGCGATCGAAATTGTAATCAGGGCCGATATTCCGCCATCCACATGGGGTGCCAACTCCGCCGAATAGCCCAGGATGATGCCGTCGCTTTCCAAGCGGGCGATCCGAGCCTGAACCGCCGTCCGGGAGAGTTTGAGTGCTCGCGCGATTGAGGCTGTCGAGCGGCGTGCGTCATGCCGCAGGAAGCCGACGATTTTACGATCAATCTCGTCTAATCGCTTGCCCAATCGGTTCATTGCGCACTTTCGAAGTGTCGCCAATCACGACGATTCGCAATCTTGTCCATATCACGATGCTATAGCATCTCCCGGACGTCAGGAGGAGATGGAGATGAACATCGTCGAGGCAGATACGTTCACGGGTAAGCGGGCTTGGGATGCGATCGCAATTGCTGAATTGGATGGAGTCACCGTGCGGCTGCATTGGACCGACAAGCCCTATATTTGGCATGTCAACGATGGGCCGGAAATATTTGTCGTGCTGGACGGAATAGTTGACATGGAAGTCGGAAAGGACCGAGCAGAATGGGTATTGAGGCTGACTGCGGGTTCCATTTTCTATGCGGAAGAAGGCGAAGCTCACCGAGCCGTACCGACTGGGGCAGCGCGCGTGCTGGTCATTGAACGCACGGGAAGCGTCTGACGTCGGCTACTCTCCGCGCATCACCACAGCCTTTAGAGGACGTCGTCTAGCTCAGCAGGCGTCGATGCGTCGGCAACTCCGGGCGCCGGCCCATCTGGTCGGCCTTGCCTAAGGCAGCCAATATTAGCATTTCCAGTTCTGGAGGGCGCATTGCGGACACCAGGCGGTCAGTGGCGCCACTCTGCCGACATTCATATTCCCCGCACAAATTGCCCGGGCGTCACGCCGGTCATCTGGCGAAATCTTGCTGTGAAGTGGCTCTGACTGCTGAAGCCACAAAGTGCAGCCACATCGCTCACCGCCATGCCGCCCGAGAGAATTTCTTTTGCCCGTTCGATCCGGCAGCGAAGCACGAACGCGTGCGGACTCTCGCCCGTAGATCGGCGGAATGCCCGCGCGAAATGGTGGGGACTGAGCCCAGCACAGGACGCAAGATCCATGACTGAAAGGGGAGCGGCCAGATGGGCTGCGATGAATTCGGATACGCGTCGTAGCGCCGCTGGGGAAAGTCCGCCCCGGGCTTCCAGCGCCCGAGGCCCGCGTTCGGTTAAACGACTGATGAGATACGCAAGCAACGTCTCTGCGGCATGGCTTATCGCCACTCGCTCTGACGGCTCGTTCCAGTCGAGAGGTAACACGACCTGACGCATGACCGATTCGATCACCGGGTCCTGGAAATAGGGAACATCCAGAAGATGCACTCGATCAGGATCGGCGTCGATAGTGGCAACGACGGCACGGTCGAATGCCTGTCGCGAGATGTAGAGGTGCAGCATGCGGATTGGGCCACTGACCTCCCATTCGGAAGAAGCTCCCCGCGGCATGAGGCAGAGGCTCCCCGGTCCGAAGCTGGGCACAGCGGCCTCTCCAAGCCTCCGCCGGAACGCGAGACCACCCGAAACGTACAGGCTCAGCGTGTGATGGCTCGGCGTTTCGTATCGCGCCGTCGCGTCCTCATTCCGATCCCACAATGCTCCGGCGAGGCCGTCGCCGAACGTGGCGGCAGCGCGAAGCGGCACGCCTGCGCTGGCGAGATGGTCGTAGACTGAGTGGCCGGCAAGATTGAGCATTGCGAATGCGTTCCCTGGACGCAAAGGACCAGAGCGCGGCGGCGCCAGCAATAGTGTCTCACGCGGGGCTGATAGAAAACAGCAAGAATCTGACAACCGCAGGCCGAGCCTGACAGACAGGACTGCAAGATCGCTCCATGATCGGGATACGCCAATCGCTTCCGGAGTTGTGACCATATGCAGGTGTTCCTGTTCCTAATTGTTTCGATCGCGTGGGGTCTCACCTGGTATGCGATTCACCTTCAGCTCGGTCTCACGCCGGATGTGGTCTCGGTCTTCTGGCGTTTTGCGCTTGCGGCTGCGGGCACGTGGTTAATCCTGTTGGCGACCCGGAAAGTCAGGCGGGTCCGCCCAAGGCAGCACTTCTGGTTCTCGGCGATGGGCCTGACGCTCTTCTCGGGAAACTTCCTCCTCTTCTATTCTGCGGAACACGACATTCCGAGCGGGTTGGTTTCCGTCATTTTCAGCATGGCGACAGTCTTCAACGTGCTGAACCAGTGGCTTTTCCATAAAATACGCCCCGGGTGGCGCGTTCTGGTAGGCGGAGTATTAGGTATCGCCGGAGTGGGGCTACTCTTCGCAGACCAAGTCACGGCACCGGGTGGAACCCACTACGTCCGGGGTGTGCTGTTGGCCATGGCGGGAACCTGCTCGTTTTCGTTGGGAAATCTTGCCTCACGCCGCGCAACGGCCGATGGCACCAACCTGCCCAATGCAATCGCTCGCGGGATGAGCTGGGGCGCGTTGATCCTAGCCTCGGTGGTCTTCATCGGTGACTACAGATACATGCCGCACGTCTCGGCGGCCTATTTGGGTGGCCTGGCTTACCTTGTGCTTATCGGGTCAATCGTTGGTTTCTTTGCCTACCTGTCACTCGTCGCCAGGATCGGCCCGTCGCACGCTGCCTACGTCACGGTTATTTCGCCGATCATTGCGCTCGTTTTATCCTCCATACTCGAAAGCTATGCCTGGACGTGGCGTGCATTGCTTGGCGTGCCGTTCATCTTGGCGGGAAACCTCGTGATTTTTGCGCCGATACCGCTCGCGGGAATTGCCAAGACTCCCGCTTTGGAAACCCCAGACAGAGTCAATTCTACTTAACCCCCTGTGTCCGCTATCCTGCAGGTCATGCCCAAAGCCGGACAAGGCGGAATCCTGGAAAATTTTGGGCGCCGAGAGCATACGAAAGTCCCCTGGAAGAACGCACCCGCCATCAGCAGGCATCGTGCCCCCCGTTTTTCACGTCGGCTTGGGCCATCATCTCCTGGTGCGACTGCCGACCACCAATGGCAGCTTACCTAGTTTTTCCACTCCAAAGCCGCCAGTGCGCTCCCGGAGAATGGCTGAACCTAGTGGACGTTCACGCGTAGCGGACACGCGCTCGTATCCAGCTAGCCGATAGGCCGAGGTTAACTCGAGCAATCCTGAAAGCCGTAGCTGACGAATACGTAGCTCGATGACTTGCTACTCAAGACGCAGTGATTGCGGTCCCCTCGAATGCAGCGACCGGATCGTTGGTGCGTATGCGGACAGGTCAGATGTGTCGACACACAAAAGGTGGACATAAAGGGGTTGCATGCCTCTCGGATTTTGGTAGTAGTGATTACAGCGACGTTCTGCGCGGAGGAAACAAAGTGGACCAGGGACTGCTTGATCGCCATGCCGATGAAAGCCGGATCGCCGGATTGACAATGCGCTACGCCAGGCATCTCGCTGGCCTGCGCTACGAGAATCTGCCCGAAGAGGTCATCCTCAAGGCGAAGACAATCATTCGCGACGGCGTGGGTAACCAGATCGCTGCCTCCGCCATCGCCGAACCCGCCGCCCGCATGGTCGAACTGGTGCGTGGCTGGGGCGGCAAGCCCGAAGCCACGGTCACCGGCTACGGGCTGAAGGTGCCGGCGCCGATGGCTGTGCTCTGCAACGCCATGCTAGGTCACGGCGTCGAACTCGACGACGCACACGGCTCGGGCCTGATCAAGGGCGGCTCGGTCATCATATCCCTCGCGATGGCGAGTGCCGAGCTTGCCGGCTGCTCGGGCAGAGAGCTCGTCGCCGGCGTCGTTGGCGCCTACGAAATCGCCGTGCGCATCGCCAAGGCGATCAATCCCGGCCACCGCCAGCGCGGCTACCATACCACCGGTACCGTCGCCCTGCTCGGCGCGGCGGCGATGGCGACGAAACTGCTCGGCGGCGACGAGGAACAGATCGCCTGCGCCATCGGCCTCGCCGCGATGCAGTCCGCCGGCATCCAAGCGTATCTCGACGATTCCTGCATGGCCAAGCCTTTCAGCCCCGGCAAGGGGGCGATGAACGGCATGATGGCCGCGATCATGGCGCGCAGCGGGTTCACCGGCCCGCGCAAGGCGCTTGAATCGCGCGAAGGCTTCCTCAACGCCTTCACCAGCCGTTTCGACGCCGCCGAACTCGTCGAGGGGCTGGGCACCCGTCACGCGATCATGGAAGTCGGCTTCAAGCCACATGCCGCCTGCCGCTATGCGCATGGCCCGCTCGACCTTGCCCAGGCTGCCTATTGGGAGGACGGCGCGCGCCTTGCCGACGTCGAACGGATTAAGGTGCACATGAGCGAGCTGGCGATCCGCCAGGCCTCGAAACTGCCCTGTCCGAACCTCAATGTGGCCATGGGCAGCACCCAGTTTGGCATCGCTCTCGCTCTCGCCCTCGGCAGCAACGGCCTGCGCGATTACTGGGCCGGCTTCGAGATGCCCGAAATCCACGACGCCGCGCAGCACCGCGTCACCCTCGTCGCCGAGCCGGCATTCGGCCTGGGCGGCCGCCAGGCGAGGATCGAGATCCGGCTCAGGAACGGGCAGACAATCCACCGCGAATCCTCCGAGCCGCGCGGTGAGCCGACCAACCCGCTCTCCGCCGAGGAGCTGGAACGCAAGTTCATCGGCATGGCCGCTCTCACCATCGACGACGAGCGCGCCACCGAACTCAATCGCACGCTGATGGATATCGAAACGCTCGAAAACGCTTCGATCATTCCCGGCATGACCGTGGTGGCCGATGGAAAGCCCGCACTCCGCGCCGCCTGAACCCATCCGGGTCAGCTATCCGCGGCAAAGATCCCTGCGCTGCCTGTTCATGCGCGGAGGATCGAGTCGCGGCGGCTTCTTTCTCGGCGAGGACCTGCCCGCGGACGAGCGCGAGCGCGGCGCTCTGCTGCTCGCCGCCTTCGGTTCACCCGACATGCGGCAGATCGACGGCATCGGCGGTGCAGATGCGTTGACAAGCAAGGCCGCGATCGTCGCGCCGTCGACACGCCCGGACGCCGATGTCGACTACACATTCTGCCAAGTCTCGCTTGACTCGGCGCAGATCGGCGTCGGCGGAACCTGCGGCAACATGCTCGCCGGCGTCGGCCCGTTCGCGATCATACGCGGCCTCGTTCCCCCCACAGCGCCGGAAACCACGGTCCGCATCCGTGCGACCAACACCGGCCAGGTAATCATCGCGCGCATCCCGGTCGAGGACGGGCTGCCCGCGATCGAGGGGGATTGCGCAATTCCGGGCGTGCCCGGCACCGGGGCGCGAATCGGCCTCGATTTCGGCGACTGCTCTGGCGCGGTCTCCGGCCATCTGCTGCCCACCGGTAACGCGTATGACCGCATCTCCCTCGACGGTGTCGCGGCCGCGGTCTCGCTGGTCGACGCCGCGACGCCCTTCGTCTTCGTCCGCGCGTCCGATCTCGGCCGGAAAGGCACCGAGAGTGCAGCCTCCATCGCCGCCGACGAGGAACTCCTCGCCCGGCTCGAAGCCGTGCGGGGCTGGGCCGCCACCGTGCTTGGCCTCGCCGCCTCACCCGGGACCGCCCGCGCGGCGAGCCCTAACGTCCCGCGCGTGATCATGGTCGCCCCGCCGCAGGACTACGAAACGCCCGAAGGGATGATCGTCGGCGCCGGCGACGTCGATCTCTGCGTGCGCCAGATGTCCATGCAGCGGCCGCACAAGGCGCTGGCGGTCACCGGGTCGATCTGCACCGCCGTCGCCGCCGCAGTCGCAGGCAGCGTGATCGCCGAATCCGCCCTGGGCTGGCGCGGCGGTCCGATCCGGCTCGGCCATCCCGCCGGTGTGCTTCGCGTCAATGCCGACATCGCGGCTGAGGGCGAAAAGTTCCACATCCGGTCAGCCGAGGTCGAACGCACGGCGCGTCCGATCATGGACGGGGTTCTCTACGTTCCCGCGGCGAAAATCGAGGCGCTTGCCCGCGTCGTCACCATCTCCGGCGCGAAGCCGGCGGGAGACTGAGAAATGGAGCTCGCCCTGCCCCGCCATAATCCAAAGCCTCGCGCGCGCGGAATCACCGCGATGATCGATTTCGGGCCTGACACGTTCGGCTGGACCGGTCCCGCAGCGATCCACGACCTCATCGCCTGCGCCGGCGCCTATATCGACTACGCCAAGATCTACGCGCTCAATTCCCTGCTCATGCCTGAGACGACGGTGAAGATGATCGTTGCCACCTACGCCGATGCCGGCATCATGACCTATAGCGGCGGCATCTTGTTCGAATATGCCTGGCAGCGCGGTGCGCTCGATGAAATGCTGTCGCTGCTCGAACGCATCGGCATCCCGATGCTCGAAATCTCCGAGAACTACGTGACGCTCGATGACGACGAGCGGCTTCGGCTCATCGAACGATTTCAGTCCCGCGGCTTCGAAGTGATCTACGAATTCGGGCGCAAGAATCCCGAAGCCGCCTTCACGGTGCAAGAGCTTGGCCGCCTCGTGGCCGACGTGACGGACGCGGGCGTCGCCCACGTGATCGTGGAACAGAGCGAGATCGACATGCTGGACGCGGACGCGATGAGGACGCTCGTGCGGCAGGACTGGTTCGCCAGCCTCCTGATCGAAACCGACCCCTACCGCTTCCCGCAGCAGCACGCCGAAATGCTGAATCTCTACGGTCCTGAAATCAATCTTGCCAATGTCACTCCCGGCCAGGTGCTCCGCCTCGAAGGGCTCCGCCAGGGGATCGGGCGCGCCGTCAATTACCGGCTGATGGCCTGAGACGGGCGCGATGGGAACGAACACCACACCGGCGATGACCGACCTGATCGAGCCACTTCGCAGCCTTGGCTTCACCGACTACGAGGCCCAAGCCTATATTGCCCTTCTCCGCGAAAGTCCCGTCACCGCCTACCAGGTTGGCAAGCAGACCGGCCTGCCGCGCGCCAACGTCTACGCGGCGCTCGAAACCCTGAGCAAGAAGGGCGCCTGCCAGCCGGTCACCGAGAACCCGGTGCGCTATGCGCCGGTCCGCCCCGAGGTGCTGTTTCCCCGGATGCAGACCGGCTTCGAAGCGCAGTGCCGCCGCGCCGCCGAAATACTGGCCGAGATCGACCGCCCGGACGGCGAGGAACATGTCTGGTCGCTGCGCGGCACCGAGGCGATCCACGCCAAGATCGCCGGCATGATCGCTTCCGCGACCCAGCATGTCTGGATCAAGGCGCACGAACGCCTGCTGCGCGACCATCGTCCCGCGCTTCTCGCCGCGGCCGAACGCGGCGTGCAGGTGGTCCTCATCGTCTTCGGCGATCCCTCGGTGGTCGACGAATATCCGCTTGCCCCGCCCAGCCGGATCTTCATGCACGAGAACAACGGCATCGAGGTCGGGCTTGGCTACACGCTCGTCACCGTCGCGATCGACTTTGCCGAGGCGCTGACGGTGAACACGGCGGAAGGCGGCATCGGCGCGCACACGCGCAACCTGCCGGTGGTCACACTCGCCGAGAGCCTGATCCGCCATGAAATCTACGTCGCCGAGATCTTCGCGCGCTTCGAACGCGAGCTCGACGCCGAATTCGGCCCGGCGCTGCTGCGCCTGCGCCAGAACTACCTGCCGGCCCCTCAGGCGGCCGCGCTCGACCGGCTGATCGCCGAGCGGCGGCGCCGGAAAAAAAACAAGAACGGGAAACAAGAAGAGGAAACGGGACATGGACGCGCCATGGCCAAATGAGGCGGAGATCGTCGTCGTCGGTGCCGGCAACGCCGCGATCTGCGCCGCTCTCGCGGCCGCCGAGACGGGAGTTGTGCCGCTGGTGATCGAGGCCGCGCCAGAGGCCGAACGCGGCGGCAACTCGGCCTACACCGCCGGCGCGATGCGATTCGCCTATGCCGATCTCGACGAATATGCCGAAGTGATCGACGAACTCAGCGAGACGGACCGGCGAGACGTCGATTTCGGCCGCTACACCGAGGATCGGTTCTTCGACGACCTGTTCCGCGTCACCGAAAACCGCTGCGACCCGGACCTCGCCGAAATGCTGGTCCGACGCAGTAGGGCTACCCTGGCCTGGATGCGCCGGCAGGGCATCCGCTTCCAGCCCAGCCTTGGCCGCCAGGCCTTCAAGGTGAACGGCAAGTTCCGCTTCTGGGGCGGCGTCGCCTGCGAGGTGGTCGGCGGCGGTCCCGGCCTCATTGACATGCTGTATGCGGCGGCTGGCCGCGCAGGCATCCGCATCGCCTACGAGACCCGGATGGTCGGGCTCGAGACCGATGATGAGGGTATCTGCGGCGTCCGCATCGAACATGGTGGACGGCGCCGCACCATCCGCACCCGCGCCGTCATCCTCGCCTGTGGCGGCTTCGAATCGAACGCCGAAATGCGGGCGCGCTATCTCGGCCCGGACTGGGACCTCGCGAAAGTCCGCGGCACGCGCTTCAATAACGGCGAGGGGATCAGCAGCGCCCTCGCGATCGGGGCGATGCCCGCCGGCCACTGGTCCGGCTGCCACGCGGTCGGCTGGGACCTGAACGCCCCCGCCTTCGGCGACCTTGCGATCGGCGACCAGTTCCAGAAACACTCCTACCCATTCGGCATCATGGTGAACGCTCGCGGCGAGCGCTTCCTCGACGAGGGGGCCGACTTCCGTAACTACACCTACGCGAAATACGGCCGCGAGATCCTGATGCAGCCGGGCATGTTCGCCTGGCAGGTGTTCGACGCGAAGGTTTCCCACCTGCTGCGCGACGAATACCGGATCCGCGAGGTCACCAAGGCCAGGGGCGATACGCTCGAGGAACTGGCCGCCGGCATGGAGGGGGTCAACGCCGAAGGCTTCCTGCGCACGGTTGCCACCTTCAACGAAGCCGTGCGCGAGGACATAACGTTCGATCCGAACGTCAAGGACGGACGCGGAACCGCCGGCCTCGCCGTGCCGAAATCGAACTGGGCCAACACGATCGCCGAACCGCCTTTCGTCGCCTACGCCGTCACCTGCGGCATCACCTTCACCTTCGGCGGGCTGAAGGTGAATACCGAAGCGATGGTCGAGAATGTCGCGGGCGTGCCAATCCCCGGCCTGTTCGCGGCGGGCGAACTGGTCGGCGGCCTGTTCGCTTTCAACTACCCTGGCGGCTCGGGTCTCACCTCCGGCGCCGTGTTCGGCCGCCAGGCCGGTGAATCCGCCGCCCGGCACATCCTCGCCGCGCGGGAAGGACGCCGTTCCGCCCAGGGGCTACGCATGAAAATTTCGGGCATAGTTGACGGCATGGAATCGGGTGTGATTCGGGGAGTCTCCTTGAGATTGGGAGACGTGCATGTCGGTGAGGCGGCTTGTGGAGGAATTTTCGGCGTTGGAAGACCCCCGCTGCGGCGGCAAGGTTGAGCACCGGCTAATTGATATTCTGGTGATTGCGGTGTGCGCGGTGATTGCCGGGGCGGAAAGCTGGGAGGATATGGCACTGTATGGCCGTAGCAAGCAGGAATGGCTGGGCACGTTTTTGGCGCTGCCGAACGGCATTCCATCGCACGACACCTTCCGGCGTGTGTTCATGCTGATCGATACCGGGCGTTTCGAGGCATGTTTCGAAGCGTGGGCGCGCTCATTCGGGACGACTTTGGACCGGGAAGTGGTGGCGATTGACGGGAAAACGATCCGCGGCTCGTTTGATCGCAGCCGGGACCAGGCGGCGCTTCACGTTGTGAGTGCATGGGCGAGTGATCGGGGGCTGGTGCTCGGCCAGCGTCAGGTCGGCGACAAATCGAACGAGATCACCGCGATCCCGGAATTGCTGGATGTGCTGGACATCAAGGGCGCCATTGTCACGCTGGACGCGATGGGGTGCCAGCGAGCCATCGCGTCCAAAATTCTCGAGCGGGGTGCTGATTATCTCGTCACCCTCAAAGCAAACCAGGGGAAGAAACACAGCGCCGTGCAGGAGTATTGCGCAACCACCTGCTTCAGCCGCTCACCCGTTGATCGGCCGGTGCATGACGAATTCGATGATGGTCATGGTCGTCTTGTTCGGCGCCGGGTGTTCGTCTGTCCGGACGCCGTAGCGCTGGAACCGCTGCGCGACTGGCCGGGGTTGAAGAGCGTTCTGGCCGTGGAAACCATCCGCGGCGTCAACGGATCCGGCAAGATCGAAGCCGAAATCCGCTACTTCCTGTCCAGCAGCGACGATCAACCCGAAATCCTGGCGAAAGCGATCCGTCAACATTGGCAGATCGAGAACAGCCTACACTGGGTGCTCGACGTCACCTTCAACGAAGATCACTGCCGGATCCGGGATCGCAACGCCGTCCAGAACTTCTCCCTGCTTCGCAAGATCGCAATCAACCTCGTTCGCCGCCATCAGGCATCAAAGGCCAGTCTCAAGGGGCGCCGCAAAATGGCCGCCTGGGATAACCGTTACATGGAGCAAGTGCTCACCGGCTTCTTTCATGCGTAACCCCTGCCGTTCCGCCGCCCAGTAGGAACCCGTGCATCGCATCCGAAACAGGATCACCAGAAGCCAGAACAAGGAAACGTCCCATGACCCAGCTTCTTTCCCGACGGAAATCCATGACGATCGCCGTCGCCGCGCCGGCGGTCGTGATACTGCCGCGCCTCGCCCGCGCGGGCCTGCCCACGGTTCACTACGCGATGCAGCGCGTGCCGGAAGATTTCGTCTACCGCGCCAGGAACTGGGCAGAACCCTACGGTGTGCATGTGGCCGGGACCGTCTCGCCCTCGGGGGTACAATCGATGCAGGCATTGCTCTCCGGCCGTTCCGATCTAGCCGACAGCGGATCGGGTCCCGCACTTAGCGCTTTCGGTCACGCATCCGGCGCACTCGTCATCGTCGCCGCCACCCATTCCGGCGGCCAGCGCCATGAGCTGATGGTGAAGCCCGGCGCGTCCTACAAGTCGCTCGCCGACCTCAAGGGCAAGCGCATCGCCATGCCGGTCGGTTCTGGAGCCTATATCATCTTCGAGCTCTATCTTAAGGAGAAGGGCTGGAAGAACAGCGACTTCCTCATCGTCAACATGAAACCCGGGGACATGGGGTCAGCCCTCGCTTCGGGCCAGATCGACGCCGCTTTGGTCTGGGAGCCGACTCCCTCGATCCTGGTGACCAAGGGCATTGCCAAGGTCATCCAGAGCTTCGGCGAGGTCAGTTCCGATCCGTCGCTCCTCATCGCGCGAAAGGCCTTCGTGGAGAAACATCGCGACGCCGTGGTGCGGGTCCTCGCCTCGATGATCGACATGTATCGCTTCATCAAGACGGACCCGACCGGTGCCGGCAAGCTCGCCGCGAAGGTCGCCGGCGAGAGCGGCGCCTCGGTCAGCCCCGCCGCCTTCACTCGCGCCTTCAATCATATGACCTTCGACATGCACATCACGAAGGCCGATACCGCGGCACTTGAAAGGGTCGGCGATTTCATGGTCAGGGAACACAAGATCGCGAAAGTTCCCGATTTCGGCAAGCTGATCGACCCCGAGCCGCTGCGCCTCGCCTTCACTATGGCCAAGGCCAAGGAAAAGCACTGAACCATGTCCGGTGCAGCCAGCATGGCGGGGCATGCCAGGGGACGGTGGCGTCCCTCGCGCAACATCTGCATTGGTGCCGCCTCGGTCGGGACGGTCCTTCTCCTCTGGCAGACCATGTCCAGTCTCGGCGTCGTGCCCACCGTGCTGCTGCCCGGGCCGGTCACGCTTGCCCGCCAAGCCGTCGTGCTCGCCGGGCAGGGCGGCGCGGTGCCGTTCCAGCTCGAACACGACATCACCCTGACTATGGTCCGCCTGCTCGGCGGCTTCGCCTGCGCCGTCGCTCTTGCAGTGCCGCTCGGCGTAATCTCGGCCCTGTGGCCGCCGGCCGGCAAGCTGCTCCAGCCAGTCTTCGCCGTACTAATGGCCGTACCGGCTATCGCCATCGTGCCGATCCTCATGCTGATCACCGGCATCGGCAACGCGACCGACGTAACGGTCGTGATCTTCACCGCCTTTGTGCCTATCGCGGTCTACGTCCATGAGGGCGTGAAGCTGGTCGACAGGCGCTACTACTGGACCGCCCGTTCCTTCGGCACCCGCCCAGTCGACGTCTTCCGCCACATCCTACTGCCCGGGATCGCCGTACCCTTGATCGCCGGACTGCGCATGGGCATGGGCTATGCTTGGCGCTCCCTGATCGCGACCGAAAGCCTGACCGCGTTGTCCGGTGGCCTCGGTTACTCCATCTTCCAGGCCGCCCAGTTCTTCGACACCCGCACGATCTATCTCTACATGGTCGTGATCGCGCTGCTGGGCTTCGGCATCGAAGCCCTGTTCCGCCGTGCCGAACGTCGCACGGCGATCCGCTGGGGCGTAATTGCCTCGGGAGGCAGTCAGTGATGCAGCCGGCCCACGCTCGCGGTACCGCCTGCGAACCGCCCCGCCGCGGCCGCCTCGCCGGCTTCGTCCGGCGCCATTCCAACCCGCTGATCCTGATTGCACTGCTCGCAATCTGGCAGATGCTCGTCGGGTTCGGCCTCGTCCACAACCCAGCGGTCCCGAGCCCGACCGCGATCGCGCACAGCCTCTGGAAAGGCTTCCTTGGGCCGCACCACATCCTCGCGATCGCCACGGCCGCTACACTCGGCCGCCTCATCCTCGGCTTTGCGATCGCGCTCCTTGCCGCCTCGGCGCTGGGTCTGCTCGCCGGAAGGAACGACGACATCGCCGCCGCGCTCAATCCACTGGTGGCACTCTGGATCCCGCTGCCCGGGATCGTGACGATCCCCGTGCTCTCGCTCTGGCTCGGCGTGGGCCAGGCGGTGATCGTCTGCACGGTCATCTTTTCCGCCTGGATTCCGCTCTATCTCGGGGCGCTGCAGGGGGCCCGCTCGGTCGCCGCCCGTCAGCTCTGGGTCGCACGCTCCTACGGAGCCACCCGTTGGTCGACCGTCTGCCACATCATTGTACCGAGCGCGCTGGTGCAGATGCTGCCGGCGCTGCGCGTCGGAATGGGCTATGCTTGGCGTGCAGTGATCGCCGCCGAGATCATCACGCAGCACGGTGAAGGGCTTGGTGTCACCATCTTCGCGGCCCGTCAGTTCTTTGACGTGGCAACGATGTATGCCGGCGTTATCCTGATCGCGCTCCTCGGGCTCACTATCGAGAAGATACTGTTCCCGCAGCTCGAACGCCGCACACTTAAGCGTTGGGGGCTGGTCGTATGAACGCCAGGACGCACGAAACCGAAGGAGGACTCGGCACGATGGACGGAAGCGTCACACCGGTTCAAGAAACCGGCCTCGCCGCAGGCCCGATTGTCGTCGAGGCCCGCAATCTCCGCAAGGTCTTCACTCCGCAGGACGGCAACCCACCGGTCGTCGCCGTCGAGGACGTCTCGTTCCAGATCCGCCGCGGCGAGTTCACCGTGCTGCTCGGCCCGAGCGGCTGCGGCAAGTCAACCACGCTATACATGATCGGCGGCTTCGAGAAGGTGAGCGGCGGCGAGTTGATGCTGCACGGCAAGCCGGTTGCGGGACCGGGACCGGACCGAGGCATCGTCTTCCAGGACTTTGTGCTGTTTCCCTGGCGCACCGTGCTCGGCAACATCATGTTCGGCCTCGAGATGATGCGCCGCTTCGACCGTGCCGAAATCCGCGCCCGGGCCGAGCATTACGTCCAGCATCTCGGGCTGGCCGGCTTCGAGAACGCCTACCCGAGCACGCTGTCCGGCGGCATGAAGCAGCGCATCGCGATCGCCCGCACGCTTGCCACCGAACCCGAGTTCATGCTGATGGACGAGCCCTTCGCCGCCCTTGACGCGCAGACGCGAGACCGGCTGATCGCCGACCTTTCACGGATCGCCGGGGAGCAGAACACAACGTTTGTCTTCGTCACCCACGATGTGCGCGAGGCGATCCGGCTCGCCGACCGGATCATCGTCTTCTCGCCGCGCCCCTCGCGCGTCGTCCAGTCAATTCCAGTAACCCTACCGCGCCCGCGTGACAGCTACGATCCGCGACTGCTTGAAATCGACCGCGAGCTGCGCTCCCTGATCGGCCGCCATGCGTCGGATGATCCGGCCTTCTGAGATACGGGATACTGGCTTTCGCCGTACAGAGGGCTGGTTTTTGGGCCCGCCGCTTTCGCCGGCTCGGCCGTCATTGACGTTCGCCAGCGTCACCGAGACTTTCTCGACCAGCGCCGTGCTGGCATCAGCGCCGACCTGGGCTTTGAAGCCGTGGATGGCGGGTCATCTCTTATGCTTGACCCAGCGTCCTTCGCCATCGTCCTTATTTGCAGAAGCAATGATCGTCGTATTGACCAGGGTGCCGGTCTTCACTGTGATCGCCTTCGCTTTCAGCTGCGCGGTGATGGCCTCGAACAATCCACCATCGAGCCGGCGTGCCACCAGCAGGCGGCGAAAGCGCACGAAAGCTGTCCGCTCGGGCGTCGTCTCCAACCGCACAAAGCCGTAGAACCAGCGGAACGAAGCGCGGTCATCGAGAGCTTCGGCGAGTTTGACGTCGGACAGGTCGTGCCACATCGCCAAGCGCAGTGCCTTGACGATTGCCAGTGGCGGCCAACCGGGTTCACCTTTCCTTACCGGATGGAGCGGCCCAAGCAGATCAGAGATCGGCTGCCAATCAATAAGTTTTGACGGCGCGTCGAGCGAAGACGCGTCGCGTTCTGGTCCCGCCATGGCAAGCAGCTCTTGGCCAATCCGACGTCGCACCACTGAACCTCTCCATCTCCGAACGGCAACAGAGAATCAGCAACCCGAACCGCTGTCTACGCCTATCCGCGCACAGGTCTCTTATTTCGGCTTTCGGACCATGCCGAAGGGCGCCACACTGACCAGGATGGGTGCGGAGCCGACGGGTCGGCTGGTCTGAGCCCTAAGTTCCCGCCATTCAGGAGTAGAGTCTAATTGCCGAATGGTGTCCACGATTGGGCGTAGGTGCAACAGCCGGGGTGGGGGTTAACCCCCAACCCGGCGCGCCGCTGATTTTTCCCGCCACCTCTGCCGGGGTTTTGTTGCCCAGGCTCGAATGGGGGCGGTGATGATTATAGTCGTGACGCCAGGCGGTCAGCACGGACCTCGCTTGAGGCAGGCTCGTGAACAAGGTCTCGTTCAGGCACTCGTCCCGGAGCCGGGCGTTGAAGCTCTCGACGAACCCGTTTTGCTGGGGCTTGCCGGGCGCGATGTAATGCCATTCCACGTTCCGCTCTTTCGACCAGCGTAGGATCGACATGCTGGTGAGCTCAGTGCCGTTGTCGCTGACCACCATGAGCGGGCGCGCCCCGCGCTCAGTGATCGCCATATCCAACTCGCGTGCCACCCGGGCGCCCGAAATTGACGTGTCGGCGATCAAGCGAACGCATTCGCGGCTGAAATCGTCCACGACGGCGAAGATCCGAAACCTGCGCCCGCATGTCAGGGCGTCGGAGACGAAATCCAGCGACCAGCGCTGATTGCAGCCCTGCGGAATGGTCATCGGAGATCGTGTGCCCAAGGCCCGCTTTCGCCCGCCGCGACGGCGAACCTGAAGGCGTTCTTCGCGGTAAAGGCGCCGAAACTTCTTGTGGTTCATGGAAATTCCTTCGCGGCTGAGCAGCCAGTGCAGGCGCCGATAGCCAAATCGACGGCGCTCGCCCGCAAGCACGCGCATGCGTTCGCGAGCCTCCGCATCATCCGGGCGGCGGCTTTGATACCGCACCGTGGTCCGATCCACGCCCAGCGCATCGCAGGCCCGGCGTTGGCTCACCTCGAACAGGGTCCGAAGGTGAGCTACCGCCTCCCGCTTATGGCTGGGCGCTAGAATTTTTTTGACGCAATTTCCTTGAGCATGGCGTTGTCCAGCACGGCGTCCGCCAACAGCCGCTTGAGCCGAGCGTTCTCGTCTTCCAGCTGTTTGAGCCGCCGGGCGTCCGAGACTTCCAACCCGCCGAATTTGGCCTTCCACTTGTAAAACGTCGCCGAACTGATCCCGTGTCGACGGCAGACCTCCGCCGTCGACATCCCCGACTCCTGCTCTTTGAGGATGCCGATGATCTGTTCCTCGCTAAACCGACCGCTCTTCATCTCGTCCGTCTCCCTGATGGGGCGGACTCTACTCATTCCTGGAGGAAATCCACGGGCTCAGACCAGTTGCGGCTCACCGCAGCCTGTCGCACATTTTACAAGTTATGCGACATGGGCTCGGCGCGGGCAAGAACGGCGAGAGGAGTAACCACTCCGCGTCAGTCACGTCACTTCCACAGCGCAGCCCAGTGCGGCTATGCTGCGCATGGGTGGTTGGCGTCCACATGGTGTCTCCGGCAAGGCTTCGAACACCTGCCCGAAATCACATCCGGCCCAACCATCCAACCGCTCATCAAAGCCGTTCCACTTCCATTCCGAAATAGCCTCTTATGTTTTCGTTACGTTTGTATTCACCAGATTACGAACCAGCGTGAAATCTGGTGCTTCTGGTCCCAGCCCAGGATTTGGCGCTCCCAAGGGAGGCTTTTGGACTACGTAAGGACGCCAGGCTGAAAATAGAGGAAGTTGCAAAAAATGTGATTGTTTCCAATATTCATGTGGGTTTGGTGGCTGTGGGAGTATATTTTCTAGTCGTTTGGCATGCATCAAAGCCAACTTCAGAGGGTGAATACCTTTTGGAACGGTCAGCGGAGGAATAATTTGACCGGATCGGATCCCCTTGGCGGTGTCTTCCAAATCCGCGACGAACTTTATTTCATCCGGTGTCAGCGGATCTCCAAATAGATGAATATCCGCCACCAGATCGTCGATCTGCGCCGCGACAACCGGGAAATGCCGAGGCTTGAGCAAGCCAGGGCCTTGCAAGATACGCTTTAACTCCCCCAAGGCTTTGGCGATTTCCTTGGAGTCATCCACCTCGCAGGAACCAACGACGTAGCAAAGCGTGCCGATCCAGCTCTTATGCACGGGAACAGGCAAGCGCTGCGCGTCAATCTCCTGCTTGAGCCAGCGGAGCTGATAGACCACGCGGCCATGCGCGGTTTCGTTCGAGGCGGGGTAGTCCTTGAAGGCGTCGAGCAGGAACGCGATGCGCTCCATGGCATCTTCATATTCTTCTTCAATGCCAGGGCCGATGATCTCAGGCGTAATGGGGATCATGGAAATGTTCCTCTATTTACCAAAGCTGACCGCTGAAGGCGGCAATGAAACCTGAGAGCCGCCACCGGTCATGAGCAGCTTTCCTTCATCCACGCCACCCGCCCCATTATCAAGATTGAACAATTCCGAAGCGGAATTGATCTGTGACGTGACGCCTGTTGTTGGTGCCGTGACCTGCCCTTGGAATATTGTTTGGGCCATATTGTAACATGGTAAAGCTAGATATTGCTTGACCCCGGCGGCGTTCGTCACGTTCAGATTCTCATCGACATATCCCTGATTGATCAACTGATTCATGCCATTCTGGTCCAGAATATAGGGGCTGGGTGTATCAGGGTTGTAGCCAAGATTCTGAATTTTGTAGATATTATCGTCCGCGGAGTAATCGTTGGTGCCAAATTTGGAGCCGCTATTCAGAATTTGGTCGATCTTGTCGTCGTCCCACGCTGGATTTCCACTTGAGTCGAGTTGGCTCTGTAACTGATTGATGGCAGTACGCTGGTCAGCCGCAGGCGCGGTTGAATCATAAACGCTGTCCGGTGTGAATTGATCGGCGCGCCGGGGATATGTAACGCCATCATTCCCGTTGTTGTAGCGTTGCATGATATCGTCGGTCGAGCCGCGCGCCGGATACGCAGCCAGAACCTGCTGGCGTGGAGATTTGGGAGGTAGGGGTTCATCCTCTGCCTCTGGCGCCTTGGGTTTCACCTCATGCACGCGCCTGACGATTTCGCGGAGCAGGACGAGCAGGCCCAGCGAGACCAGCGCCGCCGCGGCCAGTTTGGCGGCGAGTTTGATCTCCTCACCCGTCGTGGCGTGGCCGGCCTTGATCACCGCCTCGACGAAATCTTTTCCGGCAATCAACCCCGCCCAACCGAACTGCCACCAGGCCAGCCCGGCGATCATGCCGTCCACGATCGCATCCGCCCCTGGCAGCGCCTGCACGACCGCGATCCCGCCGAAGAACAGCGCCATCACTGCAAGGTTCTGCGGTGTCAGGAACGCCCTGAATTCCGCCCGGCTGGCCTCTCCAAGACATTCCGGGATCGCCTCGAACATGGCGACCACCTTCTGCCCGCCGCTCCAGCCGGATACCGGGCCGCGGCCCGGCAGGACCCCACTGCCGGCATCGCCGCGGATCATGCTGCGATGCGGGTCTCTCGCGAAACGGAAGACCGCAAGCGCACCGTGGCGGACATCCTCCTGCAACTGCCGGATCAGGAGTGCCGGCGGAACCTCCTGACGTTCGTTGCGCCAGGCCGCGTAGAAGCGACGGATCGCCGCAAGATTGCCCGGATGACCGAAAAATGGCGTGGCGCCCTGGCGCATGGCGTCGAGCATCTGCTCGAATTCAAGCCGGCCGAGGGTATCCGACCCCTGATACGCCTGGAACCGGTGGACTTCCCTCGTCTCCGCCGAGGTGGGCAGGATGAGATAGACTGCGTGGAGGCTTCGCAACTCCAGATGGAGTGCTTGCGGATGGGGCATTGCCATCCACGGATGCGGTCCAGGTGATCCTGAAAGTGCATTTCCCATCCGCGCCACGATACAGCATCATTATTGGAATCAGAAAATGCGAAAATCAGGAATTTCGCACGAGCGCGGCGAACTTGGGGGGTAGCAGCAGCGGGCAGCTGTAATTACAGCGGTCGGATAGGGGTTAAAGGGCTTATTGGAATGGCAAACTCGGCGAGGCTGGGGTAGTGTCCGGGCTGGTGGTGGACTTTTGGAATCCGTAGCGGTGTAGATTGGGGTGGCCATCGGATCAGTCGGCTATGGTGGAGTTGCGACACTTCAACCTGAAGCCTGGAGACCCCGATGACCGAGGAGAGATTACCATTGGCCGAGCTATTGGCCAAAGCCGGCGACGGCGACTTTTTGCGTAGCGTTGCGGAGACCGTGGTGCAGTTGCTCATGGAGACCGATGTGGATGGGCTGATCGGCGCCGGCCGTTATGAGCGCAGTGGCGAGCGCGCCACCTATCGCAATGGCTACCGGGACCGGGCATTGGACACTCGCCTTGGTAGCCTGCAGCTGCGGATCCCAAAGCTGCGGCAGGGCAGTTATTTCCCGCCCTTTCTGGAGGCACGCCGGACTTCGGAGAAGGCGTTGGCAGCGGTGATCCAGCAGGGGTTACGCATGAAAGAAGCCGGTGAGCACTTGCTCCATGTAACGGTTATCCCAGGCGGCCATTTTGCGGCGCCCCTTGAGACTGGCCTTTGATGCCTGATGGCGGCGAACGAGGTTGATTGCGATCTTGCGAAGCAGGGAGAAGTTCTGGACGGCGTTGCGATCCCGGATCCGGCAGTGATCTTCGTTGAAGGTGACGTCGAGCACCCAGTGTAGGCTGTTCTCGATCTGCCAATGTTGACGGATCGCTTTCGCCAGGATTTCGGGTTGATCGTCGCTGCTGGACAGGAAGTAGCGGATTTCGGCTTCGATCTTGCCGGATCCGTTGACGCCGCGGATGGTTTCCACGGCCAGAACGCTCTTCAACCCCGGCCAGTCGCGCAGCGGTTCCAGCGCTACGGCGTCCGGACAGACGAACACCCGGCGCCGAACAAGACGACCATGACCATCATCGAATTCGTCATGCACCGGCCGATCAACGGGTGAGCGGCTGAAGCAGGTGGTTGCGCAATACTCCTGCACGGCGCTGTGTTTCTTCCCCTGGTTTGCTTTGAGGGTGACGAGATAATCAGCACCCCGCTCGAGAATTTTGGACGCGATGGCTCGCTGGCACCCCATCGCGTCCAGCGTGACAATGGCGCCCTTGATGTCCAGCACATCCAGCAATTCCGGGATCGCGGTGATCTCGTTCGATTTGTCGCCGACCTGACGCTGGCCGAGCACCAGCCCCCGATCACTCGCCCATGCACTCACAACGTGAAGCGCCGCCTGGTCCCGGCTGCGATCAAACGAGCCGCGGATCGTTTTCCCGTCAATCGCCACCACTTCCCGGTCCAAAGTCGTCCCGAATGAGCGCGCCCACGCTTCGAAACATGCCTCGAAACGCCCGGTATCGATCAGCATGAACACACGCCGGAAGGTGTCGTGCGATGGAATGCCGTTCGGCAGCGCCAAAAACGTGCCCAGCCATTCCTGCTTGCTACGGCCATACAGTGCCATATCCTCCCAGCTTTCCGCCCCGGCAATCACCGCGCACACCGCAATCACCAGAATATCAATTAGCCGGTGCTCAACCTTGCCGCCGCAGCGGGGGTCTTCCAACGCCGAAAATTCCTCCACAAGCCGCCTCACCGACATGCACGTCTCCCAATCTCAAGGAGACTCCCCGAATCACACCCGATTCCATGCCGTCAACTATGCCCGAAATTTTCATGCGTAGCCCCTGGGTGATCCAGGAAGCCTGGATAGGCGGCGTCTCGACCCGGCGTGTCGACGACTTGGTGCAGGCGATGGGGCTAACAGGGATCAGCAAGAGCACGGTCTCCAAGCTGTGCAAGGACATCGACGAGCGGGTGAATGCTTTCCTTGATCGTCCGCTTGCCGGTGATTGGCCGTATCTCTGGTTAGATGCGACCTATCTCAAGCAGCGCGAAGGCGGGCGGATCGTCTCGGTTGCGGCGATAATCGCTGTGGCGGTGAACACCGATGGCCGGCGCGAGATCGTCGGCCTGCACATCGGCCCGTCCGAGGCCGAGACCTTCTGGTCAACCTTCCTCAAGAGCATGCTCCGCCGCGGCTTGCGCGGCGTGAAGCTGGTGATCTCCGATGCTCATGAGGGACTGAAGACAGCAATCCGCCGGGTGATGGGCGCTTCCTGGCAACGGTGCCGGGTTCACTGGATGCGCAACGCGTTGTCCTACGTGCCGAAAGCGCAGCAGAGCATGGTGGCCGCTGCGCTGCGCCAGGCGTTCATCCAACCGGATCGCTCCAATGCGAGCCAGACCCTGCGCCACGTCGCTGATCAGCTCCGCGGCAAATGGCCGAAACTCGGCGCGTTCATTGATGACAGCGAAATCGACGTGCTCGCCCACATGGACTTTCCCGCCCAGCATCGAACCAAAATCCACAGCACCAATCCGCTGGAACGGCTGAACAAGGAGGTGAAGCGCCGCTCCGATGTCGTCGGGATCTTTCCCAACGAGGGCTCGATCATCCGCCTGATCGGCGCCGTGCTGCTGGAGGCCAACGACGAATGGCAGACCCAGAACCGCTACATGCAGATCGAGGCGATGGCCGAACTCGCGCCGCTCTTGATCGACATCAAGCCTGCTGAAATTACCACCGTGGCCGCATAATCAATGGCCGCTCAATCACACCCCAATTTCCACCACATTGACGGACGCTATCGAGGCTGGTTCCGGAACTGGTGGTTTCGGACTTGGAGGTGAGCCTGCGTTTTTGGTGCAATCTGATCGGCTTCTCCGTAGCATTCGACCGGCCGGAAACCGGCTTCGCATACCTGGACCTTGACGGTGCTCAGGTAATGCTTGAGCAGCGCAACACGGCAGACGACCAATGGGTGACGGGGCCGCTCGAAGCACCACTTGGTCGTGGCATCAATTTCCAGATCAAGACACCGACCCTCCGGCCGATCCTAGACCGACTGGCAAAAGCGGGATGTCCGCTATTCAAGGAGCCTGAGGAGGCGTGGTATCGAGCCAACACGGTTGAATTCGGCCAGCGACAGTTTCTGGTCATGGACCCGGATGGCTACCTGCTTCGTCTGGTCGAAAACATTGGCCAACGCCCTTTCAATGATACCACCAAAATTTAGTATCTGCTTGTCGATGCGCCTGAATGACCTGCAAGTGTCAAAGCCCGGTCGTTTCCGGCTGGTGCGTAATTCACAAGTTATGCGACAATCGGTGACCTAGCTGGGGGAAAGCGGAACGGCTGCTTTAAACAAAGGCTTCTGAGATACCGGACAAACCAACCACTCCCGAGTTTGGCAGATGATAGATGGGTAGGGGCCATTTCCACGAAATGCTAGCGTATATCTTAATAATATCTTACGGGAACACAGCCCCTGCTGTCTTGGCCGCACCCGCAGAGTCAGGATATAGCGATACATCCCAGATGCCATGTTCCAGGCGCAGCCGATCTCGGATTGTCGCTTTGAGTGTTTTTGGAATTAGGTATCGAGCGTGCGATTCAGGTTTGTTTAATAGTTGTTCTATTCGTTCAGCGTGATCTCGGTCGAATACCGATGTAAGAGAATAAAGACCGTCTTGGGCATTTTGTCGGCCAAAACCTGTCGGATAAGTCATACACACAAAAAAATCTAGACCATTGCCCGGGCAAAATGCCGCCTTCTCAAATTCGTATTTCCATTCAGCCGGGTTTGACCACTGCGATACACCCTTCTTCATGTATTCGCTTTCATCGAATCCCCAAATCTCGCCATCTTCGTCATCATCACAGCAAACCGCAAAATATGCAGCCACAAAGGGTGAGCGCGACCAGTCAAGCAGACGAGTCCGCGCACCATGATGGCGCAGTATAGCGAGTGCGATAAGATCATCTGTAAGAGCGAGTATTTCCCCTGGGTGTGAGAAGAACCTGGCTGAAGCACGAAAGATGTCTATGCTCCTACGCTCAAGGTTGATCTTCTCTGGACGGGATTTCCCGTTCATCGCATCACGGTCAATCGATGGTATCAGACAATTGTAACATTTTGACTGGCCTCGCGAATACCACTTATCCCCGCGCCACCTTATCAGAAGCTCGAATACTTCACCCTCTGTTGCCAATGTATGAGTTTTCCAGGTCATCTATGCACGATGCACTCGAAATCTGGAGCTTCGCAAGCCGCGATTAGGTGGAGTTGAATGTCTGATTTCGGGATCACGCGATCTGAAGTCTGGCGGCTGCCATGGTCGTTTTCACCGGGGCCAGGGTTGTCGCACAACTTAGGATTTATGCGACAAGGCGGTAGGGGAGAGGGTAGCCGACGGGCCAGTTACAATGGCAGCCTTGTCGCCATGCTGCTCAAAACCCGCCATTCTGCTACCGCCCCTTCTATCATGGGCGGACAATTGAACGGGGGGCTGGCGGCAGTGCCGTCCAGCCTTCTGCACCGACATAATTTTGAAGCCCTCGCAGCCGCAGGACGTCAGCGTACTGCCGAGAATGCCGTAGGCACGAGGATCTGATTGGTGATGCTGGCCACGATCTGACCGTTCTTCTCGGTTTCGGCGCGCTTGGCCAGCCATTCGGTATCGGCCTGGAAAGCGGTCCATTTGCTCTCGCGCTCAGCGAGAGATTCCCACGCCAGCAGATAGGTGAGATCCATGTTGGATTCTCCGACAAGCGTCGTCCAGAACCCTGCCTGACGAATGCCGTGCCTATCCCACAATCCGAGTGTCACGGTCTCGAACCGCTTCAGAAGATCAGGAAGTCGACCCGGCATACAGTGATAGATGCGGAGTTCGTGGATCATGGCTTCTATTCCTGAAGATATATCGACGCGGAGGATGCTAGCCCCGGTCCCCCACCCCAGCAAGCCGGAAGGATTGGATCATCCGTCGTCTTGATCGGCGGGCGGAGCCGTGAACGGCGACTTCATTGCGGTGTTGGACCTTGGGTGGGCGACCTGCGGTTGGAATTGATTGGTCTGGATTCCGGCGCGCAATCCGCAGAAAGCTTGACATTGGGTGCCGCGGTCCCAAACGATAGGTGCTCACTCCTGATCAGAGCCAGAGCGATGACCAACGCCCGAGTTGCATTGTACGCCCGCTTTTCGAGTGACCTGCAGAGTGCGGCGTCGATCGAGGACCAGCTGCGTGTGTGGCGGGAGCATGCGGAGCGGCAGGGCTGGCGGGTAATGGACAGCTACTCCGACCGGGCGATTTCTGGGGCGTCGCTGCTCCGGCCGGGCATCCAGGATCTGATGGCCGACGCGGGCCGCGGCCAGTTCGACATCGTACTGGCCGAGGCAATGGACCGCCTGTCCCGCGACCAGGAGGACATCGCTGCGCTGTTCAAGCGCCTGCGCTTTGCCAATGTCTCGATCGTGACCCTTGCCGAAGGCGAGATCGGCGAGATGCATATCGGTCTGAAGGGCACGATGAACGCGCTGTTCCTGAAGGACCTCGCCGACAAGACGCGGCGGGGCCTGAGAGGCAGGGTCGAAGCTGGGCGCTCTGGTGGTGGCAACTCATATGGATACGACGTGGTCCGCCAGTTCGGCGCCGATGGCGCGGCGAAGACCGGCGAGCGAACGATCAATGGAGCACAAGCCGAGGTCGTGCGCCGGATTTTCAGGGAATTTGCTCATGGCAAATCACCGCGCGCGATCGCCGTCCAGCTGAACAAGGAGAAGATTCCAGGGCCGCGCGGTGAAGGCTGGAGCCAGAGCACGATCAACGGCAACCCCGAACGCGGCACGGGTATCCTGAACAACGAACTCTATATCGGGCGCCTGGTGTGGAACCGGCTGCATTACATAAAGGACCCGGCCACCGGGAAGCGTGTTTCACGGCTGAACGATCCAGGCAAATGGGTGATCACCGAGATCCCCGCGCTGAGGATCATCGACGACGAGCTTTGGGCCGCGGTCAAGGAACGACAGGGCAACATGCGCAAGGCGACCCGCCCGGACATGACCAGGGAACCGAGTGCCCGCCGCAACTCATCGGGGGCAGAATTCTGGCGCCACCAGCGGCCCAAACACCTTCTCACCGGCCTGATGCGGTGCGGTGTGTGCGGTGGCGCCTACAGCAAGATCAGCGCGACATTGTTCGGTTGCGCGACAGCGCGGAACAAGGGCACCTGCGACAACCGGCTGAATATCCGCGGCGACCGGCTCGAAGCCATCGTGCTCGACGGGCTGCGCCACCGGCTGATGGACCCGGCGCTGTTCAGGGAATTCACCGAGGCGTTCGTCGCCGAGCAGAATGCCGCCAGCGCGCAGAGGCGGGCGCATTTTTCGGGGATGCGGGATGAACTCAAACGCATCGAACACCGCAAGGCCCGGATCATCGATGCGATCGCCGAGGGCATGCCGGCGTCCAGCCTGCGCGACGAGATGATCCGGATCGAGGCCCGCAAGGCCGAACTGACCGATCTTCTCGCCCGCGAGACCGTGCCGGAACCTTCGCTTCATCCGGCGATGGCTGAGCTCTACCGCGAGGCGGTCGCCAACCTGCACGAGGCGCTGCAGGATCCGACCACGAAGGACGAGGCATTCAGTATCATCCGCACGCTGATCGAGGCGGTGATCCTGGTTCCGGAGGGCGCGGAACTGAAGGTTGAACTCCGAGGCGCGCTGGCGGGAATACTACGTCTTGCGTCAGGGGGCGGGAACGACAAAAGCCCCGGCGCTGCTGCAACGGGGCTTGGTTCTATTTCTGTTCTGGAGGCGCAAATCAAGATGGTTGCGGGGACACACAGCCACTTATACCGAACTCAAGTCTTTCGATTCTGATTTGAGACTCTCCGCTTCGTTGCGTTCTTCACCTCCGCCGTGGTGGCATCACGGGACCACGCTGTACGTGCCCTCTCGATTGAGCTGGCCGAGGGAAATGACACCAGCGGCTAAGTCGGGGAGTTCCGGCTCGCTGTGGTGACGGAGCAGGACATGAACAAGACGAGACGGAAGGTTGATGCAACGCTGAAGACGAAGATTGCCTCGGAGGCGCTGTAGCCGCTTTTCCATCCTACAGTGTATTCGCTACTCCGTATTCACGAATAAGTTGGGTATCGCTAATTGGTCGAGAAAACCAAAACCCCTGCGCAAATGGACAGTCGAGGCTACGCAGCAATGCCGCCTGCTGCTCGGTCTCGACGCCTTCTGCAATCATATCAATACCGATGCGCTGGCCCATAGCGACCACAGTCTCAAGGATAATCTGGCGGCTAGGCGATAGAAATACGTCATCCAGAAGTGCTTGGGCGATCTTTATTCTGTCGAAATCGTAATTATGGAGAGGACGAAAGGACGAATAGCCTGTTCCGAAGTCATCAAGAACGATACGACATCCGAGAGCTCGTATTTTGTCAAGTAAACCAAGGCTATTCCCACCAACATCTAGTAGACATGTTTCGGTAATCTCAAAGGAAATGCGTCTTCCGTCTATGTCATTCTTACGCAGAACTTCAGAGATCTTATCGGGAAGCATCTCGTCGCGAAGCTGACGCGGGGACAAGTTGATTGCAAATTCGAGGTTAGGGGTCATAAGTGCGGCAGAGCGGCAAGTCATATCAATAACGTGCTTACCAATGACATTGATAAAGCCACTATCCTCAGCAATGGAAATGAAATCTGTTGGATTAATCACACCGCGTACAGGATGTTGCCACCTGACCAGTGCTTCCATCGCTATTGGTTTACCGGTGCGGAGATCGATAATCGGCTGATACTCAAGGAATAGCTGTTGGCGAACCGCGGGGCTCTTGAGGTCAGTATGAATTGTTATGCGCTTAGAGATTGCATCCTGCGTCCTAGCATCGAAAAAGCAGAACTTTCCGCGGCCCTCTACCTTGGCTTGATAGAGGGCGATATCAGCGCAATGATGAGCCCCTGCGGGGGAATTAGCATCGCTTGGGAGCATCGCCGCACCGATCGAGGCACCGATAGTCATCGTCAGATTCCTGATGCGGAATGGCTGCGCGAGGTGATCGATGATTCGCTTTGCGATAAGTTCAACATCAGATCGCTCGACTTCCGGCAAAATGATTGCGAATTCATCACCGCCGAGACGAAACACCATATCTCTTTCACGGACGCAGCTACGCAGGCGTTCAGCCGCGGCTCGCAGTAGGTTGTCCCCGACACCATGGCCGAAACTGTCGTTAATCGACTTAAAATAGTCGAGATCGACACACAAAATTGCTGTCTGCATAGCGTCGGCGTCATGCGGAAACTGCTCAAGGGCGATGGAGAACATCTCACGATTGAGCAAGGACGTAAGCGGATCGTGACGGGCAAGATAGACGACCCGCTCGCGCGACCGATGAAGGTCAGTAACGTCTCGGCCAACGCCGCGATAGCCAACGAAGCTTCCACTCTCGTCGAATATCGGCTTACCGGAGAGATCCCACCAACGTAACTCGCCAGAGAAAGGGATTGAAACGATTGCGTCGCGAAAAATTGTATGCCCTTCAAGATGCGTCATCAACTTATCGATTGCGTCGTCTCGGTGGCGAATTATCGAGCCATCACCGTTCAGCAGCAGATTATGGAATGAGATCTGCATCTCAGTCACAGAGCGTTGCGCCACCTCACAGAATCTGTCGGATGGGTTGACGATCACCAAATCACGATCGAGTTCAAAGAACCAGTCGCTTGCGCCCTGCTGAAAGTCACGCAGAAGAATTTCAGTCTCTTCTTTATGGTGCGCGATCCGGATCGTACCAACCTCACGCTCTACCATTTTCCGACTAAGCTCTATTATAGAAACAAACGTGAGAAAATAAAACGAAAATATACCAATGAGTGTTGCGCCATTAGTTTGCGCGCTAGGCAGAATTAGCGCAATAGTTGAACCAAAAACGAGAGGAGTCCAAAATAATAATGAATAAATAGCGGGACCAGCAAATACCGCCGTTCCGACCAATCCAATGAGAATAGCATAGATCTGGGCAAGCTGATCCTTGTCTGCTTGAGGAAGTGCAGCAGAAACAACCCCAGCCCAGGCTGCGCCTAATGTAAACTGCGTTACGCAGTAACCCCAATGGAAATTAGGTACAAATTTACTCTTACGTTGGCTTCTTTTCCAGCTTTGACCAAGCCAGACCAATGCCCCATAGCTTACAGACACTAAAATGACGAAGATAAAAAATGAAGCTGTCCTTGGCTTTCCAACATATCCATAGGCAAATGCGAGCAAAACAATTTCGCCAACAACCGCCATTTTCGAACTAAGACGAGCTCGAGAATCGATCTGGGCCATTTGAACAGCAGAGCGGTACTGGACTGGAACAATAATAAGGCCGGATAGACGCGATAGAAGCGTTTCAATATTTTTACAGAAATGAATAATGTGCGCTTTTAGCCGTGTCGCGCATGGCATTATCGATACCTCCAAATTCGTCCTGACGCCTATTTATATAAAAATTGAAACTTTTCTACCATATGATTTCTCAGGAGATAAACTCCCAAACACCTCAATCCTGGAGAATCGAAAAATGGACGGATCTACCTTTTCCTCGCCGATCACATACCGGCGCGATACAATTCTTAATATCCCGTCAGAAGGCGACACCTCTGCACGGCTGGCTGTGACGATTAAGGAACTCAAAGAAGCATACAAAATTCGGCATGATGGTTACCTCTCCTATGGATATATTGCCCCACAGGAAGGGGGACTGTTTTCCGACACATATGACCAGGCTCGGAATGAACGAACGGTCGTCATTTACCGGGCCGATATTCCCGCAGCCACTATCCGCATCTGTCTCCATGATCATAGCGGGACCTGGCCTGACGCCAGTCGGATACCCGCCATGGAGATATTCCGCGAAGAGATCCTGGCGCTGGAGGCCGCAGCAATCCAAGAAGGAAATCCGGGGCGAGTAATCGAAATTACTCGTTTCGCCCGTGATCCCGCGTTTGCCAATGACCGTAGCCTGATCATCGCCGCCTTTCGGATAGTTGCGTATCTGAGGTTGTATTTTGAAGCTGATATCATGATAAATGCGGTTCGTCCCCATCATATGCCGATGTATCGACGGCTCGGTTTCAAGAAGATTGCGGAACCTCGGCAATATCCAAACCTTACGTATTGCGCGTGCCTAATGGCCATGCTTCCCGACAACTATGATGCTGCGCTGCAAAAAATTGGATTTCCTTATGGGATTTCGATATCCGACCCGATTTATTCTCGGCTTGTGGCCGGTGATCTCGTAACAGTGTTTGCTAGCGACCCCGATATGCATATGCCACCAATTTCACATACGCAGAGAGCACAGATGGCCTATTGAAGATCTCTGTGTCACCTTTTGATCACCTTGCACAGTGACGCAACGGTTGTGGTGCTGGTGGCTACCAAAATACGCACTGTATTCCGGCCTCGGCGTCAGTGGCTTGAGCCATAAAATTCGGCACGGAGGGCCATGCCTATAAGGATTAGAAAGATTACCCCGCACATCGAAATGCCAAATAGCCTGATCATTTGCCGTGTCGCTATGCCGTTATGCAGCGTACGGAGATACCGACGCGGCGCTATTGCCGCCGCGTTGCGCCAACAAGCTGGACACCCGTATCTACCCTTGCGGATTTAGCGGTTGGTTGGATCTGAATCTGGATACGGCGCTCTTGGCCGTTTGAAGGGCCTTATTTGACCGTCTGCGTGGGTCGCGGAGGCTGCGATCGGTGCCGCAATCCCGAGGTCTGGACGGATTCATCCCATGGCTTGGGCGCGTTCATGGAAGATGAGCCGGTCGAAATTGTAGGCGATATTGGCCAGGATGAGTTTCGCTTCGGCCCGTGCGATGCCGATGGTGCGGATGAACAGGCCGAACCTGTTCTTCTGGTGGGCGAAGACGTGTTCGACATGGGCACGGATCGACGATTTCGCGGCATTGGCCCGCGCGATATTGTGCGGCATCGGCTTGCCCGCCGGCTTGCGCCTGTGGATGCGGCTGACCAACATCCTTGATGCCAGCCATTTCTCATTCTTCTGCGAGCGATAGGCACTGTCGGCCCAGACCTCCGAGGAGGTGTTGTCCGTCGTCACCAACCGCGGCAGCACCCGGCCATCCGCAAGGGATGCCGACGTCACCGCACTCTCCCGGATGAAGCCGAAGCGCCGGTCGATCGCGATGTGGGATTTGTAGCCGAACACCGGCAGCGCAATCTGGGGCAGTGGCGTGCCGTCCGGCCGATACCGGATCTTGCCGCCGATCTTGAGCGTCCACCGCGCGTCCGTGTCTTTTTGCGCCGCCTTGTGGGGCTCGTCCGGCCAGATCTCACGCGCTGTCTTGCCGGCCTTGATCGCCTCCTTCTCTACGTCCGTGTTCCGCTGCTTCGGCGCCGGCACCAGCGACGCATCGACGATCTGGCCCGACATCGGGATGTAGCCCTTCTTCTGCAACTGCCAGTCGAACGCCTTCATCACCCGCTTCAGCGTGCCGGTCTCGGTCAGTTTGTTACGGAACAGCCGGATCGTGTTCTCATCCGGCGTCGGCCCGCCAAGATCAAAGCGCAGGAAGCGCATCCAGGACAGGCGGTCCCGGATCATGAACTCCATCCTGGCATCGCTCAGATTGTGCTGGGCCTGAAGGATCAGCGCCTTCAACATCGAAACAGGGTCGAAGGGCGGGCGGCCACCCCTGGCTCCGTCCCCGTAGCCCAGCCCGTCAACCAGCCAGCCACGGAAATGCTCGAAATCGACCGTCGCTTCCAGAACCTCCAGCGGGTCCCCGGTCTTGCTCAGACGCTCAAGATGCTCCGAAAGCCCGAACAGCGACCACGCCTCCATCCACCCGCCCCCAATTCACGACCGCCTCAGTGAATCACGAATTCAACAACACTCACAGGGTTAATGCGGGTGTCCAGCTGTTGAATATTTCGGGCAATCCTGCACGGCTGACGGTCCCGGGTTTCAAAATCTCGGGCATTCGCACACCCAACCTTCAATGTCTCGGTCATTCACGCACTCACCCTTCAGTGTTTCCGGCATTCACGCACGCGGAACCGCCTTCCGGAACGAGGTGGATCCGCGGCAGGGATGTGCCGTTACGGCGGGATTTGGCCGTGGCCCTTCGCCTTGGTCGGTCTTGGACGGCAGCGGGGCGATGGATCGGGTACTGTGGGGCAGGCGTCATCCACCCGAAGGGCACTGCGAAGGTTCGAGGCCCAGGGACGCCCGGGAGGAGGAGCACCTCTCGAGAAGCGGCGAACCATCCTACCTGCCGGCTCCAGCGGCAGGGGGCTTTCGGGACGGGCGGGCTCCGGCGGGGCGTGGACCGATGCCGATTGAGCAGCCACCCTCGCACCTGTGCGGGGGCTGGCCTGCTATTCCTTCGAACCAGCGTCACCAGCGAAGCGTGACCGGGTTCTGGAAGATCCGGACACACTCAGTGCCAGCAAAAACAGTTGGTTAAGTGCTGTACGTCACCTGCCCAGCTCCTGCCAAACACGCAAATCGGGTTATGATGCCCCACCCGAATCGGACCGATTCGATGGCTCGTTCACAAGGATGCCGCGGCCATGACGGAAACTTCCCCTGGATCAACCACACAAACCGCCGATTTTACGCGGGCGCCGGCGGCCGATGCGCACGCAGCCTCGTTCGATCTCGGGCTGATCGATGCGGTGACCGCCGAGATCCTCGCGCATCCCATGGCGCTCAGCGATCCGCCGCTCAGCGATCCCCCGAATTCGATCTTCATGACGTTCGCCCGCCGGCGCCGTTTACGTATCGCGGACTGGCGCCGTCGACGTATCGCGGCGCGTCATCGGCCGCGCTCGCATCTTCTGCGCGATCTCGCCATGCTTGCCGCGAGCGCCGAGCGGCTGCGGGCGATCCTGGTGCAGCTCGATGCGAGCCAGCACGCCGATCTGATGCGCCAGCTATTCAACCCGCGGGGGCTGCCGCAACCAGGCCTGCTGCGGGCGACGCGCACGATCCAGGGGCTCGTCGAGCTGCTCGACCTCCTTGCCGCCAATGCGCGGCATGAGGGTCGCGCCAGGGGCGGCCTCGAGCCCACCAGAGTGAGGCGGCGGCGCAAGGGCGCTCCCGCGGAACCGACGCCACCGATCGATGCCGAGGCGCACCTGAAGGCCCTGGCCCAGACCTGGTTCGGGCGCGAGGATCTTTCCACAAGGCTGGCCGACGTCGCGCTACGATGCGGCGACTATCGGGACGGGCTGCGTGCGGAACCATCCCTGACGAACACGCTGGAGACCTTCCAGCAGGCCCGGCGCTGGGCGGATCACACGATGCTCCATCTGCTGAAGTTCCGGTTCGGGGAGCGCCTCGAGCTGCTCTCCTATCGCCCGATGGCGGAGGCCAGGGCCACCATAGAACCCGGGGTCCCGATTGATCGTCCCGGCGGTGCGGCCCGGCGTCTCCGCGCCCTGTGCCGGCTGCTGCTGGCGGTGGGAGACCGTGGGGCCCATTCGATCGCGGAGGACGTGGCTGGCACAAGATACGGGCGCCGGGAGATGTCGGACCCGGCGGACTTCGCGGTGACGTGCTGCGCCTCGCTGTGGATCTCATTCAGGAACGAACCGATCAGGGGGCGCTATCCGAAGGCGGGCACGTTCTCGCGGTTCGTGGAAGAATTCCTGAACGAGGCGCTCGGAATCTTCCCGGCATCGGAACTGCGGAGCGCCCTGCGCCGGTTCCACGGTGCGCGCGATGACGAGATCCGCCGGATTGCCGAGCGCCTGCAGGCTCCTCGGCCATCGGTATCCGGCTCGGCCATGGAGCCGGATGCGGAGACGCTGGGACACATCCGGCGATTGCTGAACATGCCGGTATCGGGCTGAGCCGCCCCTTCAGAAGTTTCGGCATTCCCGCACGCCTGATGTTTTGAATCCGGGCATCGAGCGCGCGCATTGAAGCTCTCGATGAGTCGAGAGCCACACATTTCGTCGGGTGCGGGCAGCAAGGACCAACCGGTCGCCGGCAGCGCTGCCGATGCCACCGCGCGCACATCGCTGCGGAGCATCATTCGGGTTCTGGCCGCCCAGGCCGCGCGCGATGACTTCCGGCGGGTTGTCAGCTCCGGCGACCGCACCGTCGTGGATACATCCCCGCTCACCAGCGCCGATCTCTCCGGCAATGGCTGAGCGGCGATCACCGCCGGTCCCGCCTTCCACGGCAACCGATATCCCGAACGATGGCCAACCGCAGGCTGCCGAAGCCATCGAGCCGCTCCTGGGCATTGACGATCTGTGCGCCACCTTCGGCCGCGGTGACAGGACGCTCCGGCGCTGGATCGCCGCCGGACACCTCAAGCCGGTCAGGATCGGCGGCGCCGTATTCTTCCACCCTGCCGATATTCGCGCGCTGATCGCCCGGCGCCTGAGGCGCTGAGCCATGCCGTGCGATCCGTGGTTCGGACAGGCGGGACGGACAAACCGGGCCGCCGGCGCCGCGCGAATGCACACAAATCAAAGCCAGTCAAAAGACAACACAATATCAAGCTATTGCTCATGTTCATTAGAACACGATCAGTCAATTGGCCTGGTATTGCTTTATAGCGTCCTCATTAATGTCCGCCTCTGTCCTCACTTGTCAAAACGGAGCAAGACAGTGACTGAACACACTCAACATCCGGGTCCGGGCGATGTTCCGCCCGCGGCACCAACCGTTGCGGAAGCCATCGCGCTCGTCGCCTCGTGGAGCGATCTCACGAACGAACGTCGCCGGAGCATTATCTCCTCTCTGCGCGCACTCGCCCGCATCGCCGGGACCGATCCGGCCCAGCTGCGCCTCTGCCCGGCAGAGCTGAACGCCAGGGTGCTCGGCAAGCCGCCCCAGCTGTTCGGGATCTCGGCGACCTCGATGGCAACCGTGCGCTCGAATACACGCTTCGTGATGCGCCGCCTCGGCCGGCTGGAGCCGCGCGCGCCCCTGGATGCCGACTGGAGATCACTTCGCGACGGCCTCCCGTCCCGGGCGGCAACCACCCTCACCCGCTTCATCGAGTTCCACAGCCGCGAGGGCATTCCGCCGTCCACCGTCTCGGATGCGAGCTTCGAGCGCTTCCAGGCCTGGATCCGTGCCGCGACCCTCTGCCGCAGCCCGTCCCGGCTGTTCGCCCAGATGCGCTATCAATGGAACAAGGCCGCACGTGAACAGCCCAATCTCGGGCTGCCGATCCTCGGCGCCGCACGCCAGCGGGTCCGGTGCACCGTCCCGCTCGAGGCCATGCATCCCGGCCTGCAGGCCGATCTCGAGCGCATGCGGCGCCACCTCGGCTGTTCCGATCTCGATGATCTCGATGCCGATCACCTCCGCGGCGATCATGACGACGGTCTGGCCGGTCGGGCATCACCATCCCCGGCGCCACGGCGGGCGCTGCGCGCCATCACCATCGAGGAGCGCATGCGCCATGCCCGCCAGGCCGTCTGGGCGCTGGTGCAGACCGGCGTGCCGCTCGAGGAGATCCGCGGTATCCGCGACCTCGTCGTGCCGGTCGAGCGGGCCCGCCAAGCCATCCGCTTCATGCGCGACCGCGCCGGCAAGCAACGCTCGGCCCCGGCCGGCCATGTCGCCGAGATCCTCCGGCAGATCGCCAAATTCCATGTCGGCCTGCCCAAGGCAGAGGTCGAGCGCATCGCCGGATGGAAGAAGGCGGTGACGCCCGAATACAGCGAGATGACCGAGAAGAACCGGCGACGCCTCGAGCCGCTGCTGACGCCGGAGGCCGAGCAGAAAATTCTCGCACTGCCGGCAGTGCTGATGGAGGAGGCGGAGGCTTTGCTGCCCCGTTCCGGCGTGCTCGCGGTCAGTGCGGCCAAGCGCGCGCTGGTGCTGCATCTGGGTCTGTTCTACGCGTTCCGGGTCAGCAACCTGCTCGGCCTGCGCCGGGATCGCCACTTCATCGGGCCGGGCCATGGCGGCAGCGCGATCACCCGCTTCCTGATCCCGGCCGGGGAAGTGAAGAACCGCGTGACCATCGATCGCCCGGTTCTGCCCCTGACCAGCGACATGATCATCGCGTGGGAGCAAAAATTCCGCCCGCTGATCGCCGCAGCCGACAATCCCTACCTCTTCGCCGGCGTGAAGGGGCGGCCGATGACGCGGCAGGCGATGGGCAGTACGCTCGCGAGGATCGTCGCCGAGCGGGTGGGCTGCGAGATCAATTCCCATCTAGTCCGCCATCGCGCCGCGGTCGCCCATCTGAAGAGATATCCGGGGGATTTCGAGGTCATCCGCGTCCTGCTCGGCCACAAGACCGATCGGACGGCACGCAAATCCTATACCGGCCCCGAGAAGGACAGTGCGTTCGACCGCTTCGACCAGACCGTGCTCGAGCAGATGAGGACGCTCCGCCCGCGGAAATCCGGGCCCGACCGCAGGACGGATCGCCACAGAGCGATGGGAGGGAGAGCGTGATGCGTGACCTTGGGGAACAGAAGCCGGCTTCGCGGGACGAGGCCCGGCTTGCGCGGCGGCTTGCGCGCTATCTCGCCACCTGGCCGGCGATCGACCGGCAGCGATGGGAGCAGAACTGTGCGGCCGCCGATCCGCTCGACGATCCCGGATATGGCAGCACGCTGCGCCTCGCCAGCCGGCTCAAGATCGCCAGGGGCTACACCTACTGGCTACGGTTCCTCGACGAGGCCGGATGGCTCGACCCGGCAGCGCCGCCCGGCGCCCGGATCTCCCATCCCCGCAGCGCCGCCTGGTTCCGTGCCCTGATGGCGCGCGGCAATGCGCCCTTCACCATCGCCGGCCGCTTCGCCGAACTGAACCTCGCGATCCGGGTTCTGGCACCCGAGGCCGACCGGACCTGCATCCTCCAGCCCAACGGCGCCTCGATCCGCCAGCGCCTGTTCATGGACAAGCGTGAACTCCTCATCCCCGATACCCGCATCCTCTATGCCGAGGGGTTGCGCCTGATGGGGACGGCGGAGCAGTGCCGGACGCGGCGCAAGGCACTGCTCCAGTTCCGCGACGGGCTGATCTTCGCGGTGCTGAGCTCCCGCGCCCGCCGCCTCCGCACCACGGCACAGACCATGGCAACGGACAATCTCCACAAGGTCGACGGCCGTTACCGGATCGATTACCGACCCGACCAGATCAAGACCGCACGGCGTGACAACGTTCTGCTCCCCGCTCGCCTGACGCCATTCATGGATCGCTATCTCGGCGAGATCCGCCCTGCCCTGCTGCGTGGCACGGATCATGGCGCGCTCTGGGTCGGCACGCTGGGCAAACCGCTCGCTGAGCCGGGAATCGAGAAGCTCGTCCGGGTTCGGTCCAAAGCCTTGCTCGGCGTTGCGATCGGGCCGCACCGGTTCCGCCACGCGCTCGGCACCACAACACCCCTGGTCAATCGCGCCGAGCCCGGCCTCGCCCGCGCCGTGCTCGACATCAGCGAGGCGGTCGCGGCCGAGCACTACAACCGGGCCAATGCCATCATCGCCACCGAATTCTTCCATGCCGAGATGCTCGCCGCGACCCAGGCGGCGAACGACCACGCGCGGCTGGAGAAGATCAGGCGGCGGAGGGAATGAATTGCTCGACATTTAGAGCAAATATCGCACGAATATTTCTATAACATATTGAAATACTTGATTATATTCCCACATCTGGTGAGCAGACAGTCATCCTGGCGTCGCCGGGGAGAAACCACCTGAACGCTCCTCCGGCGCTGTCTGCGCCGGGATCCGATCCCGGCCACGCCATTCCCCAACCATATCATCAGGAGACCACCATGACCGAACCGGTCACACCGGGCACGGCACTCGTTGCCATGCCCGCCGATCCCGTGCGCCTGAACGCCGTCCGCGATCAGCTCAGCACGGATCTCGATACACTCGAGTTCGCGATGCACACGCTCGATGTCCTCGCCGCCATGCTCGGCGGCGACGGCGAGGACCCCGCCGATGCCATGGACACCGCAACCGCCGCCCGCATCCGCCGCGACAACATGAGCGCCATCCGCCATGCCTGCCGCCTCGTGGAAAGCCGCGGCAACCGCGCCATCGCCAGCGGCAGGAACCTCCTCGCCCTCACCGATCCGAACTCATCCACATGACAACGCCCCCTCGTCCCAACTCAGGACGAGGGGGCTTTGTCGTCCTGGGAACATCACAAACGCGCTACGGACGCTCAGCGCCCATTCAGGTTATATGTCCGAGCTGGATCGCTTCCCGGAAGCGGACACGCGCCTCGGGAAGGCTTACGGTGGCCTTGGGGGGAAGCAGAAGGGCCGCTTTTGGGCAAAGAAAGAAGATACCGGACGTTCGGATCGGCGTGCGACCTACCCGAGACCGAAATGGCGGCTTCGGCGTGCAAAATCTGCCGAACCTGCCATCACTTTCCAACATCGAGAAACATCGGCAACGCAACAATTCCAGGTGGAGGAGCATCGACTACAGGAATCCGTAGCTGGTGAATCTCGGCAAGCGGTGCTCCTTCAGGCTTCTTAAGTGCTGCCGATATTAGAGCGGCTTTCGACCGGTCTGAATCGCGAGGGGATTCCCATTGGCGTTGATTTCTGTTGGGGTGGACGGCCCAACGGCATCCAATGTGCCAATATAGGGTCGAACAACGAACCTAATGAAAGGGCCGCCCAATGGAATTTAAGCGGATTTCTATAGACACGTCCAAGCATGTTTTTACGATCCATGGGGTCGATGACCAGGAGCGCCCGTTACTGCGGCGCGAGATCAGGCGGGCTCAGGTTGAACCGTTCTTCGTCAAATTGGCTCCGACGGAGGTGGTTCTTGAAGCTTGCGCAGGCTCGCACCACTGGGGGCGGGTGTTGGGCGGTATGGGCCACCGGGTCAGGTTGATCCCACCGCAATATGTGAAGCCCTTCGTGAAGCGGAGTAAAAATGATCGCAACGACGCAGAAGCGATCAGTGAGGCAGCATCCCGCCCGACCATGCGCACGGTTCCGGTCAAATCGGTGGATGAGCAAGCGGCAGCAATCATCGTGAAGCACCGGGAACTCTTGGTGAATCAACGAACCCAGGCGATCAACGCGTTGCGGGGGCACGCGGCGGAATTTGGCATCGTTGCCGCCAAGGGCTGCGCGAACGTCTCAGCATTGCTTGTTCTCCTGTCTGCCGAGGAAGCGATTCCAGCAATTGCAAAGGCGATGTTTGAGCAAATGGGTCAGCATGTGACGGATCTCGATGCAAAGATCGACGCACTGGAGAGACAGCTGCTCGAACAGCACAAGGCCAACGCGGTCAGCAAGCTCCTCGCCGCGATTCCCGGCGTTGGGGCAATCACCGCGATCACCATGGCGCTCAATGTGAACCCCGCGAATTTTGAGACCGGGCGGCATTTTGCAGCGTGGCTCGGGCTGACTCCGCGAGAGCATTCCACCGGCGGCAAGCATCGTATGGGAAAGATAAGTAAGGCAGGCAATGAGAGGTTGCGACAGTTGCTCGTGGTCGGGGCGATGGCGGTGATCCGCTTCGCTAAACCAGGCAGCAAATCAGCGACCGCTTGGCTGTTGCAATTGCTGGAGCGGAAGCCGCGCAAGGTCGCGGCGATCGCTCTGGCCAACAAGATGGCCCGGATCATCTGGGCCATGATGGCGCGTGGTGAAGCGTATCGGCGTCAGCCGGTAGCCGCCTGATCCGCGCGCCGGTGCCGAGGGTTTAGGGGCAAACAGGAGATGGTTATCGGTCGAACCGACGAGCAACAAAATCCGTCTGAATCTACGGCAGTTCCATGCCGCAATTTCTGTTTGGATGTTGCTCGCGGCACCCATCTGGGCCAGCGGTCAGACCACCGCGTCAAAGGCCGGACACATGACCGCATTCGAACCGATACCAAATTCTGCTTTAACGACTTGAACCCAACGGGCCGTCCACACATGATTCAGAATCCGTGCTGGTGAAGGAGGCCGGCATGGATGGGCCAACCACTATCGATGGATCTTCGTCGGCGGCTTTTGGCGGCGATTGATGAGGGGATGAGTTGCCGGGCAGCGGCAGCCCGCTTTGGGGTGGCGCCGGCGACGGCAATCCGCTGGCGAGCGCAGCGTCGCGATACCGGCAGCTTTGCTCCGAAGCCTCAGGGTGGCGACACGCGCTCACGTCGGGTTGAGGAACGGCGGGCGGACATTCTCGCAATCTGGGAAACGCGTAAGGACATCTCGCTTGCAGAGCTGCGCCTGGCGCTGATCGAGGTCGGCTTGCACGTCTCGGTGGCCGGGCTTCACCGCTTCTTCATCCGCCGCGGCATGACGCGTAAAAAAAGACTGGCCACGCCATCGAGCAGGATCGCCCCGATATCCTGAAACTGAAGTTTTTACTTCAGAATAACCTGAACATGGCGGATTTCCTTGCGTAGCGCTGTTTTTCTGTATTCTGTTTGTGTCCATACATGGGGCTTGCGGCGCGTCTCGGTATGTGATTATGGGATGGCCCGCCCCTCTCGTGGCGATCGGGTAGTATCGCCGCTGGTTTGGAGAGAGGAGCAGACCGATGGATATCATGATTCTCGGCATCGATCTTGGGAAGAACTCTTGCAGCGTGGTGGGCATGGACGCCGCCGGCCGGGTTGTTTTGAGGCGGAGACTTCGGCGGGGAACGTTGGAAAGTTTCGTTGGCGAGCTTGGGTCGTGCATTGTGGCAATGGAAGCATGTTGCGGCGCTCATCACCTCGGGCGGATTTTCGCCGCGCGGGGCCACGAGGTGCGGCTGATGTCGCCGGAATATGTCCGTCCGTACGTGAAGGCGCAGAAGAACGATGATCTCGACGCGGAGGCGATCGCAGAGGCTGCGACGCGGCCAACGATGCGTTTCGTGCCTGTGAAGAGCCAGGACCAATCTGATCTCCAGGCTTTGCACCGAGCCCGGGAGCGCCTCGTCTCGGAACGGACGGCGCTGATCAATCACTTGCGGGCGTTGCTGCTGGAGCGAGGGATCGTCGTTCCGCAAGGCCGGAGGAAACTGGAAGCCGAGCTTGAGACATTGGCCGAAGATGGCGGTTTTGCCGCGTTGAGCCCGCGCATCCGGACGTTGATCGAAGATCTTCGGGCGGAATGGCGTTCACTCGACCAGAGGATCACCGGCTTCGACGCCGAGTTCGTTCAGTTGGCTCGTGACGACGTGGCTGTGCGACGTTTGACCAAAATCCCAGGAATTGGAACGATAAACGCTACGGCGCTGGCGGCGGCGGTCGGCGAGGCGCATGCATTCAAACGTGGGCGGGACATGGCGGCGTGGCTGGGGCTCGTTCCACGGCAAATGACAACGGGTGGAAAACCGCGCCTGCTCGGCATCAGCAAACGCGGCAATCGTTATTTGCGGAAGAACTTGATCCATGGCGCACGAGCGGCGCTGCCTTATCTTGTCGAACGCGATACGCCGTTGGGCCGCTGGGCGCGGGGATTGCTCGATCGAGCGCATAAGAACGTGGTCGTAGTCGCGCTGGCCGCGAAGCTGGCTCGGATTGCATGGGCCGTTTTGGCGCACGGTTGCGATTACGACGCCCAATTCGAAGCGGCGGCTGCGGCCGCATGACGGAATCGCCCGAACAGCGCTCACAGTTGGGCGCGAAAGGGCAGTCGATGTCTGCGTGAGGTGAAAGGAAGATGGCCTGACAGTCGAACGGCGGCTTGAAAACCTGACGCAGTGAACGGCCTCCGAGGCCGGTGTGATTATGAGGATCAGGCCGCGCGGATCTCCATCTTGGCCGGGTTCGAAGCCCGAGACCGGATACGTTGAAGCAGACTGATTAGAGCCAGATGAAAATCACCCCTTGCGGACGGGGCGGGCCATACGTTCCCTGCCTCCATGTTCATTGACGTGGTTCCGAATGGCCGATCGGCGCCGGCCGTGCTGTTGCGGGAGAGTTTCCGCGAGGGTCGCAAGGTTCATAAACGCACCATCGCCAATCTGAGCCAGATGCCGCCGGAGCTGATCGATGGGCTGCGTGCGCTTCTCGCGGGTGGCGCGGTGGTCGGTGGTGCCGATCAGGCACTCGAGATCCGGCGCTCGCTGCCGCACGGTCATGTGGCGGCGGCACTCGGGATGATGCGCAAGCTTGAGATTCCCGGCCTGCTGGGCCGGAGGGCGTCGCGTGAGCGCGATCTTGCCCTGGCGCTGATCGCGGGTCGGGTGATCGCACCGGGCTCGAAGCTCTCGACCCTGCGCGGTCTGAACCCGCAGACCGCGACATCGAGTCTCGGCGAGATCCTCGAACTCGGCGCCATTGAAGAGCGCGAGATCTACGCCGCACTGGACTGGCTGGGCGCGCAGCAGGGCCGGATCGAGCGGCAGTTTGCAAGGCGCCATCTGCGCGACGGCACGCTGGTGCTCTACGACGTCAGTTCATCCTACCTCGAAGGCCGGCATTGCGAACTGGCACACCACGGATACAGCCGCGATCACCGGCCCGATCGGCCACAGATCGTCTATGGCCTGCTGTGCGATCGCGAGGGGCGGCCGATCGCGGTGGAAGTGTTCGAAGGCAACACCGCCGATCCGGCGACGATCGCCGCGCAGGTGGAGAAACTCAAGCGGCGGTTCCATCTCGAGCGCGTCGTCCTGGTGGGTGATCGCGGGATGATCACCACGGCGCGGATCCGCGAGACGATCAAGCCGGCGGGGCTGGACTGGATCAGCTGCCTGCGCGCGGGGCAGATCCAGGATCTTGCCGAGGGACCGCTGCAGATGTCGCTGTTCGACGAGCGCGATATCGCCGCGATCACGTCGCCCGATTATCCGGGCGAGCGGCTGATCGCCTGTCGCAACGCGGCCCTTGCGACCGAACGACGGCGCAAGCGCGAGGCGCTGCTCGTGGCCACCGAGACGGAACTGGCGCGGATCCGGGATGCGACACGGCGCAAACGCGCTCCTCTTCATGGCGAGGCCGCGATCGGGCTGGCGGTGGGGGCGGTGATCAACCAGCGCAAGATGGCCAAGCATTTCGATCTCACCATCACCGCCAGCCGCTTCGATTTCCAGCGCAACGCCGCCAGCATCGCGCGCGAGGCGGCCCTCGACGGCATCTATGTCATCCGCACCAGTGTGAGCGCGGACGTCATGAGCGAGACCGAAGCCGTGTCAGCCTACAAGGACCTTTCGCGGGTGGAACGGGCGTTCCGGACCCTCAAATCGGTCGATCTCGCGATCCGCCCGGTGCATCACTGGCTCTCACCGCGGGTGCGTGCCCACGTCTTTCTCTGCATGATGGCCTATTACGTCGAGTGGCATCTGCGCGACGCCCTCAAGCCCCTACTGTTCCAGGATCACGACCGCCCGGGAGCTGAGACCGAACGCTTATCGCCGGTTGCCCCCGCATCGACATCCCCGGCCGCCGATCGCAAGCGCGGGCGACGCCGCAACGACCAGAACCTGCCGATTTCAAGCTTCGCCGACCTGATGGCGCATCTTGCCACCCAGACCCTGAACACCGCGGCCCTGCCCAAGGCCCCGAACGCCACCTTCACCACCCTGGCAAACCCCACGCCGCTGCAAACCGCCGCCTTCGCCCTGATCGGGATCGACCCCATGCGTGTCCAGTAACCGTCAAAACCTGATCAGAAACGTTGTCGATAAATGCGGGGAGTTTGCATTCAAACCAGTGAAAACTTCAGCTGAAACAGCGCCAGGACTGGTTCGATAGCCAGTTCGATCTGGACCCGGATCGCCTCGTCTTTATCGACGAAACCTGGACCGCCACCAACATGACCCGCAGCCATGGCCGCTGCGCCAGGGGCGAACGTCTGCGGATGGGCTTCCCACACGGTCACCGCAAGACCACCACGTTGGTGGCGGGGCTGCGCATGACCGGGATGGTCGCGCCGATGGTGCTGGACGGCCCCATCAACGGCGACTGGTTCGAGGCATATGTCACCAAAGTTCTCACACCCGAACTGCGGCCCGGCGACGTGGTCATCATGGACAATCTGTCGAGCCACAAGCGTGACGCGGTGCGTGAACGGATCGAAGCGGCCGGCGCAACCCTGCGCTTCCTCCCGCCCTATAGTCCCGACTTCAATCCGATCGAGAAGGCGTTCGCGCGCCTCAAGGCCATCCTCAGAAAGATCGGAGAGCGAACCGTCTCCGGCCTATGGGACCTGATCGGCAGGCTCGTCGACAGCTTCCAGCACCGCGAATGCGCCAACTACTTCAGCTCATGCGGATATGACCCGGACTGATCGAAATACGCTCTAGTCCGTAGAGAACGGCGTGAAGGCGGACATTCACCTCCTGGACATCGGTGAGGGCAACGTCGACCCCTTTTTGCATTCGTTCGATCTGCGACATCGCAGATGTACCGCCCGCCTTGTCAGCGACAATCGCGAATACGGTGCGGAACACTATGGAGGAGCCTAAGTAATAGAGTCCGTTAGCAGGGTGTTCAGCGAGATACACTCGCCGCTCGTCCTCAGTAACGTCTGCAACAGCCTCGTCAAGATTTAATTGTTTATCATAATGAAATGCACTTTTATCGCGGATGATGCGCAGGGCAGTATCCTTAGTATCAAAATAGCCCTGTAGCCATTCAAGATTCTCCTTGTGATCGCCGCTCAATGCAGCAATAGCGGGGTCAGTCGGATTTGATTTTAGAAAACGCTCATCGAGCATTTTCCATACCTCAAAGAGTTTGCCCGTTAAGACTTGCATGATGCACCACATTTGGACGCCTTGTGCGTGGTCATGCAGTTCTCCGACTCCCACAGCATTGCAACTGAACATGAGCAGCCGGTTCATAACCGCCAATTCATTATGGGCGTGCATACAGGCAAGAAGCTGATTGCGCTGTCGGTTCGGCAGCGCCTTGAGTGTGGCTTCATTGATTTGGAGCTGGATGATCTCAAAATTGCGGCTCATCTGTGCTAGCCAACCACTGCGACTTTCAAATCGGATGGTGGCCTGAAATGTTTGATGCTAAATGCTTCGTCGACAAGTAGAGCATGCGCTACGTCACGGAGCGAAACAAGCAGGGTGTCAAGAGCATTACTGTCAATCTTGAACTCACCGATAGCTCGTTTGGCGTCATATGAAGCCACTTCTCCAACGTTCATAATGGGGTGTGTGGTTCGATCGAAATGTGGGCCATGAGACATCTTGTCCCGGACGCGCTTGCCCGCCTCAATTAGTGAAACGTACGCTCCGACAAGAGCTGTGTCTTCGACGCGGCGGGTCAATTCTTGGCGCAGCCAATCCCTCCGCGATACCTTGTAGTGGGGCCTGGGGGGTGCATTGCAGACTTGGCATGCAGCAGACAAGCATCCGCAGTTGGGCGGAAGGCCGATGAGACTTTCGATGAGAATCGTCATGTGCAGTAGGCCCCAGTATTGGCCAAAGAGCGGGGCGAGACGGCGCGGGCTGGGCGGTTGGGAGACAAACCATTCTATTGCGGATCGTGTCTCCGAGTGCAGCACCCGGAATGCATCATAAAGCTCCGCGTACGACCGCACTGGCAAGCCCTTTGGTCGTGCGACATGCGCACCGACGAGGAATCCAACCACGTCGTTATAGTCCACGGCATAACGTAAATCGCCGCCATCCTCGGGATTGGCGATGATTTCGAGGACGTGGAGGTTGTCGTCGTAGTGCGCTGCCCCATGGCTGTTCATCATCACGAAGCAGTCAAAGATCAGCCAATCCCGAAACCGCTCAAATACAAGGCTATCAGGCCAGTCGGCAGGCGCGACAAAATGCGAGCGTGACACCCAACGGGAGGCGCCGCTGTGCATCGGGAGCATGAGTCCTCCCGACGGGACGACGACGATGCTGTCGGCGATCTCGTACGGCCCGCTCGGCTTAAATTGGCTGAAGTAGAGGACGCCTTTACGGCCGTTGAAGCTGGTCATCATAGTTAGAGTATCATGAAATAGTGAGCCACTTGCGGTAATCTGGATTGTATCAGAAAAATTATTCTGTGTCCGCTAACGGGAAGCCGAATTAAACCCGCGTATGTTCAAGCTGGGTAGATAGGCGAGATTGGCACCTCCGGCAGCAATGTCCGCTCGTCCGTGGTGTCCATCCGAAACCCGATGGTCGGCTCCCGGCCCGTTCAAGCCGAGCGCGGCTAGGCGGTTTTGCGCCCATGCACGAACCCGCTTCGCGGGAATAGGGCTGGGGTTGAAGCGGCACATTTCGATGAGGTCTTGAGCGCGGGGCGGTAGGCTTCTCAGCATGGGGTTCCCTTCATTTTAAGAGGAACCTCCGATGCCAGTTTCACCTATCGAACGGCCTGTCAGCGCGCTCCGGCAGCGCATGCTCGAAGATATGGCGATGCGCGGCCTGCGATCGGCCACGCAGCGGGACTATATTCGCTTTGTTCAGAGCTTCGCGGCATTCCTCAGGCGGCCGCCGGACACGGCGACAGCTGAGGATATCCGTCGCTTTCAGGTTCACCAGCACGAGAGCGGGGTGCAACCGCCGACGATCAACTGCTCGGTTTCGGCGCTACGGTTTTTCTTCACGGTGACGCTCGATCGGCCGGACCTGTCGCGGCGCCTGGTCTTGGCGCGCTCGCCTCGCAAATTGCCGGATGTGCTGAGTGTCGATGAGGTCGGCCGGCTGCTCGAGGCTGCCCCCGGCATCAAGTACAAGGCCATTCTCGGTACCGCCTATGGCGCCGGCCTGCGCGTGTCGGAGGTGGCAAGCCTCAAGGTCGACGATATCGACAGCACGCGGATGCTGATCAGGGTCGAGCAGGGCAAGGGCCGCAAGGACCGCAACGCCATGCTTTCACCCCAGCTGCTCGCCCTGTTGCGGTTGTGGTGGACGGAAGGCAAACGCCGTGGCGTCATGCTGCCCCATGGCTGGCTGTTCCCCGGACGCAGTGCCGCCGATCCGGTCTCGACGCGACAGATCAACCGCGCGGTTCATGAGGCCGCGGAAGCGGCCGGGATCCGGAAGCGGGTCTCGCCCCACACGCTGCGCCATAGCTTCGCGACCCATCTTCTGGAGCAGGACGTCGATATCCGCGTGATCCAGGTGCTGCTGGGGCACAGCAAGCTCGATACGACCGCGCTCTACGCGCGTGTGGCGACCAAGACGATACGCTCGGTCACCAGTCCACTCGAGCGTTTGGCGTCACTGATGGAGGGCAAGGCATCCACCGGCTGAGGCGGTGGACGCCTCGCTCGAGGTCGCCGATATCTTCCGCGTCGCCGGCCCCGCTTATCGGGCCAGCCATGCCGGGCAGCTGAGCCTGCATCAGCTCAAGGTCATGTCGGCGATCGAGAATTGCCGCACCGCCGCCCTGGGCGGTCATGTCGAAGCCTGCGAGGACTGCGGCCATCGACGGATCGCTTATAACAGCTGCCGCAACCGGCACTGCCCAAAGTGCCAGGGTGCCGCCGCGCGCACCTGGCTCGCCGCGCGCGAGGCCGACCTGCTGCCGGTTGGATATTTCCATGTCGTCTTCACCGTGCCGGCCGCGATCGCCGACATCGCCTTCCACAACAAGGCTGCCGTCTATGACCTGCTGTTCCACGCCGCGGCCAAGACGATGCTGACGATTGCCGCCGATCCCCGGCATCTGGGCGCACGGATCGGCATCACCGCCGTGCTCCATACATGGGGGTCGGCACTGACCCACCACCCACACGTGCACATGATCGTGCCGGGCGGCGGCATCTCGCTCGACGGTGAGCGCTGGATCTCCTCGCGGCCGGCCTTCCTCGTGCCGGTGCGCGTCCTGGGCAAGTTGTTCCGCCGCCTGTTCATCACCGGCCTGATCGCGCTCCACGATCAAGGACGGCTTGCCTTCTTTGGCGACCTCGCACCACTCGCCGACCGGCGCACCTTTCTGCGCCACCTCTCGCCGGTCCGCAGCAAACGCTGGGTGGTTTACGCTAAGCCGCCCTTCAGCGGCCCCGCAGCGGTGCTTGCCTATCTCTCGCGCTATACCCACCGCATCGCCATCTCGAACCGGCGGCTGCTCGCCTTTGACGAAGCCAGCGTCATCTTCCGCTACAAGGATTATCGTCGCGATGGCGCCGACCGCCACCAGGCTATGACGCTCGCCGCCGACGAGTTCATCCGCCGCTTTCTGATCCACGTCCTGCCACGCGGCTTCCACCGCATCCGCCACTACGGCTTGCTCTCCGCCACGGCGCGCAAACCCAATCTCGTGCGCGCCCGAGAACTCCTCGCCGCCGCGCCGCCCTCCAACAACGATGAGCCCGATGAGCCTCGCGATGTTCGTCCGCCGTGCCCCTGCTGCGGCGGCCACATGGTCATCGTCGAGACGTTCGCCCGCTGGTGTCAGCCCAGGGCGCCGCCGTGTCCCACGACGTCAACCGGGAGAAATTCATCGTGACCCGGCGCCGATCGAACTACACGCACACCGCAGCAACCGCGCTTCGGTCAACGCTTCCCCTTGTGCCCAAGCCTATCACCCGCGATCCCATAATCACTCTCAACCATCATCCCAGAACGCGAAATCGCCGTGCCAGCCGCCAATGGCGGAACCAGACTCCACGCCGGCCCCTACTCAGGGACCACGCAACCATCCCCAGCCTCAGCCGAAAATCAAATTCCCCATAGACTAGCGCCCGCTCACCGCGGGTTCGTGCTTGGGCGGTTTTCGTACGCCCGCAGGCATCCGAAAACCTTCACCATTCAGGTTATTTGGTCGAGCTGGATCGCTTCCCGGAAGCGGACACGCGCCTCGGGAAGGCTTACGGTGGCCTTGGGGAGTTTTCTGTCGGTCCGCCTCCGGGCCAGGATGTGTCTAGACCGAACACTCAGCTCAAGGCCGCGCCTCGCACCGGCCCGTTCTGGAAAGCACGGCTGCAGACCGGCCGTTCGTTCCTGCACTGTAGGTCTAGGGAAAGGTGCCTTGCATATCCCGGCTATAACGCCCTAGCTGTATCCTAGTTTTCGCTGCTATTTGACATCGCGGAGCGATGAGCGCGTCTTCAGGCTAGGGGCACCGGGCGACATGGACGACGAGGCCGCAAAGGCCGCCGAATTCGAGGTTCTGAAGAGCGCCGGGGAGATCACGCCCGCCCAGGCGGTGGTGGAGTCCGTCCCGCTCGATGGCAAGGAGCCCAGCGTCGACGTGACGGGCGAGCCGGAGGAGGGGCTCCAGTCGCCGCCGCCAACCTCACCGGGTATCACGGACACCAGATCATCGAGGGCCCGTCGCTGGAGTGCTCTGGATTCCATAACTGTTCGGAAATTCAAGGCGACTGAGGAGGCGGTGATTCCCGTCAGCCGCGTGACGATCCTCGTCGGCCCGAACGGCTGCGGAAAGTCGTCCGTTCTGCAGGCGATCCATTGGGCGGCTCGTGCGGCGAGCTACGTGCTCCCCAAGAACACGAAGGAGATGATTTCCTTCGAGCGCCTGGACTATGTCCCGTCAAGCGAGCCGCTCAAGACGCTTTACAAGGGCGAACTGAAGACGGATTCCAGCTCGACGCCGGTTGAAGTGATATTCTCGCACCGCCCGGTCGGCGAGGACGTAATCCAGACGACGGTGCGCATCCGCGCCGCCCGGAACCGGGGCGGCATCACCGCCTACATGGATGGCGGCGCCGCGGTCACGCCATACAAGCAGCGCTTTCAGTTCATAACGGCCTACATCCCGGGGCTCGCCGGTCTTTCCGAGAGGGAGACGATCCTGGCCCAGCCGACCTTACGACGTCAGGCAGCAAGCGGGGACGCGGGCGGGGTGCTGCGGAACATCCTCCTCAATCTTCGAAGCAGAAGGATGAGCGAGGTCGATGACGCTGGCGGCCGGGCGCGACTGCACCAGCTCAACGAACTCATCAACCAAGTACACCCCGGCGTCTCGATCAACGTGTCCTTCGACGAACGCGAGGACTACCACATATCGGCCTCGATCCGGACAGAAGAGTTTTCGGGGCAGGAGATTCCGCTCGAGATGGCCGCGACTGGTGTCTTGCAGGTCGTCCAAATATTTGCGTACCTCATACTCTTCGAACCGAAGGTCATGCTGATCGACGAGCCAGACGCACACCTTCACCCTGATAAGCAGGAGCGCCTCATCGAGGCGCTCGAACGCGCCGCCAGCGACTATGACACCCAGGTTATCCTCGCGACCCATAGCCCGCATATCGTCAGGGCTGCTAGCCCATCGGCGAAACTCGTCTGGATGAAGGACGGCCGCGTACAGACGGAGGACGACGATGCGATCCGTCGGATGCTAGGATGGGGTGGGTTGGACAAGTCAGCTCTATTTTTCGTCGAGGACGAGGAGGACAAGCCCCTCCGGGCGATCCTGCGGCAATGGCCCGATCTCAGTCGTCAGATCGCGGTCTGCCGCTGCTTCGGGATCGACAACCTCCCGCGCGACAAGCTGCTCGAGGGCCTACTCGTTGATGGTGAGCTAAAGGTGAACGCCATCATCCACCGGGACGGCGACTTTATGACCGAGGAGGAGGCCGGGCGGTGGAAGAAGACCTTCCACACCAAGGGTGTGTTCCCATGGGTCACCGCTGGGTCTGACATGGAGGGCTACTTCTGCACCGCTCCCTATCTCGCCGCTTTATATGGCATCTCGTTGGAGGAGGCCGAAGACTGGCGCAGCGAGGCCGCCCAGTCCGTCGAGAAAGCACGCGATACCTTCCTCTCTAAGCGTCAAATGATCGTTCGGGCTGTGTGGCCGAATGGGGGCTCGCCCGATGCCGAGGCAATGTGGGATGCGGCGGGCGGCAAGGCTCCCTCCACTGTAAAGGGGAAGAAGCTCCATGCGGCGCTGAAGGTCGTCGCGAAGAGGCGCGGTAAGGACGACAAGCTTCTCAACACCTTCACGATCCCAGCGAATTACATCGTGGCAGAAGATCTGAAGACCACGATCGAGGCGGCCTTGACCACGAGTTAGGCGACAAGAGCCCACGGTCGCGCAATATCGGCGCCTGGACCGAGAGCAACGACCTGGCGAACAGCCGAGCGATGGATCCGGCATGGCTCACCCCGAGCCGGCTGCGAAGCGGTCTTCATTGGTTGGGCGCGAACGGCTGCTTTCAAGTGGGCAGTTCGTGCGCCCGAATGGCGAATGTGGGTCGATTCGGGCCAATGCCGGTCCTCGCCTGAAAGTCGACTTTCCTCTGTGCGGGACCCGTAACCCGTCATTCCGCAATCGGCCCATTCCGGACCCAAAACAGCCTGGCGGCTCTGCACCCAATACCGCCATCGAAGCCTTGATATTGGTTGATTTCAGTTGCCGGGCCGATGGATTATCGCATGCCAACAGGCGGCAGCAGGTAAACGCTGTGGGACCGGCATTGTTGTTGTGACGCAGACTGGGCCCGATGTTTGTGGGCATGAGCGACGTCAGTATTTCTGAGATTTTTGAAGCGGATCGGGTTGAGGCGATAGGAGCGGCTCGTACGAGTGCTCATACGAGTGCTTCGAAGGAGCGGGTTGAGGTGATCACGCGCGGGGCGCGCCGGCGGTGGTCGAGGTCGGTGAAGCGGGCGATTGTGGAGGCGAGCCTGGCGCCCGGCGTGATGGTTTCGGCACTGTGCCGTCAGCACGAGATCAGCAGCGGGCAACTGAGCACGTGGCGGCGACAATATCGGGATGGCGATCTGGCTGAAGCGGCGCCGCTGGTGCCGGGCTTTGCGCGGGCGGTGGTAAGCGGGACTGCGCCGGCGTTGGGCTTGGCGTCAGCGCCGACGGCGATGGAGACGATCGAGATCACGCTGCCGGACGGGGTGGGATTGCGTGTCGGCGCCGGGGTGAGCCAGGCGGCATTGAGCCGGGTGCTGGCGGCGCTGAGGGACGCATGATCGCACCCGGCGCGGGTGTCCGGGTCTATCTTGCCTGCGGCCGGACGGACATGAGGAAGGGGCTGGACGGGCTGGCGATGCTGGTCCAGCAGGTCTTTGGCGGGAACCCGTTTGATGGTGCGGTCTACGCATTCCGCGGCCGGCGTGCCGGACAGATCAAGCTGCTCTGGCATGACGGGGTGGGGTTGTGCCTGCTGACCAGGCGGCTGGAACGAGGCGCGTTTGCCTGGCCGCAAAGCGGGACGGCGCTGATGTCGCTGAGCCCGGCGCAACTTGCCACGCTGCTCGAGGGCTGCGAATGGCGGGCTCCGGTGCAAAGCCTGCGGCCGGTGCTGGCGGGATAGGCCCGCTCACGCGAGAGTCATTGGCATCCTGCCTGGTTGCTTGCGATAGTTTGACCGTGCCGATCGATCTTGCCGCCCTTCCCGACGACCCGGGCATCCTGCGCGACCTGGTGAGCCACGCGGAGCATGAGAATGCCGGCCTGCGCAGCGTCAATGACGATCTGCGCGCGGAGATCGACAAGCTGCACCTGCTGATCGCGAAGCTGCAGCGGCACCGCTTCGGCCAACGCTCCGAACAAATGGATCCGGACCAGCTGGCCCTGGCGCTGGAAGATCTCGAACAGGCGGAGGCTGCGGGAGACGAATCGGCGCAAGCTGGCACGGCGGATGGGCAGACACGTGAACGCAAGCGGCGGCAGCGCAATCTCGGGGCGTTGCCGGACAGCCTGCCGCAGGTCGAGGTCGTGGTCGATCTTGAGGAGAAGCAATGTGCCTGCTGCGGCGGCGCGCTGCATCAGGTGGGCGAGACGGTGAGCCGGATGCTGGACTTCGTGCCAGCGTCGTTCCGGGTGAAGGTGATCCGCCGGCCACGCTATGCCTGTGCGTCCTGCGACGGGCCGCCGGTGCAGGCGCCGGCACCGCCGCGGCCGATCGATGGTGGCATGGCGAGCGAGGCGCTGGTGGCGCATGTGCTGGTCAGCAAGTTCGCCGATCATCTGCCGCTGTATCGCCAGGCACAGATCTACGAGCGACACGGGATCCGGCTGGACCGTTCGACGCTGGGCGACTGGGTCGGCCGGGCGTTCTGGTGGCTGCGGCCGCTCTAAGATCGGATCCTCTCGCATGTGATGGCACAGGAGAAGATCTTCGCCGACGACACCACGCTGCCGGTGCTGGATCCGGGGCGCGGGCGGACGAAGACCGGCCGATTATGGTGCTACGCGGTCGATGACCGTCCGTGGTGTGGGCAGGCGCCGCCGGCGGTTGCCTTCGTCTATGCGACCGATCGCAAGGGCGAGCGCCCGGCTGCGCATCTGTCTTCATTCCGCGGCATTCTGCAGGTGGACGGCTACGCCGGGTTCGGCAAGGTCGTGAAGGAGCGCGACGATGACGCCCTGGCGCAGGCCTTCTGCTGGACGCATGCGCGGCGCGGCTTCCACGAATTCCACCAGGCCACGCAGTCCCCGATCGCGGCCGAGGCGCTGGCCCGGATCGCGCGGCTCTATGCGATCGAGGCCGAGATCCGCGGACAATCCGCCGAACGCCGCCTCGCCGTGCGGCGGGAGCGATCCCGCACGGAGATCGAGGCGATGCACGCGTGGCTGGACGAACAACTGCCGCGGATCTCGAAAGGATCGGAACTGGCGAAGGCGATGCGCTACGTCATGCGGCACTGGGAGGGGCTGACCCGCTTCCTCGACGATGGCCGGATCGAGCTCGATACCAACACCGTCGAGCGCGAGATCCGCCGGATCCCCCTGGGACGGAAGAATGCCCTGTTCGCCGGCAACGACACCGGCGCCGAGCACTGGGCGCTGATGGCGACGCTGATCGGATCCGCCAAGCTCAGCGGCGTCGAGCCGCTCGCCTGGCTCACCGAAATCCTCGAACGCATCGTCGCCGGAACCACCAGGGCCAACGAAATCGACACCCTGTTGCCTTGGGCCTGGAAAACTCAGGCCGCTCTACCAGCCGCCGCGTAGCGCTCGCTCGCCAACGCAAGGCCGTCGTTCAGACTGCGCTTACGGCGATCCTGCTGCTGCTCGCGCTGCATGTGGGGGCGGACAGAGCCGGGGACCTGTTTCTCACCGCGCCGGTCAGCATCCTTGCGACGCCGGGGCTGTATGTGATCTGGCGGGCGCTGGTCTCGCTGCGCTGGCTCGACCCTGCCGCGCCGATCGAGACATGGGAGGCGATGCCGGGGATCGACGGGACGGCGATGTCGACGGACGGCCCGCCGAAACAGGCGACGCCGATGGCGGTGGCGCTGACATTGCCGTTCGTCGCGGCGTGGCGGGCCCGCCAGACAGCGATGGCGGCGTGCGCCGGACTGTGCTGTGGCTGGGCGCGCTGGCGCTGGCGCCGGTCGCGCCCTGGCGGGCTCTGCTGGCCTTCTGCCTTGCCGCCGGGATCGGCCAGCGCGCCGCGGCCGTCGCCCCCTGCCCGGCTGGTGCCGGCGCCGGCTTTCGCGGCAGCCGGGCTGCTGGCCCTGCCTTGCCTGTTCATTATCGACTTCACCGCGCTCGGGGCGTTCCTAGCCCTGCCAGGAGTGGACAGCGTCGCGTCCCTGCGCGCAGCGCTGGGAGCGAACGAACTGGTGCTCCTACTGCTGCTCGCGCTCGTGTTCATTCCGGCGATGTTCTTCATGCCGCTCGGCACGCCGGCGGGAAAGCTGACATTCCGGCTGGCGGCGCTGGGGCTCGGGCTTGGCGAGATCGGCCTCGCCGGGCTTTATGCGGCGATCGGCTTCCACATCGCGGTCGGCGGCATCGGGATTGTCGTGCCGCAGGCGGCCGCGACGGTGCTGCGGCCGATCATGGTCCTGCTCCTCGGCGGGCTGATGCTGGCGCTGGTGGCTCTGCGGGCGGTGCCTGGCTTCGGCGGCGTGGCGAACCTGCTGGCGGACTGAGGTCTGAACCGCGCCGCGCGGTTGTCGTGCCGGTCCGGCCTGCAACCCATATGTCAGGGCAATGGACGTTCGGCCCGGGCGATAGGCGCTTCGGGCGCTATTTCGGGCCAGAAATGCGGATCGGGATCAGGTTTGGCGGGGCGGTGGCGGCCGGCGATGCGGTGTTCGAGGCGCTGGACGGGACGGTGGACAATACAAGACGGACATGTTGGTTGGCGATCTCGTCCGTCCTGGTTACTTGCAGCGAGTTCGCTAGGGGAGGTCCAGATGAAGGTCAGCGAGATGAAGGCGCGCCTCAGCGCTCACGGCGTCGAGGACGGCGATCTCTACACGCACGGCAGCCTCGGCGGCGGCGAGATCGATGGCATCGAGCAGGTTGACGGCAAGTGGTTCACCTATTTCAGCGAGCGCGGCAGCAAGCGGAACTACCGGGAATGGCCCTCCGAGGAGGAAGCCGCGGCCTATATCTACGAGCGGGCGGAACGGTTGGCGCGCCGGCTCGGGCTCTGGAAGGGTTGACAGGAGACCGTTCCACCGGGCGGGGTGGGGGGACAGCGAGCAAGCCACCAATTCTGCGAAAGAAAGGGCATGAATGGTTCGATCAAGGCCCATTCGGCGTCGGTGAGGTCGCTTGCGTACCAAAATCCGAGACAGAAAAATCGTTGCCGAGCAATTTCAGTCAAGTCCATTGTATCTCTGTTCGTCTCCGCAAACGAACTGAATCACAACCCGCTGAAATCGCTCAAGTATCTTTTGAGGTCCGGCTCTGAAAGAGGGGCAACTGGGAGGGTGGATGACTGGCAGCACTGGGAAACACTTGTGTAAAATTTCGGTGCTGCGTTGGGGCGGATTATTTTCTTCCGAAAAATTTATCGAACCCGCTCCCCGTTGGAGATGGGACGAAAGCTGGCTTTGTGTGGGGTTGCCGATCAGACGACTGCATATTTGGCTGAGTTGGAGGCACCGCTTTCGGCAGCAGGTACGCAGAGGCGCGTGATCAAGATCTCGGGTCGGCCTCTATCTGCCGCTGAATCGTGCGAATACCAAGGCGTCGCGATTTTCCTGCATCAGCAGCGTGATGCTCGGGACTGTTTCGAAGCCAAGGCCACGCGGCAGTTCGTCTTCCGCGCCTGCCACGATATCAGCGTAGCTCTCACCAGCCACTTTCTCCCATTTGCCCGCCGGCTTGCGCACTTCGAGGTTAACTACCGTCGCCTTCATCACAAGACGCACAATGGGATCGTTGGGCGCGCCCGGCTTCGTCAGGCTGGGATGGCCTGCGATGAGCCGCCAGCCATTCGCCAATGCCCAGAGGGTCAGCTCTTCCTTCGTCACTGCGGATATCCTCCATGGTATGAACGAGGCTCAGGAACGCGGCGATCGCTTCCCCTTGCTTGCTTGCATTGACCGCTCTTGCCACAACGCCATGTCTGCTGCCTTGCTGAATGCCACTCGGACGCCGGTGCTACCCCGGCTCACCCGGATTTTGCCCCCGTTCCGCGCCTTGTGCTCGGCCAACCAGTTCATAACTTCCGAATCCTCGCCGGTCCTGCCTTCGAACTCGAGCACACCGACGATTTCTTCCTCCTTGCGACGCTTTACCATCCTGCATGCTTTCCTGAAGTTTCTCGGGGGCGCTTCGATGCGTAGTTAAAGGCCCCGCATACAGAGCCGCGGCGATCCGCACCTCAGTCAAGCTTTGACTGGATGTTGGTTTCTTACGCCCTCTGCCCGAAAGCCGCCAGCCCGCCCTCTGCGGCCCATCCCGGACTGTGCCGACATGCTGTTCAAGCTCTTGCAATAGTTCGGTATCCGCTGTTCCGCCGGGAGCCGGGAGCGTTCGCTTGCGGGTGTGGCCCGGCGGTTCCGCGTGGGATGGCTATATTCTGGCTTTCACGGCGACGTTGGCATGGTAGGTTTCGTCATTCCACAATTTGCCCTGGAGTCGGGTGATGGCTGTGCGAGTAGCCTTGTATGCGAGGTATTCCACTGACTTGCAGAGTGATGCGTCGGTGGAGGACCAGCTGCGGATCTGCCGGGCGCGGGCTGAGCGCGAGGGCTGGACGGTAGTGGAGAGCTACTCGGACCGAGCGATCTCGGGTGCGTCGATGCTCCGTCCCGGCATTCAGGCACTGATGGAGGACGCCGGCCGGCGCCGGTTCGACGTGGTGCTGGCCGAGGCGCTGGACCGGCTTTCCCGCGACCAGGAGGACATTGCCGCTCTCTACAAGCGCCTGCGCTTTGCCGGTGTTTCGATCGTGACGATCTCCGAGGGCGAGATCAACGAGATGCATATCGGCCTCAAGGGCACGATGAACGCGCTGGCCCTGAAGGATCTGGCCCAGAAGACGCATCGCGGGCTACTCGGCCGGGTAGAGGCGGGCCTCTCTGCCGGCGGACGCGCCTATGGCTATGACGTGGTCCGCCGCACCGACCACAAGGGCGAGCCGATCCGCGGCGAACGGGCGATCAACGAGGCCGAAGCGGCGGTCGTCCGCCGGATTTTCACGATGGCGGCAGAGGGTGCGAGCCCGATTGCCATTGCCAAGACGCTGAACGGCGCAAAAATCCCGGGACCCAATGGGCGTGCCTGGCAGGACACGACGATTCGGGGACATGCGAACCGCGGCACCGGCATCTTGCGCAACGAACTTTACATTGGCGTCCAGGTCTGGAACCGGATGCACTACATAAAGGATCCGGCCACCGGCAAACGCGTCTCGCGGATGAACCCAACCACGGAATGGGTGCGTGAGGAGGTTCCGCATCTGCGGATCGTCGACCAGGACCTTTGGGATTGTGTGCAGCAGCGCCTGGCCGCGGTGCGTATCGCGTCGGGCGCGTACAAGATCGACCGCGCGGTCTTTCATGAGCGGCGCCGGGCGAAGCACGTACTCACGGGCAAGGTGTTCTGCGGCGGCTGCGGTGGCAGCTTCGGCGCCGTCGGCCAGGATTATCTCTCCTGCACCGCCGCGCGGAAGCAGGGCACCTGCGACAACCGGCGCGGTATCCGGCGGAGCGAGCTCGAGAGCCTGATTCTGGATGCGCTGCGCCACCAGCTGATGCAGCCCGAGCACGTCGCGGAGTTCGTGGCGGAATACACGGCCGAGTATAACCGGCTCAATTCCGAACGCTCAGCCGCCCTCGCGTCGCATAAGCGCGAACTGGAGAGTGTCACCCGCAAACTGGATGGCCTGATCGATGCGATTGCGGAGGGGATGCGTGCACCGGGGCTGCAACAGAAGCTCGACACGCTGGAGGCGCGGAAGGCGGAACTGACCCGGCAGATCGAGACCGCCGGGATTTCGTTACCGTTGCTGCATCCGAACCTGGCGGAGACCTATCGCGAGCGGGTGACCGACCTTCATGCCGCCCTCACCCGCGAGGATGGCGGCACCGCGGCGCTGGAAGCGGTTCGCGCGCTGATCGAGCGCGTCGACGTGTCACCGCCTGATGGCGACGATACCCGCTCTCTGCCGAAGATTGTGCTGACGGGCGCACTGGCGGCGATGGTTGGGCTGGCGCTGGAGCCCGGTTCCAGAGCGTCAAAAGCCGCGCGAGTGGGCGCGGGTGTATCTGGTTTGTTCGCGAGTTCGGTAATGGTGGTTGCGGGGACAGGAAACCACCGAGAGTTGATACCCGTATGTTGCTGAGCACGACGAGAAACTCTCGTTGGCGATGGGCATGAGCGTCAAGGTCGATGACTAGCCCCATAGCGCCTGTGGCGTGATGTAGTTGAAGAGGGCCTGGCCTCGGCCAGCACCGTGAGCGCTTGAATGTGGTGCGCCTATCAACTTGAAACCCGTCTACAGCGCCTGCAACCCAATGATAGATTCTCGAAGATTCCGTTGATGATAGGGTCAAGTTCGGCGCGGACCAAGACCCTGCTGGAAAAGCGAGAGAGCCTTCTGCCTCAAAAGACATTCGGGGCCTTTACGCTGGGATTCCATGTCGATGCAAAATCGCAATCTACCATGGAATTCGTGGCAACCTTTTGGAGCAAGAAGGCCAAAACAACAACCATAGATAGTGTCGGGCTTTTTTACACGCGAACACAAGAAATAAGAATTACCATCACTTAATTCATTGTTTTGTATAGATAATATTTTATGGCACAAAATTTGCTGTGCTTATATTGGTTGTGCCCTGACATGCGCAGCAACTCACCATCTTTTGCTTACATCCATAGATTTTGGGAAAAGGGAACTTCTCGATGCGATTGCGAACGATTTTATTGGCGACGGGCTTGGTTGTCGGCACGGCAATGGGGTCCGCCTTTGCGGCGCCAATCAATTTGGTTACCAACGGTGATTTTTCATCTGTCACCGGGGGGATTACTGGACCTACTCAATTCGGCACTCAGGCTACGGTTGCGACGAAGCAATTTATCTCTGCGTGGACCGGTAATAACGGCTACGAAATCTGGTACCCGAGTGCCAACGCAGCAGTGAATGTAAATGCAACTGGCCAGTACACTTATACAGGCCTGGAAAAGCTGTGGGGAGCATCGGCCCCGCCGTCTGGTCCGGGTACATTTGTTGGCCTTGATGGCGACCAGACAAACGGAGTCCAAGCCAGTATCCAGCAGGTGCTGCAGGATCTGACCGTTGGCAGCACCTATCAAGTCAGCTTCAACTGGGCGGGGGCCCAGATGCAGAGCAGGCATGGGGCAACGACTGAGTACCTCGCGGTTTCGCTTGGCTCGCAGACCCAGAATACGGCGGTACTGAATAATGCAAGCCAAGGGTTCACCGGTTGGCAGACTGCGACGCTCGATTTCGTGGCGTCCAGCACGTCGGAGACGCTGAAATTCCTTTCAGTGGGAACGCCGAACGGCCTACCGCCAATGGCGCTCCTGACCAATGTTTCAGCCACTGATGTTCCGGAACCAGGCTCACTTGCGTTGCTCGGCGGTGGTTTGGTGGGGCTTGGCTTGGTGCTGCGCCGTCGCCGCAAGGCAACGAAGACGCCGAAAACCGAGGCCTGACAACATGAAAGCCGTCCGGGCAACGTGCCTGGACGGCTGACCATCGGCATGTTTGGATGTGCTAAATGGAGACCTTTCTCTTTGAAGTGCTGCACCTCGCCGTCTGGCTGGCTCTGCTGTCTGCGCTTTTCGTTCCTCTGGAACGGCTTGTTGCGGTTCATCGACAGCCGGTGTTTCGTGCCCAACTTGCTGTGGATCTCGCCTATTATGCATTGAATTCGTTGCTGACCGGAGCAGTGCTCGCGTTTCCCCTCGCTTTGCTCGGCGCGACCGTCCATGCGATGATGCCAACCGTTTTGCTCCGCGCCATTGCGGATCTGCCATCCTGGCTGACACTGATTTTGTCGATTTTCGTCGCTGAGACGGGTTTCTATTGGGGGCATCGCTTGTCCCACGAGATACCACTGCTCTGGCGATTTCACTCCATTCACCACAGTGCCGAACAGCTTGATTTCCTCTCCAACACCCGCGCTCACCCGGTCGATATCGTTTTCGTGCGACTTTGTGGATTCGTACCCGTCTTCGCTCTCGGGCTGACACAAGGTGTCGCAATACCTGCGATCATCATTGTCTTGGGCACGCTATGGGGATTTTTTATCCACGCTAATTTGCGGTGGCGGTTCGGCTTTCTTGAATCTTTGGTGGCGACACCGTTTTTTCATCATTGGCATCACACCAACGATTCGATGCGCGATCGGAATTATGCGGCCATGCTGCCATTGGTCGATTGGATATTCGGCACACTCCATCTGCCCGAGCGCTGGCCTTCGAGCTATGGCATCGACACCGCAATGCCTCGCTCATTGGTAGGCCAAATCCTCAGTCCGTTCACAAGGCCGGATGGAACTGGCTCCGGTATATCGCAAAGCGAAAATCACGGAATTTGGCCGGACCGGCAGGCATGATCGTGATAACACCTGATTGCCTTTCTGGAACGGAATAAGAACACCCTAAAATGCGGCGCTTTAGGCGTCGACGTTACCGGTAATTCTAACAAAAATGCCGGTAATTGAACATAAATGTTGAGTTTCATCCCGATATTTTAACGCAGATAACTCGCAAAACACTCATGAGCGTGTCAGAATTCTTTACACGCCTACTGGCAAAAAAATCTAAATCATTGTTTTATATGAATTTTTAAATTTGGCATGATTTTTGCTTATATCGAACGCTACCGTATGTCTGAGCAATCATAGGATTTAACATGAAAAAATTACTCATCGTTTCGATGTTGGCTGCGGCCGCTTTTGTGAGTTTGCCATCAAACGCGCTCGCCGATCCCATGTTCAACGGTCAAATCAGCATGAATGGCGGTGCGACCTACAGTTCTAGTTCGATCAATTTCAACGGTCCGGCCAACATCGTTTCTGGGACAGCCTATGGGAGCTTCTCGCCCGCTTTCAGCTCTGGCTGCTATGCTTGTGTGGAAATGTCAAATATTTCATTGACAAACTTCACACCGGAAACCGTCTATACGGCAACTTTAAATGGCGAGACGACAAGTTTCTTTCTGAAATCATTTTCCTACAGTGAAACAAATCTCGGTTTTGCGCTCAGCGGCATGGGCTATGCTTCGTTGACTGGCTATGCAAGTTCGCCGGGATTTTTCTCCTTGACGAGCCAGGGCGGCAAGGGCGTAAACGTGTCTTTCTCATCGACAACCAATGTTCCGGAGCCAGGCAGGGGTTACGCATGAAAGAAGCCGGTGAGCACTTGCTCCATGTAACGGTTATCCCAGGCGGCCATTTTGCGGCGCCCCTTGAGACTGGCCTTTGATGCCTGATGGCGGCGAACGAGGTTGATTGCGATCTTGCGAAGCAGGGAGAAGTTCTGGACGGCGTTGCGATCCCGGATCCGGCAGTGATCTTCGTTGAAGGTGACGTCGAGCACCCAGTGTAGGCTGTTCTCGATCTGCCAATGTTGACGGATCGCTTTCGCCAGGATTTCGGGTTGATCGTCGCTGCTGGACAGGAAGTAGCGGATTTCGGCTTCGATCTTGCCGGATCCGTTGACGCCGCGGATGGTTTCCACGGCCAGAACGCTCTTCAACCCCGGCCAGTCGCGCAGCGGTTCCAGCGCTACGGCGTCCGGACAGACGAACACCCGGCGCCGAACAAGACGACCATGACCATCATCGAATTCGTCATGCACCGGCCGATCAACGGGTGAGCGGCTGAAGCAGGTGGTTGCGCAATACTCCTGCACGGCGCTGTGTTTCTTCCCCTGGTTTGCTTTGAGGGTGACGAGATAATCAGCACCCCGCTCGAGAATTTTGGACGCGATGGCTCGCTGGCACCCCATCGCGTCCAGCGTGACAATGGCGCCCTTGATGTCCAGCACATCCAGCAATTCCGGGATCGCGGTGATCTCGTTCGATTTGTCGCCGACCTGACGCTGGCCGAGCACCAGCCCCCGATCACTCGCCCATGCACTCACAACGTGAAGCGCCGCCTGGTCCCGGCTGCGATCAAACGAGCCGCGGATCGTTTTCCCGTCAATCGCCACCACTTCCCGGTCCAAAGTCGTCCCGAATGAGCGCGCCCACGCTTCGAAACATGCCTCGAAACGCCCGGTATCGATCAGCATGAACACACGCCGGAAGGTGTCGTGCGATGGAATGCCGTTCGGCAGCGCCAAAAACGTGCCCAGCCATTCCTGCTTGCTACGGCCATACAGTGCCATATCCTCCCAGCTTTCCGCCCCGGCAATCACCGCGCACACCGCAATCACCAGAATATCAATTAGCCGGTGCTCAACCTTGCCGCCGCAGCGGGGGTCTTCCAACGCCGAAAATTCCTCCACAAGCCGCCTCACCGACATGCACGTCTCCCAATCTCAAGGAGACTCCCCGAATCACACCCGATTCCATGCCGTCAACTATGCCCGAAATTTTCATGCGTAGCCCCTGCGGAGCCAGGCTCGTTGATGTTGTTGGGCAGCGGCCTCGCCGGGTTGGGTCTTGTCATGCGCAAGAGCCGTAAGGCTTCCAAACACATCAACTTGTGAATTCGATTTCAATGGCCCAATAAAATTTCATCTTGCCCTGCCGCTATGTTCCGTGGTGGCAGGGTATCTTGCCGCCCGCATTGCCCCTGTGAAGGTTGGTGAATTCATGATTCACCGATCCGGTCATGAATTGGCAGCGTGTGGATGAATGTGTGGCCGCTATTCGCGCGTCCGCCAATTCGCCGCCGTTATCATGTCACACCCCGACCCTCAACGCCTAGCTCTGGCGCGCGCCGACGCCGCTGAGGCGGAGGGCGAGCGGAATGGACGACGAAACCGGCGAAAACGCGACCAAGGCTGGCGCGGGTCAGTTGAAAATGGGCCTCGGCAAGTTCCCATTGGAGCGCAGGCGACCCCACTGCACATTAAATCCCACCTCGCTCTCGCTGAAGGCAGACACATTGGCCTTGGTGATCGAGGATTGCGCCATCCCTTCGCCACAGAATTTCTTTCTGAGCGTTTCGAAATAGGTCATCAGTTCGGTGGATTTTTGGACCGTGAGCTTGTTCTTCTCATAATCCCGCAAAATACCTTCCACGCCCTGCGGCTGTTGCGCGGCCCATCCCCTCAGCGATCCCCCGTCTGTCAGCCACATTTCGGAATAGACCTGCAACAGCCAATTTTCGGAAGCCAGCACTTCGCCGCGGCTGACTCCCGGGATCTTACTAAGGGCAGCCTTCCGGGCGCCGCTCGTCCTGTGCGCCGGGTCGATCATGAACCCGGCCTCTTTTTTATTCCTAGGCATAAGCATGAAGGACAACTGCATGAACTTGGCCTTGGTGGGAGCGGCTCTGTAATTCGCGTAAAGGCAGGCGAAAATGACGTCGTTGGGCGGATAATAGACCGCCACGTTTTCGCCCTGGTCGCTCCACGATTTCCATGAGATCCCTGTATAGGCGAGGCTGTAGATCATCAGCGCGCGCCGGTATTCTGACCCCGGCTTAAGGAAGACAACCTGCTCGAAATCAATTCTTGTTATGGCCATCTGTCGATCCCGGATCTGATTCCGTTATCGTAACTAGATCGGGGCGGTCGTGGCGTCAAGCCTCATCGTGTCCCCGCAACGGACTTCCTAAAGTTTATTTGAGAGCAAGATTGCTTTCGGTTGACGCTCTCGCGTCAACCGAAAGTGATGAACTTAATCGCCAAACAAGAGTTGGAGCATGATCGACTTCAAACGGCACGGCAGTGGCTACGCGAGGCATTCGTGCTGCTGTCTCATCCGCCAGGGCATGCGCAGGTAGATTTTGGCCAGTGCATCGGCTTCATCGGCGGTGTGCGGACGGTGATGCACGTCTTCTGCATAGATCTGCCGCACTCGGATGCCCCGTTCGTGAAGGCATATCCGGCGGAGACGACGGAAGCGTTTCTGGACGGGCATGTGTCGGCTTTTGCCTTCTTCGGCGGGGTGCCGCTGTCGATCCTCTACGACAACACGAAGCTGGCGGCGGCGCGGATCCTTGGCGATGGCCAACGGACGCGGACGCGCGCCTTCACGGAGTTGATCAGCCACTACCTGTTCAGGGGCCGGTTCGGCCGTCTTGGCAAAGGTAACGACAAGGGGAAAGTCGAGGGGCTGGTGAAGTATACGCAGCGGCGCTTCATGACGCCGCTGCCGCATGCGGCGAGCTTCGATGCCCTGAACGCGGCGCTGGAAGCACGCTGTCTGGCGCGGCAGGATGAGCATTCTGGACGCCATGAAGAGACGATTGGCGAGCGGTTGCTGCGCGACCTCGCGGCATTGAGGGTGTTGCCGGCGGGACCGTTCGAGCCCTGCGAGAAGAAGCCGGCGCGGGTCTCGTCGACGGCGCTGGTCCGCTATCGGATGAACGACTACTCGGTGCCGGCGCACCTATGCCTTCCGGGACGTATTGGTCAAAGGTTTCGTCGATCGGGTGCTGGTCGTGGCCGGGGCTGAGGTCATCGCCCGCCACGAGCGGGTGTATGGCCGCGGCGAGTTCATCTTCGATCCGCTGCATTATCTGGCGCTGATCGAGCAGAAGCCTGGGGCGCTGGATCAGGCGGCACCCTTGCAGAACTGGGCTCTGCCGGAAGGGTTTCAGAGGATCCGGCGACTCCTGGAGGCGCGGATGGGGAACCGCAGGAAGCGGGAGCTCATCCAGATCATGCGGCTGATGGAGGTGTTCGCGGAGACGGTGATCTCGGCCGCGGTGAATGATGCGATGCGGCTTGGCGCGATTGGCTTTGACACGGTCAAGCAGCTGGTTCTGGCACGGGTCGAGCAACGGCCGGCACAGCTGGACCTGCCGCGCTATCCCTATTTGCCGGCGGCGCATGTGCGGATGACCTCTGCCGCGGATTATGGCGTTTTGCCGAGCCGAGACGCGGCATGAGCGGCGCGATCGAGACGCCGCAGGTGCTGCTGGCGCATCATCTGTAGGCGCTGAAGCTGCCGACCTTCCTGCGCGAATATGCCAAGGTCGCTGCCGAGTGCGCGAAGGATCGCGCGGATCATCCGAAATTCCTGCTGCGGCTGGCGGAGCGGGAACTGCTCGATCGTGAACGCCGGCTGGTGGAGCGGCGGATCCGTGCGGCGCACTTCCCGGCGGTCAAAAGCCTCGATACCTTCGACTTCACCGCGATCCCGTCGCTGAACAAGTCGCTGAACAAGATGCTGGTGCTCGATCTGGCGCGCTGCGACAACATCATCGCTCTGGGAAATGCCGGCACCGGCAAGACGCATGTCGCCCTGGCTCTTGGTCTGGCGGCCTGCCAGCGCGGACTGTCCGTGGGGTTCATGACGGCGGCCGGCCTGGTGCACCAGCTGATGGAGGCGCGGGACGAGCGCCGTTTGCTGAGACTGCGGGCGCCGCTTGCCAGTCTCAAACTCCTGATCATCGATGAACTGGGTTATGTGCCGTTCTCGCGGGCCGGAGCAGAATTGCTGTTCGAGGTATTCAGCCAGAGGCACGAGCGCGGCTCGACCATCGACACCTCGAACCTGCCCTTCGAGGACTGGACGAGCGTGTTTGGCGCCGAACGGCTGACCGGCGCGCTGCTCGATCGTCTCACGCACCACGTCCAGATCCTGGAGATGAACGGCGAAAGCTACCGCCTGAAGCAATCCCGCGTCCGGCGCCGGAAGGGTATCGAAAAGGCCGGTGACGACCTGCCTCATGATCCAGAGACCGGCGAAATCAACGACAGCTGATACCCACCGCCAAGCAGGCTGCGGATATGAGAACGGCCCCTGCAGGGGCCGTTCTCATATCCGTCACGTCACAATCCAGTGGCTGGTTTTTACGCCGCCACGCCAGTCTGGTTTTGATCCGCCGTTGACAGAAGCTTGTCCGGGTTCGGTCCAAAGCCCTGCTCGGCGTCGCGATCGGGCCGCACCGGTTCCGCCACGCGCTCGGCACCACAACACCCCTGGTCAATCGCGCCGAGCCCGGCCTCGCCCGCGCCGTGCTCGACATCAGCGAGGCGGTCGCGGCCGAGCACTACAACCGGGCCAATGCCATCATCGCCACCGAATTCTTCCATGCCGAGATGCTCGCCGCGACCCAGGCGGCGAACAACCACGCGCGGCTGGCGAAGATCAGGCGGCGGAGGGAATGAATTGCTCGACATTTAGAGCAAATATCGCACGAATATTTCTATAACATATTGAAATACTTGATTATATTCCCACATCTGGTGAGCAGATAGTCATCCTGGCGTCGCCGGGGAGAAACCACCTAAACGCTCCTCCGGCCCTGTCTGCGCCGGGATCCGATCCCGGCCACGCCATTCCCCAACCATATCATCAGGAGACCACCATGACCGAACCGGTCACACCGGGCACGGCAATCGTTGCCATGCCCACCGATTCCGCGCGCCTGAACGCCATCCGCGATCAGCTCAGCACGGATCTCGATACACTCGAGTTCGCGATGCACACGCTCGACGTCCTCGCCGCCATGCTCGGCGGCGAAGGCGAGGACCCCGCCGATGCCATGGACACCGCAACCGCCGCCCGCATCCGCCGCGACAACATGAGCGCCATCCGCCATGCCTGCCGCCTCGTGGAAAACCGCGGCAACCGCGCCATCGCCAGCGGCAAGCACCTCCTCGCCCTCATCGATCCGAACTCAACCACATGACAACGCCCCCTCGTCCCAACTCAGGACGAGGGGTTTTGTCGTTCTGGGAACATCACAAACACGCTACAGACACTCAGCGCCCTTCCCAGTCGTCCAGCCATCATGAGGGCATGCTCCGGAGCTGACACTCGCGGACGGTCGGCGGTCGACCGCCATGGGGGGATAACCGCTTGTCCGCTGTCTGGCGTGGGCTGGATAAAGCAGACATTCATCGTTAAGCTGCATTGGGTCGATTCTGGTCCGTGAAGAAACACCCGAGTCACGCGTCAAATCGCGCTGCCTTACGGAATGACACCATGCTGCCTCAGTGACTCGCCTGAAAGTTCTGCTTATCCCGGCGATTAGATTTCATCTCGAAATCACGGGTTTATGCATGAACCGACTTCTGCAATGATCGTCTATGATGGCGCGAATGGGAAATGCACTTTCAGGCTCACCTGGACCGCGCCCCTGGATGGCAATACCCCATCCGCAAGCACTCCATCTTGAACTGCGGAGCCTCCACACTGTCTATCTCGTCCTGCCGACCTCGGCGGAGACGAGGGATGTCTATCGGTTCCAGGCGTATCAGGGGTCGGATACCCTCGGCCGGCTTGAATTCGAGCAGATGCTCGACACCATGCGCCAGGGCGGCACGCCATTTTTCAGTCATCCGGGCAATCTTGCGGCGATCCGTCGCTTCTACGCGGCCTGGCGGAACGAACGTCAGGAGGTCCCGCGGGCACTCCTGATCCGGCAGTTGCAGGAGGATGTCCGCCAAGGCGCGCTTGCGGTCTTCCGTTTCGTGAGAGACCCGCATCGCAGCATGATCCGCGGCGATGCGGGTAGCGGGATCCTACCGGGCCGCGGCCCGGTGTCCGGCTGGAGCGGTGGGCAGAAAGTGGTCGCCATGTTCGAGGCGATCCCCGAATATCTGACCGAAGCGGCCAGGGCGGAATTCGAGGCATTCCTGACGCCGCAGAACCTTGCGGTGATGGCGCTATTCTTCGGCGGGATCGCGGTCGTGCAGGCGGTGCCGGGGGCGGATGCGATCGTGGACGGCATGATTGCCGGGCTTGCCTGGTGGCAGTTCGGCTGGGCGGGGCTGATTGCCGGGAAGGATTTCGCCGAGGCGGTGGTCAAGGCCGGTCACGCCCGCACGGAAGATGACATCAAACTCGCCGCCAAACTCGCCGCGGCGGCGCTGGTCTCGCTGGGCCTCCTCGTCCTGCTCCGCGAAATCGTCAGGCGCGTGCATGAGGTGAAACCCAAGGCGCCAGAGGCAGAAGATGAGCCCCTACCTCCCAAATCCCCACGCCAGCAGGTTCTGGCGGCGTATCAGGAAAGGAAGACATCCCCGGCCACCTGGTCAAAATTCGAGAATTTGAAAAATGTTAAAACAGGTGCAATGACTGACAGTGATCAGTCGGCCTACGATGCTCTGCAAAAACTTGGCTATTCGGAAACTGACGCCCGGCAAGTCATCAATAGCGGTGGGAATTTCACACCCCGACCCGTTGTTGACGGTGAAACTATGTATAAAATTGGATCGGATGGGTACGCGCCTAGCCCCAACAGTGCGTATTATCTGGACCAGAATGGCTTCAATGATGTCATGTCCAAATACAGAAATCCGAGTACAGGCGAATTGAACAGCGCAGGCATAAAAATATATCTGGCGCTGCCCTGTGCCAATCAGGCGAATGCAATATATCAGGGAGTGGTATCCACCGGGGGAACCGGGCAGAGTGCGACAATCGGCCCGGCCTTCGAGAATTTTGCGCTTACCCATCCGGACGGTTCGATCACCAATGGCATGCTCATGCTCGATGGCGGTGGAACACAGGTTACACCTCCTGCTGGAGCCATTACCTCTCTTATAAAGGTCTCTCCGTAATATGATCCCGATTACGTCCGAAATCATCGGCCCTGGCATTGAAGAAGAATATGCTGATGCCATGGAGCGCATCATCTTTCTGCTCGATGCTTTCAAGGCACATCCTCCGGCCAACGATAATTTCTATGGCCGGATCGTATACCAACTGCTCTGGCTCAAGCAGGAGATTGAAGCACAGCGCCTACCGATACCGGTGGACAGATCTTATATTGGGACATTAACCTATGTCATTGGCGATCATTCTGTAAGTGAGACTCCTGAAATACACAAAAAGCTAGGAGAATTAGACACAATACTCGAAGGCCCCGGTTTAATTAAGTCGCGCCATTATCCGGTGGTTGTGGCGCAGATTGAGGATTTTATTGCGCTAGTGACGAAACATGTTCCGGCGGCTAAACTTCTGCCCGTCGAGCGAGAGGCGCTAGAACAATTCGCCGACATAGCGGAAAAACTGCGCCGCAGCGAGATAGAACTGCCCGTGTCGAAGAAGGATTACCCGGCCTGGCTTGATCCGACACAACTCATACATTTCAATAATCCTCACGTTCCGAATGGCGGAAACGAAAGAACTCGCGTAGCCCTTCCCGTGTTTGGTGGCTGGCGGCCTTACCCAGCAGAAAAACCACCGCTCCCTGCGCCCAAGCCCGGCCTGGACCCGCGCGCGCCGGACATGACGCTGGTGCGGGATTTGATTAACACAAAAACAAGCTGACGTGATCCCCATCACCCCTGAGATTCTAGGGTTTGTGGGGATTCATCGTGAGTTGATGACGGCTGCGGCGAGATCGTGTCCCGTGTTGTGGTGTAGGAGCGGGTCTCCTGAGCAGGGTTGGCTGCTCTGTCAGGCTGCCATGGGCGGCAGGCTGACGGGATCAGTATTGCTTACCGTGGCGATGGTTTCCAGTGTCATGTAGCGGGCGCGCTGGACGGCCCATTCGTCGTTTTGCTCGAGGAGCAGGGCGCCGATGAGGCGCACGACGGCGGCCTCGTTGGGGAAGATGCCGACGACATCGCTGCGGCGCTTGATTTCGCCATTGAGGCGTTCGAGTGGGTTCGTGCTGTGCAGCTTGGCGCGGTGCTGGGCTGGGAAGTTCATGTAGGCGAGAACATCGGCTTCGGCATCGTCCATCAGGGCGGCGAGTTTTGGAACCCGTGGCCGGGCCTGATCGGCAACCTCGCGCCATTGCTTGCGGGCGGCTTCGGCATCGTTCTGGGCGAAGGCGGTGCCGATCCAGGCGGCGACGATGCGCCGCTGGGTCTTGCCGGCATAGGCCAGCGCGTTGCGCATGAAATGAACCCGACAGCGTTGCCAGGTGGCGCCGAGTATCTTGCTGATCGCGGCCTTCAGCCCCTCGTGCGCATCGGAGACGACGAGCTTAACCCCGCGCAGACCCCGCCGCGCAAGGCTGCGCAGGAACTCGACCCAGAAGGGTTCGGCTTCGCTATGGCCGACGGTCATGCCGAGCACCTCGCGCCTTCCATCGCTGTTGACGCCGACCGCGATGATCACCGCGACAGAGACGATATGGTGACCGCGGCGGGCTTTGACGTAGGTGGCATCAAGCCAGACATACGGCCAGTCGCCCTCCAGCGGCCGCTCGAGGAATGCCTGGACCCGCTCGTCGATCTCGGAACAGAGGCGGGAGACCTGGCTCTTGCTGATCCCCTCCATTCCCATTGCCTTGACCAGGTCGTCGACCGACCGGGTCGATATGCCCTGGACGTAGGCTTCCTGGATCACCGCGGTCAGCGCCTTCTCCGCCATCCGCCGCGGCTCCAGGAACGCCGGAAAGTAGCTGCCCCGCCGCAGCTTCGGGATCCGCAGCTCGACAGTGCCGGCCCGGGTCTGCCAGTCCCGGTCGCGATAGCCGTTGCGCTGGTTGCGCCGTTCGGCGGTCCGTTCGCCATGCGCCGCACCACAGAGCTCCTCGGTCTCGAGTTCCATCAGCCGCTGCGCCGCAAAGCCGATCATCTCGCGCAGAAAGCCGGCGTCCGAACCCTTCTCAAGCAGGTCACGAAGCGCGATCTTGTCATTGGTCATCGTGGGGATCTCCCGGTCAGAGTTGTTGTTCGCAACCCAACCCTACCCAAAATCCCCGCGATGGCCGCCAATCAGCCCGCCGCCGTCAGACACTCAACGGTCACGCCGGCAGGCTGATCAGCGGTCTCCTACACCACCACCAGGGACGCGATCTGCGGCGAGGTGGATCATTGGCTGGAAGCTCTGGTCTGTTTTGCAGGCGCGCAGGGCGATGCGTTTGAACTCCTTGAGCTTGCAGAAGAAATTCTCGATCAGATGACGCCATTTGTAGGTTTCGTGGTCGATTTTCAGCTTCAGTGCCCGGGCCGGGTGCTGGGAAATGACGATCCTGGCGCCTCTTTCGTTGAGTTCTGCGACCAGAGCGTTGCTGTCGAATGCCTTGTCTGCGATCAATCCACCGAATTCGACGTTGTCGATCAGTGGCGGGACCTCGATGCTGTCATAGCGATTGCCCGGCATGAGACGAAAGCGCACAAGGTTGCCCAAGGCATCCGTCAGCGCCAGAATTTTGGTTGTCATGCCACCTTTGGAACGGCCTATGGCCTGGCTTTGAGTCCCCCTTTTGCGCCCTGGCCGTGACGGTGGACCTTGACGATCGTGGCGTCGACCATGGCGTATTCCATGTCGGGTTCATCAGATACCGCGTCGAAAATCCGTTTGAAAACATCAGCGCGGCGCCAGTCGTTGAACCGGCGGTAGGCCGTGCTCCAGTTGCCAAACATCGAAGGCAGATCACGCCACGGACTGCCAGTACGGACAATCCAAAGCACCGCTTCCAGAAACAGCCGATTGTCCCGGCCGCTGCGGCCAGGGTCACTCGCCTTGCCAAGACAATGCGGTTCTATCCTCGCCCATTGGGCGTCCGTCAGTACAAATCGTTCCATTCACAGCGTGAACGTATGGCCCGCCCCGTCCGCAAGGGGTGATTTTCATCTGGCTCTAATCAGTCTGCTTCAACGTATCCGGTCTCGGGCTTCGAACCCGGCCAAGATGGAGATCCGCGCGGCCTGATCCTCATAATCACACCGGCCTCGGAGGCCGTTCACTGCGTCAGGTTTTCAAGCCGCCGTTCGACTGTCAGGCCATCTTCCTTTCACCTCACGCAGACATCGACTGCCCTTTCGCGCCCAACTGTGAGCGCTGTTCGGGCGATTCCGTCATGCGGCCGCAGCCGCCGCTTCGAATTGGGCGTCGTAATCGCAACCGTGCGCCAAAACGGCCCATGCAATCCGAGCCAGCTTCGCGGCCAGCGCGACTACGACCACGTTCTTATGCGCTCGATCGAGCAATCCCCGCGCCCAGCGGCCCAACGGCGTATCGCGTTCGACAAGATAAGGCAGCGCCGCTCGTGCGCCATGGATCAAGTTCTTCCGCAAATAACGATTGCCGCGTTTGCTGATGCCGAGCAGGCGCGGTTTTCCACCCGTTGTCATTTGCCGTGGAACGAGCCCCAGCCACGCCGCCATGTCCCGCCCACGTTTGAATGCATGCGCCTCGCCGACCGCCGCCGCCAGCGCCGTAGCGTTTATCGTTCCAATTCCTGGGATTTTGGTCAAACGTCGCACAGCCACGTCGTCACGAGCCAACTGAACGAACTCGGCGTCGAAGCCGGTGATCCTCTGGTCGAGTGAACGCCATTCCGCCCGAAGATCTTCGATCAACGTCCGGATGCGCGGGCTCAACGCGGCAAAACCGCCATCTTCGGCCAATGTCTCAAGCTCGGCTTCCAGTTTCCTCCGGCCTTGCGGAACGACGATCCCTCGCTCCAGCAGCAACGCCCGCAAGTGATTGATCAGCGCCGTCCGTTCCGAGACGAGGCGCTCCCGGGCTCGGTGCAAAGCCTGGAGATCAGATTGGTCCTGGCTCTTCACAGGCACGAAACGCATCGTTGGCCGCGTCGCAGCCTCTGCGATCGCCTCCGCGTCGAGATCATCGTTCTTCTGCGCCTTCACGTACGGACGGACATATTCCGGCGACATCAGCCGCACCTCGTGGCCCCGCGCGGCGAAAATCCGCCCGAGGTGATGAGCGCCGCAACATGCTTCCATTGCCACAATGCACGACCCAAGCTCGCCAACGAAACTTTCCAACGTTCCCCGCCGAAGTCTCCGCCTCAAAACAACCCGGCCGGCGGCGTCCATGCCCACCACGCTGCAAGAGTTCTTCCCAAGATCGATGCCGAGAATCATGATATCCATCGGTCTGCTCCTCTCTCCAAACCAGCGGCGATCCTACCAGATCGCCACGAGAGGGGCGGGCCATCCCATAATCACAGCCACCCCCAAATGGGAATCCTAAATCCCCACATGCCCTAGGCCGCGTGGACGGATTTAACCAATATCAGTGCGTGGTCTGAGCCCGTGGATTTCCTCCAGGAATGAGTAGAGTCCGCCCCATCAGGGAGACGAACGAGATGAAGAGCGGTCGGTTTAGCGAGGAACAGATCATCGGCATCCTCAAAGAGCAGGAGTCGGGGATGTCGACGGCGGAGGTCTGCCGTCGACACGGGATCAGCTCTGCGACGTTTTACAAGTGGAAGGCTAAATTCGGCGGGTTGGAAGTCTCGGACGCCCGGCGGCTCAAACAGCTGGAAGACGAGAACGCTCGGCTCAAGCGGCTGTTGGCGGACGCCGTGCTGGACAACGCCATGCTCAAGGAAATTGCGTCAAAAACGTATGGCCCGCCCCGTCTGCAAGTGGTATTTTCGATGAACTGACCAGTCTGCGTCAACGTATCCGGCCTCGGAGCAAGCTCCCGGCCAAGATGGAGATCCGCGCGATCCGGTCCTCATAAAATTCACGGCATCAAGCGCGCCATTTTTTGAAGCAGGTTCCCGAAACGCCGGTCGACTGTCAGGCCATCTTCATTCCACCACCCGCAAACATCATGACCGGCTATCAAGTTAGCGAGATCATTAGCCGGCTAATCATGCCATCCCTGATGCGGACCTGGCATCAAACGTGCCGCCGTTTCTCAGTACCGCCCAAGCGATCCGCGCCAGCTTGTTGGCCAGTGCGACAACCACTGCATTCTTGTGGACCCGAGCGGTGAGCCCGCGCAGCCAGCCGCCGAGCGGCGTTGAGCTGGTCAACAGACTGGGAAGAGCGGCGCGAGCACCATGGATCAGCAGCTTGCGCAGATACTTGTTGCCGCGCTTGCTGATCCCGACCAGCCGCGGTCGGCCTCCTGTCGTGATCTGCCGCGGCACCAGACCAAGCCAGGCAGCAAGATCGCGGCCCCGGCTGAACGTCTCACCGTTGCCGATCGCGGCAATCAGCGCGGTCGCGTTCATCACGCCGATCCCGGGAATGCTGATCAGCCGGCGTGCCGCTTCGTCCTCGCGCGTGCGAGCGACAAATTCGTCCTCAAAAGCGGTGATCCGCCGATCCAGCTCACGCCATTCGGCCCGCATGTCGGCAATCAGCGCCCGCAGCCGCGGCGTCAATGTCGCCGGTGGCTCGGCTTCATCGCCATCGAACATCTCGATCAGGGACCGCTCGAGCTTGCTCCGCCCCTGCGGCACCGTAACCCCGCGCTCCAACAGGATCGCTCGCAACTGGTTGATCAGCGCCGTCCGTTCACCGACCAGCCGGTCACGCGCCCGATGCAGGGTCTGCATGTCAAGCTGCTCCTCCGTTTTCATGGACACAAAACGCATCGTTGGCCGTGTTGCCGCCTCCGCAATCGCCTCGGCATCGCGATCATCGTTCTTCTGCGCCTTCACATAAGGGCGCACGTATTCCGGCGACATCAGCCGGACGTCGTGTCCCTGCGCCGCGAGAAGACGGGCAAGATGATGAGCGCCGCAGCACGCCTCCATCGCTATCACGCAAGGCGGCAACTCCTTCGTGAACGTCACCACGGTCTCCGGTCGCATCCGCCGCCGTTTGATCACCGCACCAGTCCCATCCAGTCCCGCAAGGCTGCAGCTGTTCTTGCCCAGATCAATCCCTAAAACCGCGATCTCTGTCTTCATTGCCTGCCTCCCTTTCTTCCGTTGGCCCCCGGCAGATTACTCTACAAGCGGGAAAGGGGCGGGCCATTCCATAAAATTCTAGCGCCCAGCCATAAGCGGGAGGCGGTAGCTCACCTTCGGACCCTGTTCGAGGTGAGCCAACGCCGGGCCTGCGATGCGCTGGGCGTGGATCGGACCACGGTGCGGTATCAAAGCCGCCGCCCGGATGATGCGGAGGCTCGCGAACGCATGCGCGTGCTTGCGGGCGAGCGCCGTCGATTTGGCTATCGGCGCCTGCACTGGCTGCTCAGCCGCGAAGGAATTTCCATGAACCACAAGAAGTTTCGGCGCCTTTACCGCGAAGAACGCCTTCAGGTTCGCCGTCGCGGCGGGCGAAAGCGGGCCTTGGGCACACGATCTCCGATGACCATTCCGCAGGGCTGCAATCAGCGCTGGTCGCTGGATTTCGTCTCCGACGCCCTGACATGCGGGCGCAGGTTTCGGATCTTCGCCGTCGTGGACGATTTCAGCCGCGAATGCGTTCGCTTGATCGCCGACACGTCAATTTCGGGCGCCCGGGTGGCACGCGAGTTGGATATGGCGATCACTGAGCGCGGGGCGCGCCCGCTCATGGTGGTCAGCGACAACGGCACTGAGCTCACCAGCATGTCGGCTGGCATGAAACTCCTTTGGAGGTCGCCCGTCCGTAAGTGCCCTTGGAGATTACCGCCAAACCTAGCTAGCGAACTATGCCCCCCTCTAAGATGGGAGGCTCCCCGATAGCCCTTCAGAGGGTCGTATTGGATAAGCGCCACGCGTTAAAGGGACGGGCGACGATGCTCAGGTGTAGATTCTTGCATCAACTCGCTCGGCCCAGGTGCCTGCCCTCCAGCGATCGGCACAGAGTCCGCTTTCCGAAGACCATTCCCGTTTTGTGAATGACATCGTTGGGTCGTTTTTACCCGGACCGGGTGTGTCGCGTAACTTAGGATTTTAGCGACAAAGCATATTGTCGCGGTGGATCAGTTGAGATGGCGGCCTTGTCGGTACGCCATACCAAACCTGCCCGCCTGCTCCCGGCCCAACCCCCCGGGCCTTGCTCACCCGTGCAGACCGGGTGCCTCCTGGCCCGTGCGGGCCACGTATTCGGTATATCCGCCGTCATAGTCATGGATGCCTTCCCGGGTGAGCTCCAATACCCGGTTCGAGAGCCTGGCGAGGAAGTGGCGATCATGCGAGACGAACAACATGGTGCCCTCGTAGTTCGAGAGCGCGGTGATAAGCATCTCTTTCGTCGCGAGGTCGAGATGGTTGGTCGGCTCGTCAAGGACCAGGAAATTTGGCGGATCGTAGAGCATCAGGGCCATGACGAGCCGCGCCTTCTCCCCACCCGAGAGCTGGCGGCAGCGCTTTTCCACCTCGTCACCTGAGAACCCGAACGCCCCGGCGAGCGTACGCAGGCTACCCTGGCCCGCATGCGGGAAGGCAGCGTCGAGTGTTGCGAAGATTGTGGCGTCGCCGTCCAGCTGGTCCATGGCGTGCTGGGCGAAGTAACCCATCTTCACGCTGCCCCCCAGCGTCACCGTGCCGGTATCGGGTGAAGTGTTGCCGGTTACCAGCTTCAGCAGCGTGGATTTGCCCGCACCATTCACGCCGAGCACGCAGCAGCGCTCCTTGCGGCGGATCAGCAATTCGAGCCCGTCATAGATCACCTTGCTGCCATAGCGCTTGGAGACGCCACGCAGTTTGGCTACGTCATCACCCGAGCGCGGGGCTGGGCGGAACTCGAAGGCGATGGCCTGGCGCCGCTTGGGTGGCTCCACGCGGTCGATCTTGTCCAGTTTCTTCACTCGGCTCTGCACTTGCGCGGCGTGCGAGGCACGGGCCTTGAAACGCTCGATGAACGCGATCTCCTTGGCGAGCGTCGCCTGCTGGCGCTCGAACTGCGCCTGCTGGTGCCTCTCATTCAGGGCGCTCTGGCGGGCGTAGAACTCATAGTCGCCGGAGAAGCTGGTGAGATTGCCACCGTCGATCTCGATGACCTTGTTGATGATGCAGTTCATGAATTCGCGGTCGTGCGATGTCATCATCAGCGCGCCGTCGTAACCGGCGAGGAATTGCTCAAGCCAGATGAGGCTCTCCAGGTCCAGATGGTTGCTCGGCTCGTCCAGCAGCATCACGTCCGGGCGCATGAGCAGAATTCGCGCGAGTGCCACGCGCATCTTCCAGCCGCCAGAGAGCAGGCCCACGTCGCCGTCCATCATCTCCTGGCTGAAGCCGAGGCCGTCGAGCACCTCGCGCGTCTTGCCCTCCAGCGCGTAGCCGCCCAGCTCCTCAAAGCGCGCCTGGACCTCGCCATAGCGTTCCAGGATGGCGTCCAACTGGTCAGCCTTGTCGGGATCGGCCAGAGCGGCTTCCAGCTTTGCCAGCTCCTCGCCCACCTCGCTCACTGGCCCGGCACCTACGATCACCTCGGCCACGGCGCTGCGGTCCGCCATCTCGCCGACATCCTGGCTGAACAAGCCAATGCTGATGCCGCGATCGATGAGGATGTTGCCCTCGTCGGGAGGCTCCTGACCGCTGATCATGCGAAACAGCGTGGACTTCCCGGCACCATTGGGGCCAACAAGGCCAATCTTCTCACCCCGCTGCAAGGCAGCCGACGCCTCGACAAAAATCAGGCGGGTGCCGTTCTGCTTGCTGATATTATCCAGACGAATCATGGGTCCTCGGTAGCCGGAATTGTCGGGGGTTCTTAAAGCAACTCCCCGGAGCCGTGAACCGCAGGGGCATTGCCGAAGTGAACCCGGAGTTCGGGTTCATCCCGCCTGCCTCCGACGCCCCGGGGTCTTCCCTCGGTCATCAGCGCTGGCTCAATAGCGGAAGGGCAGTCTCCGGCGAATTCTCCGGAATCCGCATCCGGCCCATCCCGGACTGTGCCGACATGCTGTTCAAGCTCTTGCAATAGTTCGGTATCCGCTGTTCCGCCGGGAGCCGGGAGCGTTCGCTTGCGGGTGTGGCCCGGCGGTTCCGCGTGGGATGGCTATATTCTGGCTTTCACGGCGACGTTGGCATGGTAGGTTTCGTCATTCCACAATTTGCCCTGGAGTCGGGTGATGGCTGTGCGAGTAGCCTTGTATGCGAGGTATTCCACTGACTTGCAGAGTGATGCGTCGGTGGAGGACCAGCTGCGGATCTGCCGGGCGCGGGCTGAGCGCGAGGGCTGGACGGTAGTGGAGAGCTACTCGGACCGAGCGATCTCGGGTGCGTCGATGCTCCGTCCCGGCATTCAGGCACTGATGGAGGACGCCGGCCGGCGCCGGTTCGACGTGGTGCTGGCCGAGGCGCTGGACCGGCTTTCCCGCGACCAGGAGGACATTGCCGCTCTCTACAAGCGCCTGCGCTTTGCCGGTGTTTCGATCGTGACGATCTCCGAGGGCGAGATCAACGAGATGCATATCGGCCTCAAGGGCACGATGAACGCGCTGGCCCTGAAGGATCTGGCCCAGAAGACGCATCGCGGGCTACTCGGCCGGGTAGAGGCGGGCCTCTCTGCCGGCGGACGCGCCTATGGCTATGACGTGGTCCGCCGCACCGACCACAAGGGCGAGCCGATCCGCGGCGAACGGGCGATCAACGAGGCCGAAGCGGCGGTCGTCCGCCGGATTTTCACGATGGCGGCAGAGGGTGCGAGCCCGATTGCCATTGCCAAGACGCTGAACGGCGCAAAAATCCCGGGACCCAATGGGCGTGCCTGGCAGGACACGACGATTCGGGGACATGCGAACCGCGGCACCGGCATCTTGCGCAACGAACTTTACATTGGCGTCCAGGTCTGGAACCGGATGCACTACATAAAGGATCCGGCCACCGGCAAACGCGTCTCGCGGATGAACCCAACCACGGAATGGGTGCGTGAGGAGGTTCCGCATCTGCGGATCGTCGACCAGGACCTTTGGGATTGTGTGCAGCAGCGCCTGGCCGCGGTGCGTATCGCGTCGGGCGCGTACAAGATCGACCGCGCGGTCTTTCATGAGCGGCGCCGGGCGAAGCACGTACTCACGGGCAAGGTGTTCTGCGGCGGCTGCGGTGGCAGCTTCGGCGCCGTCGGCCAGGATTATCTCTCCTGCACCGCCGCGCGGAAGCAGGGCACCTGCGACAACCGGCGCGGTATCCGGCGGAGCGAGCTCGAGAGCCTGATTCTGGATGCGCTGCGCCACCAGCTGATGCAGCCCGAGCACGTCGCGGAGTTCGTGGCGGAATACACGGCCGAGTATAACCGGCTCAATTCCGAACGCTCAGCCGCCCTCGCGTCGCATAAGCGCGAACTGGAGAGTGTCACCCGCAAACTGGATGGCCTGATCGATGCGATTGCGGAGGGGATGCGTGCACCGGGGCTGCAACAGAAGCTCGACACGCTGGAGGCGCGGAAGGCGGAACTGACCCGGCAGATCGAGACCGCCGGGATTTCGTTACCGTTGCTGCATCCGAACCTGGCGGAGACCTATCGCGAGCGGGTGACCGACCTTCATGCCGCCCTCACCCGCGAGGATGGCGGCACCGCGGCGCTGGAAGCGGTTCGCGCGCTGATCGAGCGCGTCGACGTGTCACCGCCTGATGGCGACGATACCCGCTCTCTGCCGAAGATTGTGCTGACGGGCGCACTGGCGGCGATGGTTGGGCTGGCGCTGGAGCCCGGTTCCAGAGCGTCAAAAGCCGCGCGAGTGGGCGCGGGTGTATCTGGTTTGTTCGCGAGTTCGGTAATGGTGGTTGCGGGGACAGGATTTGAACCTGTGACCTTCAGGTTATGAGCCTGACGAGCTACCGGGCTGCTCCACCCCGCGGTGGATGAGGTTACGATAGGCTGGAGGACCTGGCGGCGACCTACTCTCCCGTGCCTTGAGGCACAGTACCATGGGCGCTGGGGATTTTCACGGCCGAGTTCGGGATGGGATCGGGTGCAGGCTCCCCGCAATGGCCACCAGGTCGTCCAGCCTATCGTTGTTTCTGGGCTGGTGTGGATTTGGTGTGTTGTGTGAGTTGTGTTGGTGTTTGTGCATGGTGGGGGTGGTTGAGATATTCAAGTTCTATCGGGTGATTAGTACCGGTTAGCTGAGCGCGTTACCGCGCTTATACACCCGGCCTATCAACGTGATGGTCTGTCACGACCCTCGGGGAGACCTAGTTTTGAGGTGGGTTTCCCGCTTAGATGCTTTCAGCGGTTATCCCGTCCATACTTAGCTACTCGGCTGTGCCACTGGCGTGACAACCGATGCACCAGAGGTATGTTCATCCCGGTCCTCTCGTACTAGGGACAAATCCTCTCAAGTCTCCAACACCCACGGCAGATAGGGACCGAACTGTCTCACGACGTTCTAAACCCAGCTCACGTACCACTTTAATCGGCGAACAGCCGAACCCTTGGGACCTGCTCCAGCCCCAGGATGTGATGAGCCGACATCGAGGTGCCAAACCTCCCCGTCGATGTGGACTCTTGGGGGAGATCAGCCTGTTATCCCTAGAGTACCTTTTATCCGTTGAGCGATGGCCCTTCCACGTGGAACCACCGGATCACTATGGCCGACTTTCGTCTCTGCTCGAGCTGTCGCTCTCGCAGTCAGGCGGGCTTATGCCATTGCACTCAACAGCCGATGTCCGACCGGCTTGAGCCCACCATCGCGCGCCTCCGTTACTCTTTAGGAGGCGACCGCCCCAGTCAAACTGCCCACCATGCAGGGTCCCGGACCGGGATAACCGGCCGCGGTTAGACATCAAAAGCGCGCAGGGCGGTATTTCAAGGTTGGCTCCACCGAAGCTAGCGCCCCGGTTTCAATGCCTCCCGCCTATCCTACACAGCACTCTTCTGATGCCACTGCAAAGCTGCAGTAAAGGTTCATAGGGTCTTTCCGTCTGACCGCGGGTACCCCGCATCTTCACGGGGAATTCAATTTCGCTGAGCCGATGCTGGAGACAGTGGGGAAGTCGTTACGCCATTCGTGCAGGTCGGAACTTACCCGACAAGGAATTTCGCTACCTTAGGACCGTTATAGTTACGGCCGCCGTTTACCGGGGCTTCAATTCAAGGCTTGCACCTCTCCTCTTAACCTTCCGGCACCGGGCAGGCGTCAGACCCTATACGTCGTCTCTCGACTTCGCAGAGCCCTGTGTTTTTACTAAACAGTCGCTACCCCCTCTTTTGTGCCACCCGCACATGGTTGCCCACATACGGGTCTCGCTTATCCCGAAGTTACGCGAGTAATTTGCCTAGTTCCTTCAACATCGTTCTCTCAAGCGCCTTGGTATACTCTACCAGTCCACCTGTGTCGGTTTAGGGTACGGTCTATACGCTGGAGCTATTTCCCGGAATGCTCAAAAAGCCTGCCCAATCCGATAAGGACAGACAACATCTCGCATTCGTCACTTCCAGCAGGCGGAGGAATATTCACCCCCTTCCCATCGACTACGGCTTTCGCCCTCGCCTTAGGGGCCGGCTCACCCTGCGCGGATTAACCTTGCGCAGGAACCCTTGGACTTTCGGCGACAGAGTTTCTCACTCTGTTTGTCGCTACTCATGTCAGCATTCGCACTTCCGATACCTCCAGGAGGGGTCACCCCATCTCCCTTCACAGGCCTACGGAACGCTCCGCTACCGCGCATGTTTCCATGCACCCACAGCTTCGGTATGTGGCTTTAGCCCCGTTACATTTTCGGCGCAGGATTTCTATTAGACCAGTGAGCTATTACGCTTTCTTTAAAGGATGGCTGCTTCTAAGCCAACCTCCTGGTTGTTTTGGAATTCCCACATCCTTTCCCACTTAGCCACAATTTGGGGACCTTAGCTGGTGGTCTGGGCTGTTTCCCTCTCGACGATGGACCTTAGCACCCACCG